>JBHHYI010000042.1:0-26779 GCA_046757525.1 bacterium | reverse complement strand
TGATTTTCATACAAACAAAAAACCCCCACAATTTTTCAACTGTGGGGATCTGAGCTGTTAATTCAAACAAATAGGCCGTCTACAAATCAAACTGCAGCCGACTGTAGTAAAAGCCTCCGTTCATGCCAAACTGGGTGACACGTCTGCTATAAACGAAATTGCCATTACCATAATTGCTGTTTAGCCCTTTGGCGGCGCGTTCTGCCGGCTTACCATGTTTGTCGGGAAAGGTATCGAAAAGATCGTTGGCGCCCACGGAGAACCTGACCCCTGGAAGAATTTCATAGGCCACGTCCACGTCAAAGAGGACTTTGGCGCTAAAGTCCTCATCATTTAGCGGATTCGTCGGCCTGTACTTCACTTCGCCAAAATAGGATGCGCGACCCAATGCACTAAATGGACCGATGCTGTACCTTGCCGAGATATTAGCCTTTTGTCTTGGCAGTGCGGTTTCGAGTCGGTTAAACTCTTCTCGATTGAACAGCGTATTGGCGATGGTATTGAGTTCGTCCTGGGTTGGATCCCTGCCTTCGGCTTTTCTGAACACGTCTATCGACTCTTTGGGAATATTGATTTGTTGGACGTCGGTGTAGGAAAGGTTGAGGGCGCCGGTGAAACTAAGCCGACCCCGTCCCAACGGGGTAAAGTAGGCAGCCACGATGTCCAGACCATTGGTTTTGGTGTCTACGGCGTTGGCAAAGAACTGGGCTTGACTCACCCCTAAGCTTTGGAACGGCTCCAATAACTTGGCAAAGGTCGGGTTAGCATTCGTGAATCGACTGGTCAGGACGATGCGGTCATCGATTTCAATATGATAATAATCGGCTGTAAAAGAAAACTTTGGATGCGGCCTGGTGGTAAACCCTGCGCTCACATTGATCGAAGTCTCTTCTTTAAGATTCGGAATGCCAAATGCCTTGGTCACTGGGCTCTTGTTATTTGCTGTAAGAACCCGCTTTGCCACCAGTTCACCGGTTTCCGGATCGGTCAGGAACTGGGTGCTCACATTGTTGAACCAGGCTTGATGCAGCGAGGGTGCGCGAAAGCCGGTGCTCACCGCAGCTCGAAGCGCAAAATCCTCCACGACCTTGAAACGCCCGGCTATCTTGCCAATGGCCCTGGCTCCGAAGTCGCTAAAATTCTCAAAGCGCCCGCCAATGTCAATGAGGAGTTGGTCGGTGATTTCGCTTTCGACGCCACCATAGATACTGATGCCATTGCGGAACCTCGCTACTGCATTTGAAGGCTGAAATCCGGGAAAAACCTGTGAGCCGGCTAACTTTGGTGCCCCGGTAGATGTGGTGTCGAAATCGATGCCCGGGCGATCTCCGCCATTTCCCAAGGAGAACGACTCAAACTGGCCCGGTTTAATCTCATATTTATCGATCCTGAACTCACCGCCAAAGTTCAAGGAAAGCGAGTTGATCACGCCTTTTGTGTCGATAGGTCGGACGATATCTAAGTTGCCGGTGGTTTGTCGAAACTCCAGCCTGCCAGCATCAAATGAAAGCGGCGTGGCCGTTCCCAAAGAGGCATTGTCGGTGTTTTCAATGTTAAACTGAAAGGTATTGACTCCATGGGTTACGCTGAAGTCGACATCCCAACCGTTGCGGTTGCCGCGCAATCCGGCCGTGAAAGACCTGTCATCGATTTGTGTGTCGATCTCAGGCAGAAAGCCATTGGGGAAGATCTCAAAAACAACTTTGGCTTCTTGAATAGGCCGTCTGTAAAATCCTGTTGATTTACCTTTTCGGCCCGATATTTCACCAAAGGCGTAAAACTCTGCGTTCTCCGAAATAGAAAAGGCCGAGTTTATGAAGGCGGCGCCGACGGTCGCTTTGCCCTGCCCCGTTTTCATCGAAAGTTGACGCCGGGTGAGCCCCCGTCTGGCAAGTTCTGCATCGTCTTTGGCTCTATCCGTGAAAAAAAGCGGACCCTGGAAGGGGTCAGAACGGTTAGTGCGGCCCCGGTCAAAGAATTCACCGGTCACATTGACAAAGCCTCTTTCCCCGATCCGGAAGCCATAGTTGGCGCTGAGCGCGATCTGATCGCCATCCCCTGAGCCTGTTGTGCCCGTCATGGTATTGACCTGAATCTTTTCAGTCTGTTGTTTCAATACGATGTTGATGACGCCCGCGATGGCATCGGAACCATACTGGGCAGCCGCGCCATCTCTCAGTACTTCAATACGTTCAATAGAGGCTTTAGGAATGGCGTTTAAGTCCACCCCGACGGTGCCACGACCGAAGGTTCCGTTGACGTGCACCAGGGCACTCTTGTGCCGGCGCTTGCCATTAACCAATACCAATACCTGGTCGGGGCCCAGTCCTCGCAAACTGGCCGGATTGACCTGGTCGGTACCGTCGGCAATGGTCTGGTGCGAAGCATTAAAAGAAGGTGCCAGATAGGTAAGCGCCTGGTTTACTTCCAATTGACCCGATTCGCGAACTTCCTTGGCTGAAATCACGTCCACCGGTACCGGGGTTTCAACAGCGGTACGGGCGGTCCGGGAACCGAGCACCACCAGACTTTCGCCAAATTCAACGGGCGTTTCCGCAAGTTGAAAATCAACGGTTACCGTCTCCCCGGCAACCACTTGTACCTTTTTCTCAACCGAGGAGTAGCCTATAAAGCTTGCGCGCACGGTATAAGTGCCCGGCTCTATCCTGAAAGCATACTTGCCGTCAACCGTAACACTGGCCCCGCGCAAAGTACCGGCCACGGAAATGTTCGCCCCTGGCAGCGCCTCCGAGGTTTCAACCGCGGTCACCGCCCCTTTAATGGTGCCAACAACTTGGGCGAATGCACTCCCAACAGTTAGCACGGAAACAGCACAAACAAGAAGACACACTACTAACAGACTACTATACGAGTTTTTCCTTTCCATTGTTCAGCCCTCCGTAAAATGTGGAATTTCGGTTTCTTTCTCTAAATCTCACGACTCAGCGCAAGTTTGCGCCCATGCACGGCTATCAATAGAACTCTACATTTTCTCACTCACCTCCTTCGCAAAATTCTAAAAAGTTTTCCCCTTTCAAATGAATTTTCAAAGAATTGTGTAGGAGTAACCGGTTGGTTTCTGTTGCAAAGTGCCAGAAATGCGCCTCATTTCCTGTTTCGTCCTCGCATGCTTTAAGCTTCTCTCTGCGCAATCAGAGATGGAGTCTTCTTGCTTCCTCCGGTGACACTGACCGAGAAATTGGCAACAGGTACTAATTTATTAGAAACGAAGAGTACGTCAATAACGACGCACAGTGAGAGAACAAACTATCAGATTGTTTTTTTGACTCTTAGATTACAATTAAGTAACAAACATTATGCCAACCGCGCTCTGGTTAGAGCTATCTTTTTTAATAACAGGGGGTAACCAGCAAACAAGGGTTTCTGAGAATCTTTCAAATGTGCAATTCCTTGCATCAAACTCGGGAAGAAATTTGCACAGATTACCAGGAGAATTAGGTGTTGAAAAAAATATCCGGAATGATTATATTGTTAAAGTAAGAATTTCCAAACCCTTTGCACCACTTTTCTTGAAAGAGAATCCATCATGGCCAATAATCAAACGGAGGCAGCCCCTTTTGCCATCAAAGACTGCGCATTAATCGCCATAGCAACCGGCCAACGGGCGCAGAACCTGCGGGAACTCAAAGATCAGTTGCAAACGATCACGACTGACAGCATTTACTACCATTTCTGGGGCGGGCTACTTCGGCCGCGTTTCGATGATCCTGAATACCACAACGATTTCGCCATCTGGGCGCGCCACAGCCTGCACGAAAAGATCCTCTCAGAACGCCTGAGCCTGGTCGACCCCACGGAATTTGCTACGCTGGAAGATTTGAGACAGGAGCTCATCGAAATTTTAGAGGAAAGATTGGACGAGGTGGATTACCCCCTGTGGACCCAGCACGACAATCAGTTCGAGTTCATTCGTTCTCAGATTGTCATCTTTGATACGCATCATGAAGTCAAGCATCCACGGGAGTTCGTGCGGATGCTGCCGCAGATATCGGTGGGAAGTATCTTCTACCACTTCATCGATGCTCCCCGGCGCAACGAGAGTGGTCTGGATGATTTCCAGAATTGGATCAAAGACCTGGGGGAAGAATGTGCGCCGCTGTGCCAGGCCATCAATGAAATCGATCCTTACTTTTCCACGCTAACGGAGTTACGCAGCAAATTAACCGAAATATTCGTCACATTTTTTAGCAAAGGAAGGAAATGACAGGGACCTTAGCCAAATACGCAAAAGTTGCTGGGCAGGATGTGGTCGACCATTTGCGGCAATTAGCCGGACCGCTAAAGGGCATGCGCGTGGTACATGTGAATTCCACCCGAGTCGGCGGGGGTGTGGCCGAGATACTCAACAAAATGGTACCGCTGATGCAGGAGCTGGGTTTAGAAACTTCCTGGGAAGTGATCCAGGGCAAGCCGGAATTCTATCAATGCACCAAAAGCTTTCATAACGCCATTCAGGGCGACAAAATCAACATTCCGGAGCGCATATTGAATGCGTATGAGAGGACCAATGCGCAAACCGCCGAAACCCTGCGGGACAGGCTGCAAGAAGCCAACATCGCCATCATCCATGACCCGCAACCTGCTGCCCTGGTACAACACTTTCCGGAAAGAAAGGGCAAGTGGGTGTGGCGCTGTCACATCGACGTCAGCAAGCCGTTTCGACCGGTGTGGAAATACCTGAGAAACTTCGTCCAGCTTTATGACGCCAGCATTTTTTCTTTGTCCACTTTTGCCCAGCCATTGCCGCACCCGATCTATTTGATTCCGCCCAGCATTGACCCGCTTCATGTTAAGAACATCGAACTCAAGGACGAGGACATCCAGGCTGTCTTTGAGCAATTTGAATTAGACCCTGAAAGGCCCATGATCGTGCAGGTGTCCAGATACGACCGTTTCAAGGATCCTCTGGGGGTCATCCAGGCTTACAAGATGGCCAAGAAGTTCATCCCAACCTTGCAACTGGTGCTGGCCGGCGGCGGTGCCTCGGACGATCCAGAAGGCGAAATTGTCCTGAACGAGGTACGCAACTCTGCCGCAGACGATCCAGACACCCATGTGCTGCTTTTGCCCGGGGATGCCCATCGCACCATTAACGCGCTGCAGCGGGCCTCGGTCGTGGTGCTGCAAAAGTCCATCAAGGAAGGATTCGGCTTAACGGTCACGGAGGCCATGTGGAAGAACAAACCGGTCATCGGCGGCGACACGGGAGGCATTCGCATCCAGGTCATCAACTACCACACGGGCTTCCTGGTGAATACGCCCGAAGGGGCTGCCCTTCGCATTCGCTATCTCTTGAACAACCGCGACAAGCTGGTAGAGATGGGCAACAAAGCCAAGGAGTTCGTCAGGGAAAACTTTTTGATCACGCGCCACTTACGAGAGTATCTCACTCTGTTTGTAGCGCTACTGCACGAAAAGGAGCAAAGAATCGAATTACAGTAGTCCTTAATGGCAACCAATGAAAACCTTGAATCCCACACTTGACCTGGATCGTTTTTTCCGCCGGGTTCAACACGCGAGGCAAAGCGCCTTGCTTCTGGACTACGACGGCACCCTGGCGCCCTTTCAACCACAAAGACACCGGGCCGTTCCCTACCCGGGTGTCCGAGAAACCTTGAGTGAGCTACTTAACGCTCCGCATTGCACCCTGGTACTCATCAGCGGTCGAGCCATTAAAGACCTGATTCCCCTTCTGGGGTTGAAGAGTTTGCCAGAGATTTGGGGCTCTCACGGGATGGAACGCCTGCGCGTCGACGGGACTTATGAGCTTGCTCCGTTGGAGGAAGGCTTCTCCCATGCCTTGCGCACCATCAAACAATGGTGCCATGAGGCGGGGCTGTCGCGGCAGTGTGAGCTCAAGCCGGGAGCGCTGGCCATCCACTGGCGCGGCCAGGCGGAAGCACGCGCAAGCGCCACCCGCGATCTGATTGCACGGCAGTGGGCTGATCGTGCCCGCGAAATTGGTTTGAGACTGCAACCATTTGACGGCGGCATTGAATTCCGCACCCCTGGCAACGACAAAGGCCAGGCGGTCAAAAGAATACTTTCCGAACTGGATGACGACAGCCCAGTCGCCTATCTCGGCGACGATCTGACCGACGAAGATGCCTTTCAAGCGGTAAGAAATCGGGGCATCGGCATCCTGGTGAATGCCCGACTCAGAACCACCGGGGCCGATTTGTGGCTGGTCCCCCCTGAAGAACTGTTGCAATTCCTCTCAAGCTGGAAAAAAATCTGTGGAGGCAAGAAATGACTTTTCTGAACAAGACGATTTACGACAACACGTTGAAAGAATGGCTCATCGCCTTAATCGTATTTGTTGTGAGTCTGCTAATCTTAAGAATCCTCAAGGGGGTAATCGCTAAACGCCTGGGCATTCTCACCCAAAAAACCAGAACGGAGCTGGACGATCTCATCGCACAGTTGATCGCCGAGATCAGAGTCTTTGTCTTGCTGCTGGTGGCGATCTATGCCGCTTCCCTGGTGCTTACCGTGCCCGAAAAAGTCAGCAGCATCCTGCGCAACTTGTTGATCATCGGGTTTCTGGTGCAGGCGGTCATTTGGGGAAACAGTGTCATTGATTTCTTCATACGTCGTTACAAAAAAGAACGCCTGGAAAAAGACGCCGCCAGTGTTACCACCATCACGGCGCTTGGTTTTGTGGCCAAACTGGTTTTGTGGGCGATCATGTTGCTCATCGCCCTGGACAATCTCGGAATCGACATCACCGGACTGATTGCCGGTCTTGGCATCGGCGGTATTGCCATCGCTTTGGCGGTGCAAAATATTCTCGGAGACTTGTTCGCCTCCTTGTCTATCGTGCTGGACAAACCGTTCGTCATCGGAGATTTTATCATCTTAGACACCTACATGGGGACGGTGAAACAGATTGGCCTCAAGACCACGCGCATCCAGAGCATTTCCGGGGAACAGCTCATCATTTCCAACAGCGACCTGCTTAGCAGCAGAATTCGCAACTACAAAAGAATGTACGAACGCCGTGTGGTTTTCTCGCTTGGCGTGGTTTACCAGACCTCGTACGAAAAGCTGGCTGCGATTCCACTGTTTCTTAAGGAAATCATCGAAAAGGAGGAGGAAGCACGATTTGATCGCGCTCACTTCAAGGATTACGGCGATTCTTCCTTGAATTATGAAATCGTCTATTATGTTCGCAACCCGAACTACAATGTTTACATGGATACGCAACAGAACATTAATTTGGCGATTTTCCGCCGCTTCGAACAGGAAGGCATCGAGTTCGCTTATCCCACTCAAACGCTTTTCTTACAAAAAGAGACGGCCAATGAACCCGAAGCAACTCACAGCAACTAAAGGTGCCATCGTGTCAGAAGAACCGTTGAACAGCCGTCTGCTGATCGTTTCCAACCGGTTGCCGGTCGTGCTGGACCAAAGCGAAACGGGTGACTGGTTGGTTCAACCAGGTTCTGGCGGCCTGGTAACTGCCATGGCACCGGTTCTAAAACACCGCGGCGGCATTTGGATCGGCTGGGCGGGAACCGTGGCCGAGGGAGGCAACACCCTCGAGAACGTGTTGGCTGCAAAGACGCAAAAATTCGGTTACACTCTGAAACCGGTCCATCTAACTTCTGACGAAAAGGAGAAGTATTATGAAGGATTTGCCAATGAAATCATCTGGCCCTTGTTCCACGACTTTACCTCCCACTGCAACTTCAGGCCGGAGTACTGGCTGGCCTACCAACGGGTCAATCAGAAATTTGCTGGTGCCATAACCCAGAATATGCGCCACAACGATTTCATCTGGGTGCACGATTATCACCTCATGACCGTAGCCAGGGAATTGCACGCCATGGGCGTCACCTCCAAGATCGCCTTCTTTCTTCACATCCCTTTCCCGCCGCTGGACATTCTCGTGAGGCTGCCGTGGCGTTTTGAAATTCTGCACGCGCTTCTGGAATACGATCTAATCGGATTTCAAACGTTTCGTGATCGCCGAAACTTCGTTCACTGTGTGCGCACGCTGCTCAAAGGTCTGAGAATCGAGGGACGAGGACAGGTGAATTCCATGCGCCTGGACAACCGCGAGATTAGAGTCGGTGTGTTTCCAAACAGCATCGATTTCCGGGAGTTTGCGAAATCAGCGGCTACCCAGGAAGTCTCTGACAGGGCCTGGTATATCCATGAAGATATCCCGAAGCAAAAAATCATCCTGGGAGTCGATCGGTTGGATTACACCAAGGGGATTCCCGAGCGGTTGGAAGCTTACAGAAGCGCCCTGAAAAAATTTCCTGAACTGCAGGAAAACACGACTCTCATTCAAGTCGTGGTGCCAAGCAGAAGGAGCATTCCCAAGTACGCCAGCCTAAAAACGGAAATAGAACGTCTCGTAGGTGAAATCAACGGCCAGTTTACCCGTTCGGGCTGGGTGCCCATTCACTACATCTTTCGAAGCTTAGAGCGCCCGGAGCTGTTGGCTTACTATCGTACCGCGGAGATTGCACTAATTACCCCCTTGAAGGATGGTATGAATTTGGTAGCCAAGGAGTATTGTGCGTGCTGTTTGGAGAACACCGGGGTGTTGATCATGAGTGAATTTGCTGGCGCGGCAGCACAACTGCAAAAATATGCCTTACTGGTGAATCCCCACGATATCGAAGGCATTGCCGAGGCTATTTATCGCGCGTTCAAAATGGACAGCGACGAAACAAAATGGAGAATGCGGCGACTGCGGCAAATCATTCGCAAATATGATATTTTCTGGTGGGTGGATTCCTTCCTCACAACAGCCTTCGCCAAGGACCTGAGCGCCTTTCCCTTGCTGCAGGACTATGTGCCGGAAGAGAATGTGGCAATGCCAATCCCCTCACAAGTCAAGTTAGAACACCAATAATACAGATGACGCGCCCACGTGGCAGCGTACAGGAACCTTCACGGATTGTCAGGGAACCGGGCAAATTCTGCGGCGAAACGCTGTCATTCCTGTGAGTGACCAACGGCGTCTTTCCACCACAGAGGGATCGCCGCCAGGGCCGCGAAAATATAAAGCCATGCTGAGACCATGGATTGGCCGGGAGCCTTGATCAGCAATTTACCAACGCCGGTGTGCAGCAGAAATAGGGAAAAGGCCGACAATAGCGTAATTCTCAATCCGCGCCGCAGTTTCTTCACTGAATGCCCGGGATTCTCACCCATTGCCGCAGCCGTTTTGCCCCAAAATCCCAGCGGTCTTACTTTTTCATAAAAACGCTTCAATACGGCCATGTCGGTGGCGGGTGTGACGTAGGTAATGCCTATTGCAATAGCAGTGGAGATGCCTGCCATCGAGCTCAATCGAATCCAATCGGCCTTCTCGCCGGGCAGCTTCCACAGGAGAATGGGAGCAACAATCAGAGAGGCGACCATGGCTGCCAATTCGGAAAAAAGATTCATCCGCTCCCAAAGCCAGCGCAAGACCAGCACCGATCCCATGCCCGAGCCAAACAGCAACGAGATTTTCCAGGCCTCCTGAATCGAGCCTAAATTGGCCATAACGGTGAGGGCAATCACCAAGATCAGCAGATTGGAAAAGCGGGCCGCAAGCACCAGTTCATGGCTCTTAGGTTCGCGTTTCAACCAGTGTTGGCAAATCAAGCGCTGATAAATGTCGTTGCTCCAATAGCTGGCGCCCCAATTGAGATGGGTGTCGATGGTAGAAGCGAGGGCGGCCAATAGTCCGGTCAGCATGAGTCCCCTGATGCCCACGGGCAACAAATCGTTGATGCCGGTGACAAAGGTTATTTCACGTGATGCCACAAACTGGTCGCCAGCTACGCTTGCCGATGTATAGGGATAGATGACGAGCAGACCGACGCCGATGACCAGCCAGATCAAGCTGCGGGCAAAGATTTGCATCCAGGCAAATAAGACCCCGGCTATGCGGGCATCACGGTCCGTGGCACAAGCCATAGACCGTTGTGCAAGATAGCCCGTGCCGTCGCTATTCATTTGAAAGAACCACTGCAGACCAATGATGACCAGGAATGGTAGCACGATCTCCCCCCCGGTTGGCGCAAACGACATTATTTTGCTCGCTGAGGCGGTGCCGTAAAGTTCAACGATCCTGGCGGTCAAATTGCCCAAACCGCCCGCCCGGGTCACCACGATGATGGCGTAGACGAATGTGCCGACCATAGCCAAACTGAACTGCACCACGTCGGTCGCCACCACACTTCTAAGGCCACCCGTTGTAGAATACAGGGCGGTAAAACCCAAAATGAGCAAAATGCTAATCAAATTGTTCGTGGTCACCACCTCAGGGCTTAATCCAGAAGTGCCTGTTCCCAAAGAAAGCCCCAATGTTTGCGTGACGTTCAAAATCATCTGGTACAGGCCGCCAGGAAGCCACTGATGCCAGGGCAGAAAAATTTCGGCAATACGCGTTGCGGCCACCAGCACCATGGCCAGCACCACGCAGTTTATGACCGTGCCGTAGTAAACGGCTTTGAGAACCCGCAGTGGCAAAACGCCGGCTCCGCTATATCGAACTTCCGTCAACTCAGCATCCGTGAGCACGCCTGCACGTCGCCAGGCCACCGCAAACACAAAGGCCATCATTAAAAAAGCGATGCCATAAATCCACAGTCGCCAGGCCATAAAGATGCCGCCGGTAGCAATGAGGCCGGTCACCAACAAGGGCGTATCGGCAGCAAACTGCGTGGCGGCCATGCTAAAGCCCGCCTGCCAACCCTTCAGGGTTTTGCCGGCTAAGAAATATTCTTGAAGATTCTTTGAAGCCTTTTCGCGCGCCCGAAAACCTGAAGAGACGGCGTATACCACAAAAGCCACAACTATGAGGAGGTCAATCATAATCCGGTTCCTTTGCGTTTTAGTGTCCTAAGATTGTGCCGTTGACTCAACACACTCTGCGAGCGAGAAATTCAGCTTGAGCCAGGTCGATAAGTGCATCTGTACTCTAAAAAGCAAGGATATTGCCCTGAGGTTGGAATGCACGCTTCGACAAGACTCGGCATGGACTTAGTCCTAATACTAAGGTTTTCTTCGCTAAAAATCAAATGTTTATTGACAGGGGTCTGTGCACAGCGTAAAAGCAAGAGACTGGAGCTATTTTACGCTCATTTTGGGCAATCTTGTAAAATTGATTGCGAAAACTTCACGGCATTATTTTGAGCAGATATGGATAATTGAAAGTAATATCCGATAAATAGTGTAAGTCTAACCCCCAATTTTTGGATTGTGATTATTCAAGGAGGAATTATGAAATCCAGAGTTGCACTTCTCGTCCTGTTACTCTCCCTGAACAGTTTGGTTGCTGCTACTGCCGCTGCCAAAAAAAGATCTGCCATGGCAACCCCCCTCAGGTCTAACGGAGAAGGTCCAAACTTTTTTGTCGACTATACCAATTTACAAGGCGTGGACAGCCAGACCTACGTGGAATTTTACATCCAGTTGAGCTATCAAGAATTGCAGTTTATCAAAGCCGGTAAGGGATTTAGCGCCAGTTATGAAATAGAATTCACCGCCTATGACGACGATGGTAATGTGGTTGGCAACCAGACCTTGCGCGATTCTTTTCAAGTGGACACCTACGCCCAGACTCAGGCAACCGAAAAGTCAAGAGTTGCCTTGATGGCCTTCACCTTTGAGCCAGGCTGGTATCGGGTCAAGGTCTTGGCAAGAGATATGGAAACCGAAAAAACCTCCTTGTTGGAAGAATTCTTCCAGGCACGCAGCTTTCAAGATCAGAAATTAGCGGTGAGCGATATTCAGTTCAGTCAGAGAATTGAACCCGCGAAGAGCAATCAGCCCTACGTCAAAAACAACAGGTACATCGAGCCTAACGCCGTCAGAACTTTCGCTCAAGGTCTTTCAGATGTTCATATCTATTTCGAAGTTTATAATCTGTCGTTCACAAGTGACGACCAAAGCTCCACCTATACCTCATCCTTCATATTTCAAGACAGCGAAGGGAAAAAGATTGCACAATTCCAACGCCACGTTAAGAAGCCGGGAGCGACCTCGGCGCACAGCTTAAAAATCCCCATCAGCTATTTTACGGGAGGCCTTTATACGCTCACAGTGCGCGTTAAAGACGAGGACAGTGGTCAAATTGCGGAATCTTCAAAGAACTTCACAGTGATCGATCAGAACTGGTCGTTGAATGACCGTTCCCGAAATACGTTAGATTACTGATCACCACCGCCGGGGGGCGTTTTCGACCACGCGCACCGTGTCCCGGGCGATGAGCAGCTCCTCGTTGGTTGGTATGACGAAAGCCTTGAGTTGGCTGCCTTTTTTTGTGATCTCACCACTCTTCCCGCCGCTGAGGCTTTTGTTCGTGCGGCTGTCCAGGTCAAGCCCGAGACATTGAAGGTTCCGACAGATGCGTTCGCGGATAGTCGGTGAGTTTTCGCCAATCCCGCCGGTGAACACGATGGCCTCGGCACCACCCATCTCCACAAAATAGGCACCGATATATTTTCTAACCCGGTGACAAAAAATCTCAATGGCCAGCATGGCTCGCCGATCCTGGTTTTCCGCTTCTTCTTCCAGCAGCTCCCTCATGTCTCCGGTCAATCCCGACAGCCCCAACAGACCGGACTGTTTGTTCAAGAGCATGTCTATTTCAGACAGGGATAGGCCTTCCTTGTGGTACAAGTATTCGAGGATCGAGGCGTCGATGTCCCCGGAACGCGTACCCATGAGCAGACCTTCCAGGGGGGTGAAACCCATGGAGGTCTCGAACGAGCTGCCGTCCTTCAGGGCACAAGCCGAACAGCCGTTGCCCAGATGCAGCGAGATGATGTTCACCTCTTCGGGCTTGAGATTGTGCATTTGTCGGTAGCGAAAACCGATGTAGCGGTGCGAAGTCCCGTGAAAGCCATAGCGCCGTATTTTGTACCTGCGGTAGAGTTGGTAGGGAATGCCGTAAAGATAAGAAGTTTCCGGCATGGTCGAATGGAAGGCCGTGTCGAAGACGGCGACCTGGGGCACGCCTTCGCCGAGCAGCTCCGTGGTGGCGCGTATTCCTTTGATGTTGGAGGGATTGTGCAGCGGCGCCAACTCGATGCAATCTTCAATGCCAGCGATGACCTCCCTGTCGATTCTCACTGACATCTTGAACTTCTCCCCACCGTGCACCACGCGGTGCCCCACCGCATGAATGTCGGCGATCGAGTTGATGTGCTTGATTCTGGATTCAGGCGAAATGCTCCAGTGCAGCACCTTATCGATGGCGGCGCGGTGATCTCGCAGGGGCGCATCCTGTTTAACCTTTGGGTGCCCCTCGGCCTGAAATGTGATCAGGGCATGACTGCCAATGCGTTCAAGAACGCCACTCGCCAGCAGTCGGTCCGCATCTTTCTTGATGCGCTCCAGGTCGGTGGCGATAATCTGAAACTTTACCGAAGAAGAACCGCAATTCAGAACCAGCACGTTCACGGAAGCTCCTCCAATGGGTATTTCAGGCTGCCCAGGTCTAAAAGCTCCAGGGTTTCGTTGAGCCATTGGATCATTTCGTGGTACTTCCGCACATCCTTTTTGGTGTAACCCATGGCTAATACACTTTTGGCCACGTAATCAATATCTTTCTTTGTAAGCGTATCCTTGCCATATTTAAGCAATTCAGTGATGTCGGCTTCGTCACTTCTTTTCTTGCCCAGGTCTGTTCTTTCTGGAACCGCGAGTATCTTCAGGATCAGCAAACTTCGCACGTCTACCACTTTTATTGGGACCCCTTCCAAAGTCGAGTCAAGGGCGTGCTCTAAAGCCGCGATTCGATGCCGTAGATCCGCCGGCAGAACGTCCAGACGGGTACCGTCGACGTCATAGATTTGTACAATCGTACTTCCGCCCTTGTAATACTTCTTGAAAATCTTTCTAACTGTCCCAATATCTTTTTTGGCAACCAGGATATCCAGATCATGGGTCGTTCTCGGCAGGGCGTGCTGTCCCATGGCGATGCCTCCGATTATGGCGTAGCTGATGCCACGTTCATTGAGTGTGCTGAGAATGGATTTAACCTTCCCCCTCTCCAGGCTTTTCGGCCTTCCCCACAGGCTGCCAAACTCGTCGGAAATGATGACGGCGGATTCCAGACCGTTGTACCCCTTGACCAGATAATCCTCGCGCGTTTCCACGTATTCCTTTTTCCCAGCGCTGTGCTGATCGAGCGCTTTGAAGCTCTTGTGTTTTCGCTGGCTTCTCATCTTTTCAAAGTTCAAGCTTTTTTGACAAAAATACCAAGTCTATGCACCCCAATGGATTGGGCAGCGTGCACCCGACCTTTTGCGATTCTTTGCTATGGAGCGATACATCCTTTGCCCCAAGATTGGCACACCAGGCAGGTAGAGAATGGGCAAAATCAACCAGCCAACCAGCAGGAGAGAGCTCAATTTCCTGAATCCGTAAAACCCCGACCGTATCTCGCCATTGGGTGAAATAACGTGCACCTCTCGTTGGCATTTTTCCAGTGCCAGAGCTGGATACGCTTTTTTGACCTTTTCCCAATCCAACAAATCCACAAACTCCAGGCAATCAAACCAATCGAGGCGCCGCAGCCATCTAATGCTTCCAGTGCAGATGGGGCAGGCGCCATCGTAAACAATTTTTGTGGGTCTCAGTCTGCGCAGCATGGGTTATTTCCTGACTAATGATTGGACGATTTAGCCGCTCAAAACGAATGCAATCCCCTTTTTGATAGTCCTCCTGTCCAAATTATCTACAACAAAGACCTCGCCCACGGCCCTGGGAAGAACAAGCCTGGGACGCCCGGCGAGGCGTTTCTTGTCGGTCTTAATAAATTCGACAACAGAGGCCACAGTTACACCTTCTAAGTCAATTTGTAGATCAACCTTGGCGATAATGTTGTGGATGCGTTCGAAATCCGGCGCGCTCAGGTGTCCGGCCGCCAGGGCAATCTTGCTTTCGGCCAACATACCGAGCAGGACGGCTTCCCCGTGGTTGAGCACGTTGTAATCAGTAGCCGCTTCCAGCGCATGGCCAACCGTGTGTCCAAAATTGAGGATCATCCTCAGCCCCGCTTCCTTCTCGTCCTGGGAGACAATCTCGGCTTTGATTTCACAGCATCTTTTTACGATTTCTTGCACAATGTCCCGGTCCAGCGACCGGATCTTGTCTAAATTCTCTTCGACCAAAGTGAGCAACGTGGCGTCCCAGATGACGCCGTATTTGATGATTTCGCCGAGTCCACAGAGTATTTCCCGTGTGGGTAAGGTTTTTAGCATCTCCAGATCCATCCAAACGAGCCTGGGCTGATAAAACGTACCGATCAAATTCTTCCCCAGGGCATGGTTCACGCCGGTCTTGCCGCCCACGCTGGCGTCTACCTGCGCCAACAGCGTCGTCGGGACCTGGACGAAAGGCACCCCGCGCTTAAAAATCGAGGCGGCAAAGCCGGCGATGTCACCGATGACGCCGCCGCCGAATCCGATCACCGCAGAATCCCGGTCACATCCGTATTCGAGCATCTCCGTGATTATGTTTTCAATGGTGCGTAAGGACTTGGTGTGCTCACCCGCAGGCAGTACGATGGAGCGCAGTTGCACGCCGAGGCCTTTAAACCCCGCAGACAAAGCCTTGCCGTACAAGCTGTCCACCGTTGCATCGGAAACAACCACAGCTTTCCGACCCAGACCGTAGAGTTGGTACATTTCTCCCAGTTTTCGCAGATTACCCGCATCAACAAAAATCGGGTAGCTTCGTTCTGCCAGGTCGACTTTGATCTTAATCATCGCAGATTATTGGTTGGTCATTATCGTGAGTTGCCAATATTAAGGAGAATCTTGAGTGTGCCTTTTTCTCGCGCATGCTCAAAAGCCTTTAGCGCCTGTTCAAACGGGTAGGTAGCTTCGACCAGGCTCTCCACCTCTACTTGTTGGTTGGCCAAAACGCGAATGGCAGCGTCAAAAGGCCCGCACCTGGACCCCAAAATCCGGATTTCATTGATCACAATGGGCGCGGCATCCATTTCCAAATGGCCATGGTAGGTGCTTTTTAAGACGATCGTTCCTCTTGGCCGGACAACCTGCATCGCTGTGGCAAACCCGGAAGCGGAGCCGGAGGCCTCAACGACCACGTCGAATTTCTCATCGGTCAGATCACCCACAAGTCGAGCCGGAACGCCCCATTTTTCTGCCAGGGCGCATTTTCTCGCATGCTTGCCGATTAACACCAGATCGCACCCGGTAAGTTTGAGGACCTGGCAGATGAGCAGGCCCAACTTACCGTCGCCGATCACAGCCACGCTCCAGTCCGGCTGAATGTGCAATTGCTCCAGGATTTCCAGGGCAGCGGCAAGCGGTTCCACAAACACGGCCGTCCGGTCCGGAATGGTCTCCGGAATCCGGTGCAGGTTGACCAGGGGCAAGGTTAAGTATTCGGCAAAAGCACCAGGATGGTTCAAAATTCCCAACACGGTTCGATTGGGACAATGGCGCGAGAGCCCTTTCAGGCAATAATCACAGCTACCGCAGCCCAGGTTTATTTCACCGCAAACTCTGGCCCCCACCCATTCAGCGGTTGGGGCTTCCTGCACGATGCCGACAAATTCGTGCCCCAGAACACCGTGAAAGCCCATGTACCCCTTGACGATCTCTAAGTCGGTATTGCAAATCCCGGCCACCGAGACTCTTATGAGCGCCTGGTTGTCCCTGGCTTGCGGGTTGGCGATCTCTCGCAACTGAAGCTGATCTTTTAAAATCAGTGCTTTCATTAAGCCTTTGCTTACGCGGTTTATTTCTATTTAATGTAACAACCTCAGCCGTACCAGTCAAGCTCATTTATTGCTTTCTGAATCTCCAGCATCTTGTGCTTCCAAAAGTTGTGTTGTTGTCGATAAAACAACTGGGGCTTCAAAACAAAAAAGGCTCCATTGAAAGGAGCCTTAAGCTGAATTGCATGCCACCCGAACCACTACTGCGGCTTTCGTTTCAAATTGTTCAGCACGATGCTCAAGCCAATGGCGATTAAGATGATTGGCCAGTAATCGACAAAATCGCGCCAGTAGATGACCCCAATCGTTCGCAGCGTAAAGAGGACGCCAAAAAACAACAAAATCCCCCCTGGAATCAAAACGCCCCAATCCTTCGGTCTGAACAGATACAAAACAACAAATCCCGATCCCACCGCGATCAAGAAAATCGGCCAATAATCGTCGAAATAATAAAAATAGTAGTCGATGGAAAAAAGGCCATACTGCCTCAGAGTAAAAAACAAACCCAACACCAGGAGAATGGTCGCGGGAAAAACCGAGCCTTTATCTTCCTTGTTTAAAGCCTGCACAAACATCATCCCACCGAGCACCAGCAGCAAGATGGGGAAGAATTCGCGCCAGCCGAAATACAGAACATGCAACTGACGCAACAGCAGCAAAACCCCGACAGCAACCAGGACCAGGCCAGGGATGTAAGATCTATTTTTTTCTACCATGACGATTCCCTCCTCAAAGCAGGCGCGCTACTTGCCCTTGGCTTTTGCCGGTGTTGCTTTGGAAGCGGTGCTGGTCGGAGTGGCAGAGGTTTCTTCAGGAACTACGATGAGCATCACGATATAAGCAATCACGCCGGGGAAAATTGAGCTGAACACCGTTAACAGTGCGTAGGCAATACGAACGATGGCGGGATCCACATTAAAGTATTTTGCCAGGCCGCCACATACGCCTCCGATCATCTTGTCGTCGACTGAGCGCGTTAATTTTTTTTCCACTTTAGCACCTCCCGAGGTTTTTCCTGCCTTTGCATCTTCGGCTTGCTTGTCTTTTTTTGCAACACTGAGGAGATAGACAACCCCAATGGCTATGATAGCAATGGGCAACCACACATCAAACCGAAAGAAACCAAACCACATGGGTCGCCAGACCCAATCGTAGCCAAAGTTATCCATCAGATCTAACCGGCCGGCCAGAAAGAACAGACCCAGCGCAATCAATACCACACCCCAAATCAACCCGGCGTTTTGGGGTTGAGACCTGGAATCGGCCCCTGTTTTGGCTTGCTGAGGATTGTCTGACACGACCAGCCAACTGACGATGTAAGCCAAAATACCGAAGCCGTTGAGAAAACCGGCAATAACCCAGAGTACGCGCATCACGGTTGGATCTATTTTGAAATATTCAGCAAAGCCGCCACAGACTCCGGCAATCATGCGGTTTTCAAGAGATCGATACAATCTCCGGGGAGCTTCCTGTTCAGGCGGCGTACTTTTGGTCGGTTTAGGTTCTGCTTTTTTCTTTTCTACCATGGTGTTTCCTGCGAATTTTGGTTAGCAACCTTGCAACTCAAAACTTACCAAACTTGAAGAAAACGTTGGCCGCGGCACCGCTGACATCGTTGTCGCTGACATCGCCCAGGTCGACTCCGTCTACAAAGCGATAACTTGCACCCAGACCAACGCGAAAATGGTGCGTGATATTCAACATGAGAACGGCTCCGGGTTCAGCCACAAAAAACGAGTCCCACTCAAAAAAATTCCTGCTGAAATTGCGGCTGCGAAGATTTAATCCGCCGGCGCCCACCAAAATGTTGAACGAAACGTGCCACAGCTTCCGGGGCTCTGGAATGTACTCGAGCCACAGTCCGCCGTAACCCATATTTAGAAACGTGTCGTTCCCAAATACAATTTGATTTGAGCCCACATTTGTCACCAGGCCATAACCGGCCCCGCCGATGACGAAACTGTGATTGAGGATCCAGCCGCCGCTGCCGCCGACCATCAAACCCATCTCGTCTTTGATTTGCGTGGTCTTCAAAACCAGCGCACCATAGCCACCACTTTCGATTTTGCCGTTGATCAGCGTCTCGTCCTGAGCCAACAAAGAGAGCGGTAAGCCCATGAGAAGCAAGTGTAGAACAGTTGCCTTAAAGTAGTTTAATTCCGCGTAACGCATTTTAAAAGTCACCCATTGGCATTAACGCAAAAAGCAAAGGAAGGTTTCGGATGTCATTCAGTGGTAAGTCTTTTCGATTGCCATGATTTTGTCCACGCGCCGTTTGTGGCGGCCTCCGCCGAAATCCGTCTGGAGCCAAACTCGCAAGATATCTTTTGCC
The DNA here is from genome assembly GCA_046757525.1 of bacterium. Classification (GTDB taxonomy): domain Bacteria; phylum Zhuqueibacterota; class Zhuqueibacteria; order Oceanimicrobiales; family Oceanimicrobiaceae; genus JBHHYI01. The sequence goes on along the minus strand of JBHHYI010000042.1, from coordinate 7,718 downwards.
ACATCGATTCCCAGCACGCGGCTGCCCAGGGTCAGGACATTGGCGTCGTTGTGCATTCGGCTGTTGCGAGCGGTGTAGACGTCGTGGCAGGTGGCTGCCCGCACTCCGGACACTTTGTTTGCGGCCATGGCCGAACCAACCCCGGCGCCGTCGATAATCACACCGCGGCACCGATGGTTTTGTGCTACCTTTTGTGCAACCGCCAGGGCAATGTCCGGGTAGTCAACCGAATCCTGTGAAAAGGTGCCCACGTCTTCTACCTCGTAGCCGACCTCAGCCATGAAGCTCTTTAAATGTTCTTTTAGCTCAAATCCAGCGTGGTCAGACCCGAGCACGATCTTTCCCGTAGTAGAATTCTTAGGCAACACCACGGTTTCAGCAACTGCGGACGGATCGCTCACTTTCCGAGCAATGGTGATGTTGTGCGCTTTTGCGGCATCCTGTGCCGCCGGCGTCACCAGTCCGTTGGGCGCCACAAAAATCTGCGTTGCGCCCTTTTGCCAGGCCTCAATGACATCGCGCTCGGTCACTAATTTCTTCATTCGTGCGATTCTCGTTTTTCGGCTTCGCCGGTCATCGGCACAAACTTGACCGGAATACGCGACTCTTTCTTAACGCTGCCATCAAACGATTTAGAAATCACCAGCAACTCCTGCGACTTTTCGCCCACCGGAATCACCATTTTGCCACCGGGCGCAAGCTGCTCGACCAGAGGTTTGGGGATATGATCCGGGGCTGCTGTCACCACGATGCCGTCAAAGGGTGCTTCCTCCGGCCACCCCTTGTAACCATCCCCATATCGAAGGTTGATGTTGTAGTAACCCAGTTTCTTAAACCTCCGGGAAGCCTCGATGGCCAGGTTGGCGTTGATTTCGATGGTGTAAACCTGTTCAACCAGCTCTGCTAAAACGGCAGCCTGGTAACCGGAGCCCGTCCCGACCTCTAAGACTTTAGAGTCGTGGCTGAGCTTTAAGGCGGCGGTCATGTACGCTACGATAAACGGTTGCGAAATGGTCTGGCCCTCGCTGATGGGTAGGGGCGAATCGTCGTAAGCCTGCAGTTCCAGAGATTCGTCGACAAACCTGTGCCGCGGGACCCGCTCAATCCCTCTCAGGACAAATGGGATGCGCACCCCGCGCGCGCGAATCTGCTCTTCAATCATCCTTTTTCTCAGATGAAAATAGCGCTTTGTATCACCGGGCTTTAAATCCAATTCTTGCAGGGTTTCAAACATAATGTTTGCTCCAAAAAGAGTGACAGACCCAGATGAATTCGACTTCAATGGTTATATTAAATAAACTATTTTTTTTCACAATTGCAACCCATTTAAGTGAACCCTTACACTTTTGGCCAGAGCGCTCAAATGGTAGCCTCCCTCCAGCAAAGAAATCACGCGCCCGCTGCAACATTCCTGTGCCAAGGCTCGTACCACCGCCGTCATCTGTCGAAACCCATCTTCAGTAACCTCCATGTTAGCCAGTGGATCGTCACGATGGGCATCGAAGCCAGCAGAAATCAAAATGAAATCCGGACCAAAGTTGCGCACGGCGGGCAAAAGGTCTTTTTCAAATATTTTCACATATTCCCGGTCACCGCATCCCGGCGGCAAGGGGAAGTTAAGTGTGGTGCCAGCGGCCGGTCCAGAACCAGTCTCATCAGAACGGCCTGTGCCGGGAAACAAAGGATGCTGGTGCAGGCTACAATAGAACACCGTAGGATCGTCATAAAATGCGTGCTGCGTCCCATTTCCATGGTGCACATCCCAATCGATAATCGCAACCTTGCCAACACCAAGATGATCCTGTAAGTACCGTGCGGCAACGGCAATGTTATTGAACAGGCAGAAGCCCATGGCCCGCGCAGGTTCCGCGTGATGCCCGGGCGGTCGCACCGCACAGAAGGCATTCTCAATTTGTCCAGCCATGACAGCTTCGCAGGCATTCACCGCACCGCCGACAGCCAAAAGTGCCGCCCGAAACGAATCCCCGCAGACCACCGTGTCTGCGTCCAAATGCACCTGCCCCTCAGTACAGGCTTTCTCGATTTGTTTGATATAAGAAAGGGAATGGACTTGCTCAATCCACTGAACCTCGGCCGCAGTGGCCCGAATGGCTGCGAACTCGGTCAGGTAGTCGTCGTGTCTCAAGGATTCAATCAGGGCTTGCAGCCGTTCCGGGCGTTCCGGGTGCCCCATGCCGGTGTCATGTTTGAGGTAATCTTCGTGAAATACAAAACCAGTTTGCGCCAATAGCACCTCCCTCCTACTCAAAGCGCCGGCCAGCAATCGCTCGCTTTCATGCAATGCTCTTTTTTACGTAACGCAATCCGGCAACTGCCGGATTAATTCTCCCTTTGAAAGGGAGACAGATTTTCGCTCGTCCAGAGCGAAAATCAGAGGGATGTCTGGAGGGACAAACTATGGCCTGGGTTTCCAGGATGCCTCTTAAAATCCCCCTGGTTTTTTCGCTGGACGCTTCAAAAACCGTCCCCCTTTTAAAACTGTCCCTGTCCCACATTTTTTTACTGAACACGGGGCACTCGTGTTGAGAATTGCTATAAACATATCACCGCTACGCGGTTTTCCCGCTCTTCTGCAAAGAAAATGTTGACAAAAGCCAGCTCAACCTTGTGAAGGGTGCATCTTTATAGTTGCCATCACCCTCTGCATCCTCAAACTCCGTCAGGAGTAACATGTTATGACTGTCTCCTGGTGTCCAGTATATAGTTATGGGTAAAGACCAGTTCAACAAGGGAGATTTCGTATCGACGCCCGTCACCCCTCGATACGGTCGCTTGAGAAGCGGTGACCTACTCGGGATGACTCGCACAGTGCTAACCAGTAACAAGATGCTTCCTGCATGACAGGAATGCCTTTGGCGTTTCTGTCATTTAAAGCAACAAGTTTTTTGTTGCGTTATCAAACGGTAACCTTCCCAAAGAAGGTCACCGTTTACTTTCGGTTGTAACGCAAACGTCTCGTTCGCGCGTCACTCTCGCACCTCAACGGTTTGCTCAGGCTCGATGGTTCTGGTGCGACCCTTGACTTTTATTTCATACTTGCCAGGTTTGAGATTCCCGACTCTGCACACTTGTTCAAAAGGCACCAGCACCTGCGCCACCAATTTATTCGCCTCGTGTTTGGCAAGGGGCGTAATTTCAATGACGTTGCCCCTGACCTTGACGTCAAAATGCTCAAAGGTGTAAGCCGGCGACGGCAGGTTTCCTTTGACGGTCACTGCCAACACCTCGGTTTTGGCAATGGATTCCTTTGCAGCCACTTCTTCCACATAGATTCTTTGCAAATCGGTCACCTCTTTTGGCGTTTCACGTTTGCCAGCCGAACAGGCAAATTGAAAAAAAACCGACACTACCCAAATCAGAAATGTGAGCATTTGGATTGAAGTTTTCATGGCACACCTCTGCAAAATTGCAACGGATTCTCAGAGAAGCCTCATTTAATAATTAGTGCCTGGCCTGCTTCAAAAAATCCTCGATCCCTCTGATAATAGCTTCAGCCGCCTTCTCCTGGTACTCAACGGAACCTATGAGCATCTCTTCTTCGGGATGCATGATAAAGGCGGGCTCGATAAGCACGGCTGGCATTTGCGGCGGCCGGCACAGAGCCAGGTTGTCGTAGTAGACGCCAAAACTGGGCAATTTCAACTTCTTTTGCAATTCCTTCTGGATGGCCACCGCCAAAGGTCGGCTTTGCGGATGAAAATAATACGTGCTGCTGCCCCGACTCTTAAATGGGTTCACGCCGTCAGGAATGGCATTGTGGTGGATGCTCAGCAAAAGATCGGCGCCGACCAGTGCAGCCATCTTCGGTCTCACACCCAGCGCAACACCGTGTCGACTTTCGCGGGTAAGAAAAACTTTCGCACCTTTTCTTTGCAGCTTCTCTTTTAAAACCAAAGCAAGACGCAAGTTGGCGTCCTTTTCTCTTAAATTGGTCGGCCCGATGGCACCTAAATCGGGACCATGGCCGGGATCTATGCAAATCAACAAATTCTTGAGCGAGATTTTCTTCGGCTGTTTTTTTATGTCGACGATCAAATTATTGCCTTCATAATACGGATCGTAGCCCCACTGTTGTTTTTGATTCAGGTCGATTCTCAACTGATACAGCCTATCCGCGGGCTGCGCCCAGCTTATCTCGCGAATGGTCGCGTCCTGAAAATCGTAACGAATCCAATCCGTCTCGGAAGTCGCGCCGTAAATAGAAAGAGTCAAAGAAGCGGGGTCACTAAGTTGTTTGATTTTAAAGGGCAAGCGTTGTTGCAAAAACACTTTGACCCGGACTTTGTCGTTCAAATCCTCTGTTCGCACCAAAGGGATGGTGCTGTTAGGGATTCCGGTTCCTGCGGGCAGGAACTTCAGATGGTCCTCGGGCAGCCAAACATTTTCAGTCGCACTCAACCTGGCACGATAATAAGAGCCCTGTTTGCCGGTGATCCAGCATTTGACGCCATCGGGCAGAAACAGTTGGTAGCCTTTGCCCGGTCCCGTGCGGGCAACCGTCAACTCCTGAGTGAGTCTGGCAATCCTGGGCACCAATTCGTTCCTGACCGTCAGCTCACCGGGGGCGAAAATCTTTAAGCTGGTTCCATCGTTCCCTTTCAAATGAAATTCAATTCTAACTTGCTCCAGCCGCACTCCGGGCTCAATTTTGTAGGTCCCGGTGTAGAGACCTTCAATCTCAGGCGTTTTGGGCGCAAGGCCCTGCCCAAAAACCGCCTCGCCCCAATAAAACTCCTTCCAGGGCGGCTTCTCCACCATGGCCGCATTTTCAACCAGACCCGGAATGGTGAACGTGGCCATCAGACCGGGCGTGCCTTTGAACGCCACTTCGACAAAATCCCCGGGCTGTAACTCCAGGTCCTCGCGCGGGAAAACGTAGCTGGTGTCCACCACCATGCTGTCCCGCGGCGAGGTCGTCAAGTAGTGTGGAATGTAGACCTTTCGCAATACGACCACTGTGTCTCCTTGCAAGACTGCCTGACACAGAAAGGTAAAATCACCTGTCTTGACTGGCACAACTCCCAAAAAAGCCCCGTTGGAATACATCCGCATGGGTAAGCCATTGACGAACACACGGGCCGAGGGATCGTTGACGGAGCCAAAAATGAATGTGGAATCCGTTGCCGTAATGGTCAAATCTTCCCTGGGATAGACCACTTGCAGGGACAGTTGTGAAAATACCGTCTCAGGTAGAAAAACCAAAAGAGCGATTACACACTCGAGCAAACATTTCATACAACTGAATACTTTCTGCTAAGCCGTTGAAAATTCCCCAAAGTTACCAGGGCGAGAGAATCAAGATTCAGCTTCGATGCGCCTGACATGTTCCAAAAGAACCTCTCTTGGACACCTCTTAAAAAAGAATCTGAGCGCGAACCAAAGAATAATAAAATCGTCCAAAGACCCAACAATGGGTATTAAGAAGTCGGGAAGCAGGTCCAAAGGCGAAATCAAATAAACAACCGCTATAATCAATAGAGCTTTCAAATGGAACGGCACTCTGGCATCTACTAGCAACCTACTGATCAATTTGATAAACTTTGGCAGCAGCAAAAAGAGTTTGAAAACGCCCGCAGGCCCCCTGAATCCTCGCCCAAAATAACTATCGAACCCGTTCAAGTCTTCCAGACCTCGCTGCGCAGCATGACTTCAACCTGGTCTCCCCTGTCATAGGCCGGCCGGTCGCCGGGGAGAATCAGGAAAGAGTTGCTTTTGGCAAAAGCTAAAACATCCGCTGAACCTTTAGATTGGAGCGGCGTCACGTGAAATTGACCGTCCGCACAGACCGTTCGGGCCGGATGATAGGTCTCGCGTTTGGATTTGTGTCGGAAGTCGGCCGCCAGCACCGCCTTCACCCGCGCGTTGTGGATTTGCCGGAAACCCATCATCTTGAGCAGCGTCGGCTTCACAAAGATTTCGAAGATGGTGCTGGAAGACACGGGATTGCCCGGCAGACCAAATACCAGCGTCCGGCCTTTTTTCCCAAAGGCCAAAGGTTTGCCCGGTTTGACGTTGACTTTGTGGTAGAGTATTTGTACGCCCAGCTTCTTTAAAATGCCGGCCACCAGATCGAGGTCGCCCATGGAAACGCCGCCGGAGATGAGCAGCACATCTTTTGACAAACCCGCTTCTATTTTTTCAGTGATTTCATCTGCGTCATCCCGCACCACGCCAAAATGCTGCGGCCGCGCCCCGGCTTCAAGGGCCTGGTGGTACAGCGTGTACCCATTGCTGTTGCGAATTTGGGCTAAACCGGGCTTTTGGTCGATCTCAACCAGCTCGGAACCTGTAACCAGGATTCCGACCTCGGCCCTTCTGTATATTTTGACGGTGCTTTTCCCCACCGTGGCCAACACGCTCACCACTGCCGGACTGACGTAGGTGCCTGCGCCAAACACCTTCTCGCCCGCTTTTAGAACTTCGGCTGCCCTGGCAACATTGCCACCAGGGGCAATGGATTCCAACAGCTTCACCCGACCGTCAGCCACAGGCTCCGATTTTTCGACAATTTGAACGCTGTCGGCCCCGGCCGGCAGCGGCGCTCCGGTCATGATCTTGGCCGTTTGTCCGCGCCGGATGGTAAACTCCGGATGCGTTCCCGCAGGAATCCACCCCACGACTTCCAACACCGCAGGGGCCTTCTTTAAATCCACATATTTGACCGCATAGCCATCCATGGAGGACTTCTCGAAAGGCGGCATGTCGACGTCGGAAAAAACCTCCTCAGCCAGAATGTATCCGCATGCCTGCAAAAGAGAGACCTCTTCTGCTTGCAACCGCCTGGTTTCTGCAAGCGTGATGTCTAAAGCGTCTTGAACCGAAATCATGTGACTTACCTTTTCGTGTGTGTCGACCATCAATTGCTTACCTGCTCTGCCGATCGGAGCGCTTTACTTCACAAAAATACAGAACTTAATTTAAAGTCCAAAACTTGAAGTTCATGCCCCTTCGGCAGAGTCACGAGAAGCAAATTGTTAGGCGATTTTACATATTTACAATAACTTAACCAGTAATAAACTAACCCTTTTTGTACCTCACAAATAAGCCCCGTGCGACACCAATTACTGTTAATGCTTCAAAAATGATAAGGAAAAACCATGGTTCGTTTCTTATGTAACTCATGATCAATAGTGCATAAAAACTGAGTGGAAGAGCGTAAAACGCAATTCTTTGATTTTTTGTTTTCCCTTTTTCCGTAAGAAGCAAGGCAACAAACACTAAAAAATACCAGATTGAAGGTACTCTCTTCTGAATACGCCTGCAATAGCAAAAAATAAGAAAAACGCACAGACAATCCCGTTTAACGTAAATATTTTTTGTAAGACGGTTCGTTGAGGATGAAAAGCAGATTCGTTTTCTTGTTGGACGTTTTTCCCGCATTTTGTGCAATAATTGGCACTTGGATGCAACTTTTGACCACAATTTGAACAGACGCTCATTAGTCTATCGCTCCTTATCTATCACTCTTGATTCTACTTTCTGTTAGTCACCTTCATTGCTCCATAACACCTGCGGTTAGGCACGGGCTAAAGCCGCGTTCCACACCAAGAGATTCTTGGCTGTATGTCAAGTGCATCCGAGTGAACCAAAGTTATGGGCGTCCTTTCCGCGAATGGCTGCCTTGCGTTCCCACTCCCAAGCCCACTACCTATGCATCCGGATTCCCATGTATACTTGTAGAATTTGCAAAGTATCAT
>JBHHYI010000041.1:0-27453 GCA_046757525.1 bacterium | reverse complement strand
CGTATTCAGCGCTGAGTGCATCTCTGATTTGGCTAACGGAGCGGCGGCCGTCGATGAAGTTGATGAGCTCAAAACGCGCGCTGCCATCAAGCGTGAAAGCCGGGGAATGGTACCAGGCAGCCTTTTTCGGCGCAAGCTTGCTTTCCGGCAGGCTGAAATCGAGCGGGCCACGGGTGGTGCGCACGGGCACGCGTCGATCGGTCTTTGTTTCCGTTTTCTGAGTTTTGCCGTTGGTAACCCCCGTTGCTGCCAAAGACTCTTGCAGTGATTCGAGATAAGCTTCTTTTTGATGATCGATTTGTGCCTTCATCCAGGCAACGTGCTTTTGGACCGCTTCAGAATCGTTAAAATGCAGAACAGAGGCCACCGCCGTCATTTCGCGTTGCGCGGCTTTCTCGATGAGGTTCTTTGCTTCAAAGCCATCCTGGAATTGGTCGCCGTTGGTGGCTTCTTGCAAGTTCTTCTGCGCTTGCCCGGCTGCCAGAACGAGGCGCTGCTGACTGTTGGCCCCTACGAGATAGACCAGTTCCATGGCCTGCGATGCTTCCAAATTGGCAAGGTACAACAAGGTTCCGGTTGCGATGATTTCGCAGCGCTCAAGCTCTACCGGGTCGACCTTGTCCGGCGTGTCCTCAGAGGTGTGGTGGGTGTAGTCGGGCTCGTGGGAAAACATGACGGCCGGAATTTTGCGGTCGATGAACATCATGTGGTCGCTGCCACCGCTGTAAGGCGTAACGCGATAGTTAAACTCGGACAGACTGCCGCGCGGGGTTCGAATGTTCATCCCGTCTACCATTTCCGCCATATTTGCAACCACCTCGTTCAGGGCAGAAGGAATGGAGTCGGGCGTGCGCGTCAAAATGAGTTTGGAATGGATGATTTCCAGGTTTTCGCCTACCATGTCCAGGTTTAAGTTGGCCAGAAAATGGCCGCCCAGGTCCGGACCCTTCAATTCGGGGTGGGCATCGATGTAAGCCATGGTGCCGAACCATTCGGGCACCCAGAGGAACCGGAGAGATCGCTTGGGTCGGGACAGCCGCCCGCTGTCGATGAGTTGCTTCAGGGTGAGGGCCATGTCGAGGATGGCGGCTGAACCGCTGGCGTTGTCGTTGGCCGATTCTTTCGGGTGGTCTAAGTGGGCGCTGAAAATCAGTTCCTCTTCGGGTTTTTCTGCGCCGCGAATGTGGGCTACCACCACATCCATGAAGTAGGGTTCCAGCCCGGTGCCAGAAACCCTTCCGTGCAGCACCACCTTTTGCCCCGATTGCAACAGATGGCGCAACTTTTCGCCCTGGCGGTTGGTCAAGTTAAAGCCAAAGGTCACGCGATCCAGTTCTTCAGTTCTGGGCCACATGCCGGTGTAGGCCAGCATGTCCGGGTATTCCTTTGCGCGTTCGTCATCGAGGTAACAAACCACGGCTTTGGCACCATACTTCAACACAGCCAGCCGGTGCACGGCTCCGCCGTAGCCGGTGGCCAGCACAAACTTGCCTTGGATGTCTTTTCCTTCATAATCGGCATCCTTGGTTCCGCTGCCCACCCACACCAGTTCGGCGGTGACATCGCCTGGATTGGAGTAAGTGATCACGCTCATGGCGATCTCCGGGTAGCCCACGACGCGCTCTTCATACGGTTCGATCATGCGCAACTCCGCAGAGTCGATATCCCACCCAGAAGGCGACTGCCAGGTCTGGTAACGCACTTTCCCGTCCGAAGGAAACGACTCGATGTAAGCGTCCTTTTCTGAGAAACCGTAGCTGCGCAGTTGTTTTAACACATAGTTGGCGGCCGCCCGAAAACCGCGGGAACCCTGGATGCGATGATGCCTGGTAATGGCAATGACATGCTCCTTGGCCAGTTCACCGCTCAAGGATTCATGCAACAAGTCTCGTGTTTTCCGGTCGAGCAAGTTCTGGGCCAGGGATGAAGCAGCAAACAGTAACGTTGCGAGCCAGCAGGTGGCCAGCATTCTCAGGGTGTTGCAACCAGGCGGTAAAGTAGCGTACTCGTGCGAGCTGGGTGTGCTCTCCATTTTTTCCTCCCATGATTCAATGTCGAGATTGAGCTGTGGTACCTACAGCGCGTCACAAATTGCGCGCAACAGCTTTGTCCACATCTTTAACGGTATATCGGATTTCGAACGGTTCGCTGTGGTACAGATTGCCCCAAAAAGGTTTCTCCAGGATGACTCCTTCTGAATTGATCAACCACAAGGTCGGGGTGCCATATTTTTGGGTTTCCTCATTCGCTCTGAACTTTCCTTGCCAATCGTAAATTTCGCCGTAACCTTCGCCGGGACGCCATTCCTCGCTGCGGTTGAAGAGCAGGCGAAATCTCAAATCGTAGTAAGTCGGCATGGGCAAAAACTTGTTCGTGATCACCTCTTCGGTCTTTTGAACGAAGGCGTCCGCACTATCCTGGAACTCTTGCGACTCTTCCGGCTCGTCCAAAAAGATGCGTTTTTTGAGGCCGTAGTAGTGCGACGAATAAAGCGGCGGGCACGCCACCGGAATGAAGTCTACGGGGTCCTGCGCGTATTTGTTCTTAATATACCGAATGATGTACAGGTCTTCGAAGCTGTCCACACACCAGATGCCGCCGATCCTTTCGGGTTTGTGAACAAAGCCGCCCCCGTAGATAAACAGCAAGATCACGCTGGCGTCTGCTTTAGCCTGACAAATATCTTGCAGAGAAAGGCGCTGCAAGCTTTTGTCCTGCACAAATACCTCGGGTGGAATCTGATCGCCAACCGCGAATTCTGCGTGGTTTGCGTCGTCTTCGCCAAATTTTGAAAGTACGCGCAAAGGATTTGCACTCACGAGCATGAACGAGCTTAAGCTCGCCCCGGTTTTCAAAAACTCTCTTCTTTTCATGGCTCTCTACCTCTGGTTCAAATTAAAACTTTGGTCCTGAGCTTAAGTTTTGCCCTATTCAGGCCGTCAATTAAGACAAAGGATTTCTGTTGGTCAAATGGAGTCGATCTGAAAGTTTATGATTAGAAACTTGTTCCTGGGGGTCATGCTTGGGTTTCTCATCTTGGGTTCTGCCTTTCGTGCTCAGGCGCAAGATTCTTTTGAAGCGCTGGAAAAAATAGTCTATTCAAAATATGCGTTTGCTTTTACGGGTACGGCCTGGGCGTCAGCACAATATGTGCTGCTGAAATACGAACCCTCCTTAGAGGGCGAAAGGCGTTACAGCTTAGACCACCATCTGAATTTAGGGTTCGGTTTGCAAATCCTGGGCGCTTACTTGAAACGCAATCATCGCGATTTTTATGAAAGCTTGCCCAAAGGATTACGCTTTCTTTTTGTCATCAGCCCTCTTTTAACCCTGGACGATGCCTGGCAACATCTCAATCAATTACACGACGGCTACAAAGGCCCGGGGTCTTCTCGCGCGGGCATCTACCGCAGCCCCCTGCACCAATTCTATTGGAACAGCGTGCGCCTGGACGAAAAAGCCGGTCCCTGGAAAGTGGGGGTCAATGTTTTCGATTTTTCTTCCCGTCTGAATATGTCCGTTGGGTTCTTTCAAGGCATCTTCACAGGACTGAATTTTACGTTGCTGCAAAAATCCGGTTTCACCTGGGCAGCAAATCTAAATACCGTTTTCATCAACGAAGTCAAGCGCTGGATGCATTTTAGAAAAGTCATATTCGGGTCCAGTCTACGAAAAAGAATGTTGCTGAACGTCGAATTAGAAATCGGTGCCGGACTTCGATACGGCTTGAGTTCCCGCACCAATTATCAGGGCAAAATGGGTTTCACTTACTGGATCGGGACCAACTTGTTTGGTTCGTGACAGTCTCCTGATTTGAGTCTTTTATCTTGAAGGACGATTGATTCTAAAAAGCTTACCACTCCGAGTTTTCGCAGTTCTTCGACAGCGGGGGAGGGAAAGTTCTCATTTGAATAGAGACGCGCCACTGTTAAGCTTCCTCATTATCCTCTATTTGCTGGTTGATCTCCTCGCGATGTGAACGAACATAGGCCCAGGCGTTGGCCAGATCTTCTGCTCGAAGTGTGGGATAGCTTCGCAATAGCTCTGCGTCACTTGCTCCTAATCTCCTGGCTTGTTCAAGAAGCCAAACAGGAATGCGTGTACGGACGATGCGTGGTTCACCACCGCAGACGCCGTTGCTGCTTTCAATGCCAGGGAAAGCATCCCCCAAATCTTGCACAACCCATTGCAACAGTTCAGCTTTTTCTGCCCGTGTAAGAGTAGAAAGGAGCTCTTTTACGCGTTGAGCATTTTTGATCATTGTAATTCAATCCTCAATTTACGAACGTCTTTACTCCTGCAATTTCTCGGATGTCTCCTCAGCCAATAATGTAACAAAAATAATCATAATGGCCAAATCCTTTGTGCCTGCACTCACATTTTTGTCGCTGTGCTTTTCGGTTTGAGTAGGTCCGTTTCAAATTCCGACAGACCAATCCCAAAGGTTTCTTCGAAATCACTCTGAAACTGCGCTACCTCCATTTTGCAGTTCATTTTGCCTAAAAACTCGGCTATTTTCAGCGGCCCGAACTGTTGGTTGATCTGGTAGACAAAAGCGTAGGCGGAGTACCACTCGCTGGTTTGCGACTCGGCAAACTCGGGTTTCTGGAAAAGCGTGGCAGCCGAAACATAGCCGAGCTTTTCTATTCTCTGCAGACACATATCGAAATACGCTTTGGCCGTGGACGGATTCTGGAAATAGTTTCCATAAATCCGCGCCAACGGTTGCAACAACGAAGGTGGTTCGGAGTTAATCAGATACAACGCCGCCAGGGCACCGGCTTGCAAGTCAAACGGGTGGGGTGAAACGATGCCACCGCGCAAATCGTCGAATGGGAAAACGGTGCTTTCACCTGCGTTGGGATCGTAACGGTACGGGATCTTTTCTTCCGGCTCTATTTGAAACAAGGAGGCAAGCTCGTTAAAATGCGTTTCCTGGATCTCAGCGATGAAGTCGGGTGGAGGCTGGTCCCAACGAAAATAGTAGATGTAGTGTTCTGATTCCTTTTTTTGCCATTGGGCTTCCCACTTTATAATAGTCTTTAACTGCTCTCGAAAACCAACGTCTTCATCGAATTTGATGAGCACTAACGGTTGCAGTTGTCCATCGAGTTTTAAAGCGCAAATCTTTAGGTATTCCCGCCAGGGAGTTAACGAGCTCGCGTTCAGGAGCGTCGAATCGGCATCTCTCACGGCCAGTCGAATGGTTCTGGCTATTTTCAGGTCGTTGTTTTTGTTAGTCTCATTTAACGATCCAAAACCAAGGAGCAAGAGGCAGAGCAACAACATCGCTTTCGAATTCTTCATGGGAGACAGGATTGTTTTTAATGTTTCGCCTTAAATCAGTAACTGTGTTTTCAACAGGGCAAGCGCTTGGCTTCGAGTTAGCTTTTGACAATCAATCGGTTGTTTCATTTGCAAAAGCCGTTGTCGCAAACGAGACGGTGGCGTAACAGAGAACGAGTGCCCACCAGGAGAAGCCGTTCAATTTGACAGGTGCATTACGAATGTCGTAATATTTTACTTAAATATACAATAAATAATGAGCAAAGTCAATAAATAACAGGCAGGGTTTTTGTTGACATTCGCAACTTTATTGGCTATATTTTTTTGTTACGCAATAATTTGTTAACCGTGAAATTACGTCGTGGAAATATACAGAGAAATCCTGAATCTGCAAAGAGGCCAAACGGGTGCCGCTTTGGTTACGGTAATCGACTGTGCTGGTTCGACACCGCGTAAATTGGGTGCCAAGATGATCGTAAAAGCGGACGAGTCCATCGTGGGTACCATCGGTGGGGGTGCGGTTGAGCTTCAGGTCATCCAGGAGGCGCTGGAGGCCATTCGTTGCCGCAAGGCCAGACGTTTTAAATATAATTTAACCTCGGATCTTGGAATGTGTTGCGGAGGCGCTATGGAAGTCTTTATCGAACCCATTCTGTCGAAGCCTGAGATGATCATTTTCGGGGCCGGACACACGGGCGCGGCCCTCTGTCACTTGGGCAAGTTCCTGGATTTCCAAGTCACGGTGGTCGACGAGCGCCCGGAATTTGCCAACCGGGAACAGTTGCCGCAGGCCGACACCATCCTGGCAAAGTTTCACAAGATGGCCTTCAAAGAGCTTGCTTTTGGCAAAAACTGCTACATTGCAATTCTTACCCACGACCATCAGTTCGATCAGGAGATTCTCTCGTTTTGCGCCAGGCAGGAATGGGCCTATTTGGGCATGATCGGCAGCGAACGCAAGGCTGCCAAAGCGTTTGAAAGGCTGCGTGCCGATGGCGTCACGGAAGAAGTCATCCGCAAGATTCATTCGCCCATGGGCATCCAAATCGGGGCGCAGACGCCAGAAGAAATTGCCGTGGCGATTTTTTCCGAGATTATTGCGACCAAAAGCGGGCAGGTTGCATCGCTGCCGTCCATGAAATGGGAAGGCAAGTCAAAGAAGAAAGCTGCCGTGGCCAAATAGTCGCGCTGCCTATTCAGAATCAATCTGGGCCAATCTAAATCGTGAAAATAGCTGCCATTGTTTTAGCGGCGGGCTGTTCTGTCCGCATGGCCGAACCCAAAGCCTTGGTCAAATTCGGCCCAAAGACTTTTTTGGAAACCGTCCTGGTAAATCTCGAGCAAGCCGGGGTCGCGGAATCGGTCGTGGTCCTGGGGCATGCCGCCGATCAGATCTTAGACCGAGTGAACCTGGCTTCCGCTCAATTCGTAGTCAATAAGGATTACCTGTTGGGACAGTTTTCCTCTTTTCAGACAGGCTTGAAAAAGCTAAACGAAACCGTCGCTGGGGTATTTCTGGCTTTAGTCGACCAGCCACAAATCGGCGCCGACCTCCTGGCCAGGATCAAACAGGCATTTGTCGAAAGGCCACGAAACATCGTCATCCCCACCTGCGAGGGCAGACGCGGTCATCCGCCGATCTTTCCCAGGCTCTTGTTCCGGGAGATTCTCGCTGCGCCGTCTTCCCAAAGCGCAGCGGATCTAATTCACAAGAACGCGGAAAAGGTTTATGAATTGGAGCTTGCGGAGGAGAGCGTTCTCTGGAATGTCAATACCCGCAACGACCTGCTGCAGATTCAGAGACGTTTGGCCTCGAGTCGAATTTGATTCGGTGCATCCCTGGATGGGTCCTGAACGCTTTTATTTTTTGCAATCATGATTAGAATTTCTTATTTTGTTCCAAAAGGAGTTGACCATTGTCCAAAGTGATGATCAGTGTTTCTGGTGTGCGCGGCATCGTGGGCCAGGGTTTTACGCCGGAGGTGGCGCTAAACTTTGCACAGGCTTTCGGGACGTTCGTCAACGGCGGCAAAGTGGTGCTGGGACGCGACTCCAGGGTTACCGGCGAGATGCTCAAGAATGCGGTGTCGTCCGGTTTGACCTCCGTTGGCTGCGACATCATCGACGTGGGGGTCTGCCCTACTCCGACGACGCAATTGGCGGTGGAAAAGCTGAACGCCGCGGGTGGCATCATGATCACTGCCAGCCACAACCCGATCATGTGGAACGGCCTCAAATTGATCGGTGCCGATGGCCTGTTTCTGGATGCCGTGCAGGGCCAAAAGGTGCTTGAAATCTCGCGGGGCCAATCGTATTCTCACGCTTCCTGGGACCAAATTGGTGGCGTCGTTCGCTACGACAAGTCCATCGAAGAACACATCGAGGCTATTTTGAGCCTGGGCTATTTAGATTTGGCGAAGATCAAAGAACGCAAATTCAAAGTAGTCCTGGATTGTGTCTGCGGGGCTGGCGCTAATTTGGTTCCACTTTTGTTAGAGAGGTTGGGCTGTTCGGTGATTGGTTTGAACTGCGAACCAACAGGACTTTTTCCCAGGAATCCGGAGCCAGTGCCCGAAAACTTGTCGGAGTTGTGCCAGGCGGTTAGGCGCGAAAATGCCGACCTGGGCATTGCCGTAGATCCGGATTCAGACCGACTGGCCCTGGTGTCGGAAACAGGCGAGCCTTTAGGTGAGGAAAGAACTTTGGCGCTGGCGGTAAAATTCGTTTTGGGGAAGAAGCCGGGCAAAGTGGTGATCAACGCTTCCACCTCGCGGGTGACTGAAGATATTGCGCAGGAGTACCACGCAACGGTCACGCGCACCAAAGTTGGTGAAATCCACGTGGCAAAAAAAATGCGCGAAATTGGCGCCGTGATCGGCGGTGAAGGCAACGGCGGCGTGATTTTGCCCGACGTCCACCTCGGTCGCGATGCGCCCGTTGGCATTGCCTTAACCTTGCAGTATCTGGCGGAGTTTGGCGGCACGCTCAGCCAGTTGAACGCGCAAATGCCGAACTATGTCATTTCCAAGAACAAGGTCGAATTGGGCAACCTAAATGTCGAGGCCGCCCTGGGAAAGCTGCGAGAACTTTACGCAAATGAGACCCTGGACTTCACCGACGGCGTCAAGATCGTCCGTGCCGATTCGTGGATTCACGTTCGGCCATCGAACACCGAACCCATAATGCGGGTCATTGCGGAAGCAAGCACGCGGGAAGCCTCGGAGGCGCTGTGCAGGGAGGTCATCCATAACTTAAGCCACTGATGAAAGAAGTCGAGTTTGTCGTAGTTTTGGATGATGGTGTTCGCAAGAGGCATGTCCACAATTCAGACAAAGGGGAAATCTTGTCGTTTGTTGTTCAACTGGAATTTTTTTACAAAGGTAAATGGCGGCCCGTAATTCGTTATGACTCTGCTCACGGATTTGCTCATATTGATTCATACAATTACCTGAAGCCTACTAAAAAGATTCCATTGAACTTAGATTTCAACAGTGCATTAAATCTGGCAGAATGGGATATTGGAAATAATTGGGAAAAATATATTAAGGCATACAGGAGGCAAGCAAAATGAACTCATACAGCAAAGTCAATTCCATGTTTGCTTTTGAATTTCAAAAATACTTAATTGAGCATCCCGAAATAGCTGATCAAATACCTTCAAATGCCCTCATTATTTTTCAAATCAGAGGGGACGAAAACTATAATAGGTGGAGTTATAGGACATCTATGAAAAACCGTGAAAAAGAGCAACCCGTGATCCGAGTTACGTTAAACAAATGGCGCGAAACTTCCAGTCTGGAAGATCTCGTTCTATCTCGGGCAGCCTAACCGAACACAAACCGTGATTATTTCCAGAGTTGTGGGAGACGTGGTCTCCACGCAGAAGAATTCTCACCTGGAGGGCTACAAGCTTTTGCTTGTGCAGCCTGTGGAATTAGACGGCCACACCCCGGTCGGGACCTCGCTGATCGCGTTAGACAAAGTAGACGCTGGCGACGGCGATTTGGTGTTGGTGAACAAGGAGGGCAGCTCCGCCCGGCTTCTGTTAGAGGATGAGGAAATCCCGGTGCAGGCCGTGATTGTAGCCGTGATTGACGGCATGGATGTAGAAATGTCTTAAGGAGGTAGAAATGAACTGAGTTAGACAGTACAAGAGCTAACTTTAGAATGGCACATCAAACAGGGAGATTCTTTCTTGATAGTGATGGAATTTCCTTGTCTTGGATTGGAAATGGGAGAACTATACAGGCGCAACACAACCAACTAAACCAAGGAATTCTCTGAACAAGCAAGGAGTCGTTTGATGATAAAGTTTGAACAGATCACGTCGCAAATCCTATCTTTACCAGCCGAAAAGCGGGCTGAGCTAGCGGAGATACTTATTCAAAGCCTGGATGAAAAAGAGAATGATGACATAAGGTCCGCGTGGCTTTTGGAGATTCAGCGAAGAGACCAGGAAATTAGAGACGGGGAAGCTATTTGCAAACCAGCGGACCAAGTTCTCAGGGAAGCTTGTGAACAACTCCGATGCACAGAATAGAAATTCATCATGAGGCCGAAAAGGAAATCAGGGCTGCTTCTCAGTATTATGAAAAAAGAGTAAGAGGGCTTGGAGACCAATTTCTTAGAGAAATAGAAGACGGATTTGCCCAGATACAAGAGTTTCCAATGGCTTGGCCTGTTTATCAGGGAGAATCTCGACGTTATTCTCTGAAACGGTTTCCCTATGGCTTGGTTTATCGGATTGAGTCTGAATCAATCATCATACTTGCAGTGACACACCTTCACCAAAAGCCGGGCTACTGGCAGTCTCGAAAATGAAATAAAGACGCCCGTACCATCAGATTTGCTAAGCGCCTTTGCGCTTTTGGGGGCAAACGGTCAGAATCGCTGAAAAACAAAAAGTGGACAAAATCAAAATGGATATCGATCAGCTCATCGACAAAGTGGTTGACGAAATAACTGGGGTAAAAAACTCCGACGGCAAAAGCCTCAATGCGCCGGCATGCAACTGGTGCTGGGTCTGCCCGGAATGCCGCAGTCAAATCATAAACGGCATCGTGGAAAACGGCGCCAATCGGGTCGGCGCCGGACCTGAACTGGGGCCCATTCAGCAGGACCTGGCAAAACTGATCGATCACACCTTGTTGAAACCCGAAGCCACTCAGGATCAAATCAGCAAACTTTGCGACGAGGCGGTGCGCTATGGCTTTGCTTCGGTTTGCGTCAATCCAACCTGGGTACGTTTCTGTCGCGAGCAGATTCGCGGTTCGGGCGTTTTGGTCTGCGCGGTCATCGGTTTTCCATTAGGGGCCACAACCACGGCAGCCAAGGCTTTTGAAACCAGACACGCTGTGCAAGAAGGTGCCGATGAGATCGACATGGTGATCAATATCGGGCGGCTAAAATCGGGCGATTATGACCTTGTGGAAAAAGACATAGGTGCGGTTGTCGAAGCAGCCGGCCGGCGGGCGCATGTCAAAGTGATCTTAGAGACCTGTTATCTCACCGATGAGGAAAAGATCCAGGGCAGCCTGCTGGCCAAAGCGGCCGGCGCCGCTTTTGTGAAGACTTCAACCGGGTTCGGCAAATCCGGCGCCTCTTTGGGGGATGTGGCTTTGATGCGAAAAGTAGTAGGTACGGAAATGGGAGTCAAGGCGGCCGGTGGCATCCGCGATTATGAGAATGCCATGCGAATGGTGCAAGCCGGGGCCACGCGTATCGGAGCTTCAGCCAGCGTAGCGATTGTTTCCCCAAAATAGGAATGGCTAAAGATAAACCAATGAACCTCATTGACCTGATTGCAAAGAAACGGGACGGCAAGGCGCTAAGTCCAGAAGAATTGCAATACTTGATTACGGGTTATGTCAACGATGGCATCCCGGACTATCAGATGTCTGCCTTTCTCATGGCGGTCTATTTTCAAGGCATGACTTTCGACGAGTCCGCGGCCTTGACCCAAATCATGCGCGACTCGGGCAAGGTCTTGAATCTGACTTCGATCCCCGGCGTGAAGGCAGACAAGCACAGCACGGGTGGCGTCGGCGACAAGGTGTCGCTCGTCCTGGCCCCGCTTTTAGCTTGCGCTGGTTTGGTGGTACCCATGATTTCGGGCCGTGCGCTTGCCCACACCGGTGGCACTCTGGACAAGTTAGAGGCCATCCCCGGCTTTAAAACCGATCTAGACCCTGAGAGCCTGCGGACGCAATTGCAGGATATCGGTGTTGTGCTCATCGGTCAGACGAAGAACTTGTGTCCGGCAGACAAGAAAATGTACGCCCTGCGCGACGCAACTGCCACCGTAAATTCCATTCCTCTCATCACAGCGAGCATTCTCAGCAAAAAAATGGCCGAAGGCATCGACGTTTTGGTGCTGGACGTCAAAGCGGGCAGCGGCGCCATTTTCGACCAGCCGGAGCGGGCCTGGGCCCTGGCCAGAAGTCTGGTCAAGACCGCAGAAAAGTTCGACCTGAAGACCGCTGCTTACATCACCGCTATGGAGCAGCCCCTGGGCAACGCAGTTGGCAACTGGCTGGAAACCAGAGAAGCCATTGAGACGCTGAAAGGCGCTGGCCCGGCAGATTTGACGGAGGTGACCTTGACATTGGCCACAAAACTGCTTGTGCTGGGCGGTCTGGCCAGTGACGAAGGCGAAGGCAGAATTGTTTTGGAAAATAAACTGCATAGCGGCGAAGCTTTTGAGAGATTTCTGAAAATCGTAGAAATGCAAGGCGGGGATTGCGCTGTGGTCGAAAAACCGGAAACATATCCAGAGGCCAAATATCGCGTTGAAATAGCTGCCCCTACTGACGGCCTGGTTGCGGCCATTCATGCGCGCCAAATCGGGGTCATCTCCATGGCGCTTGGAGCCGGTCGGGAGACCATGGCAGACGGCATCGATTATACCTCTGGTATTTACTTGCACAAAAAAGTAGGAGATGTGGTAAGGGCAGGGGACACGCTTGCCGAGGCGTTTTCAAGCGATTTGAATCTGTTGGAAAAGTTTGGGAATGCTGTTTTGGGGGCTTTCAGGATTGCCGAGGGTCCTGTTAAGCCCGATCCTCTGATCCTGGGTTATATCGATTTTTCAGGAGAAAAGCATTTCGAGCCGTAGCCCAATCGCTGCCTAGACGAGCGATTCTCAATTAACATATCAACCCTGACAGGGTTCTGAACGGCAAAACTATAGCTGTGATCGTTCAATGAAACCCTGTCAGGGTTTGCAACAGTAATTAGGAATCACGCTACTAGTATGATCAAAATCTCACCTTTTTCGTTCGCTTGGATTTCCTGGAACGATCTCTATTGGTAAAACTCACATGTAAATCGCAGTGTTCGGTGGGGGCAAACTCCGATTCGAAGACTTCTTCCATGATATTGGGACAGACGTCGTTAGCCAATTTCTTGGTGTCTTTACAAATCTCCACGCGCACTACCCCCTCAGGCATCTGGAAATCCAACTTGGGCAGGCCCAGAGTGTCATGCACGCTTTTCATGTACGGTGCCCAGATAGGCAAGGCCGCCCTGGAACCCGTTTCACCGTGTCCCAGACTGATGGCGAAGTCGTCTATGCCGACCCAGACTCCGGTTGCGATTTGCGGCGTGAAGCCGACGAACCAGGCATTGCTGTAATCGTCCGTAGTTCCTGTTTTACCGCCCGCTGGTCTGTAGAAGTGATATTTCCACCTGGCACTTCCCCCTGTGCCATGGTTAATGACGGTTTGAAGCATGTCTGTCATGATATAGGCTGTCTGTTTCCGCAGCACTTCCTGGCTGTTGGGTCGGTTCTCTTCAAGCACGTTGCCGTTTTTGTCTTCAACCCGCAGAATCGCAATCGGTTCGACGCGCACCCCACCGTTAGCGAACACGCCGTAAGCGGACGTTATCTCCAACGGGGTGACATCGGATGCTCCCAGCGCGATGGCGTCGACCGCTTGCAGAGGGGACTTGATTCCCATTTTTTTGGCATAGTCGACCACCAGGCTGGGCTTTTGGATGACATTTTGCAGAACTCTTATGGTTACCAAATTCAAAGACCGCCTGAGACCTTCGCGCATGGTGGTAGGCCCTCCGACGGTCAAATCGTAGTTTTGCGGCGACCAGCGTTCGCCGTTTTCCAGGAAAACCACCACCGGTTGGTTGAGCTCTTCGTGCGTTGTAGGGTAGCCGTTATCGATGGCTACGGTATAGATGAAGGGTTTGAAGGCTGAGCCGGGTTGTCGCCGCGCTTGATAGACACGATTGAATTTGGATTCATTAAAATCGCGGCCGCCGATCCAGGCTAATATGTGACCGTTGCGCGGATCCAGAGAGATCAGCGCGGTTTGCACAGCCGCATATTTGTTCAATACAGAATCCACCGCCGTGGTATCTTGCATGAAGCTTTTCACCTCGCCCACATCTTTCAGCTTTGCAAGAATCTGGTGCCTGAAATCTTTGTTCTTGTAGAATCGGGTCTTCATGTTTTCTTGCAAAACTTTGAGCTGTTTCTTGACCGCTGCTTCAGCACAAGCCTGGGCGCGGGTATCTAAAGTCGTGTAGATCGAAAAGCCCTCGGTGTAAAGATCGTGCCCGTATTTTGCTTGTAATTTCTGACGAATATACTCGGTAAAATAGGGCGCGATCTGAGATTTTTGCGAATCGTATTTTAGGACGTGAATCGGCAGTGCAGTGTAATGATCGTACTCTTCCTGGGTGATGACGCCGAAATCCAACATTTGCGAGAGCACCAGATTTCTTCTGTTCTTGGCCCGGTCCGGATGTCGGAACGGCGAGTAGTATTCCGGGCCTTTCAAGAGTCCGATCAACAAAGCACATTCATCGAGGCTTAGTTCATTCAACTTCTTGCCAAAATAGTTGTGAGCCGCGGATTCAATCCCGTACGCCCGGTTACCGAAATACATGTGGTTCAAATACAACTCGAGGATCTCGTTTTTGGTGTAGGTCCTCTCAATTTGAATGGCGGTCAAAATCTCCTTGAGTTTGCGCGAGATAGTTTTTTCCGCCGACAGGTAAAGCTGCTTGGCCAACTGCTGCGTGATGGTGCTGGCGCCTTGCTTGTAGCTAAGACTCAAAAGGTTGATCAAGATGATGCGCGGCCATCTGCGCAAATCCATGCCCCAGTGTTGGTAAAATCTTCTGTCTTCGGTGGCGATCACGGCCCGTTTTAGAGTGTCGGGAATACTCTCGAAACTCACAAAGCTTCTTTTTTGTTCATAATATTCCTTGATGATGTGCATATCGGCGGAATATACTTTTGAAGCCAACTTGGGACGATAATCTTCGAGTTGCTGCAAGGAAGGCAAATTGCGGCTGATGAAGAACAGATAAAAGTACCCTACCAACAGGACGACGAAGCCGAGGGAAAAGAGAATCGCGGCCTTGCTGCTTCGAAGTTGGGCGCCGGGATTGCCAACAAAAAATGAATGGTTCTTCCGGCTCTCCGAATCTCGTGTTTTTCTTTTCATAATTCACTCAAACCAATAGATTTGCTTTGGTTTTTATACCCCCGACTCAAAGCCTGGTTCCCCGCGTTACCTCTATTATTAAGGACCGTGGTTCCAGCTATTCAACTGAAAGTGGACCCCATTTAATTCCAAATAGGTAAACCTCCTCATCCAATCGCCCAGGTTTACGTAATAGCTGTCGTCGATGATTTCAAATATGGCTCTATGAGTATGCCCCAATATGACACCATCGTAGCCTTGTTTGAACTTTGCCACAGCAAAGTTGCGAAAGTCGGTGGCGAACTTGTTTTCCCCTTTGGTTCTGCTTCTTCTTGACACAAATTTGGCTAAAGGAATGCCGATATCCGGGTGGAGCATTCGGTACAAGCAGATGTTGACCGGATTCTTGAAAATACGCTTGAGAATTTTGTATTTGGCGTCTCCACTGGTGAGGCCGTCGCCGTGGGCGATGTAGAGCTTCAAATCGTTGTGAACGGCCTCTAACGGCTCGTGGTATATGGCAATGCCTATTTCCCTTTCCAGGAAGCTACCCAGCCAAAGATCGTGATTGCCAGCCAAATAGCGAACTGTAACGCCTGCTTCAGCCAATTGTAGCAGTTTTGCCAATATTCTCAAATTGCACTTTGGCACCACCTGACGATATTCGAACCAAAATTCGAAAAAATCGCCTACGATGTACAAATAATCGGCCTGGTCTTGAATCGCATTGAAAAACGCCAACAACCTCTCTTCTTTGATCTTCTCTATTTCCTTTTTGTCGGCACCCAAATGCGCGTCTGAGATGAAATATGCTCTTTCCACAGGAAAAATTTAGATAATATAAACCAAAAAAGCAACCTATTTGATGTTAAGGATTTTTGACAACTGAGGAAAAAATCGTTGACAATCCACAAAAGATTTAGTATCTTGTAGCGTTTTTCTCGAGGTGTTTAAGTCTTTTTTAATTGAGAATTTAATCAATAATAATTAGGGAAGGAGATCCTGCCTATGAGCTTAGATGCTTTAGGTATGATAGAGACAAGAGGTTTGGTAGGCGCTATTGAGGCCGCCGACGCCATGGTTAAAGCTGCTAAAGTGGCGCTTCTTGGCAAGGAAAAAATCGGAGGTGGGTATGTAACCGTCATGGTGAGAGGAGACGTGGGTGCGGTAAAGGCAGCCACGGATGCCGGTGCCGCCGCCGCTGAAAAGGTTGGCGAGTTGGTTTCGGTCCACGTCATTCCAAGGCCGCATAGCGAAGTGGAAATGATCCTCCCGAAACGAGAAGATATTGAGAAGTAAGGCAGTTTCTCTCAACACCCAGAAACATCGATTTTCCCATGCCCATGCAAGAGACAGCGCTCGGTTTTGTTGAGACCAAAGGTTTGGTCGGTGCCATCGAAGCCGCCGACGCCATGGTGAAAGCCTCTAAAGTGAGACTGCTGGGCGCCGAGAAAACCTTAGCCGCGCTGATAACCGTCAAAGTTGTTGGTGAAGTCGGGGCTGTCAAAGCCGCAGTGGATGCGGGAGCCAAAGCTGCGGCCCAAATTGGAGAATTGATCTCCACCCATATCATTCCCAGACCACACGAGGACACGGAATATATCGTTTATGAAGAATTGAATGGATGGTCCAGCGAGCATTCAAAAGTCGTTCCTCAAAGCCCACAAGATTTAGAAACCATGCCTGTCAGACTCCTCCGCAAGTTAGCCAGGGAAACCCCCGGTTTTCCCATCCAAGGCCGGGAGATTTCAAAAGCCAACAAGCAGTTGTTGCTGCAAAAATTTAGGGAACATAGAACATAACGATACGTTACCAGGCAAGTGATTTGAATGAATTCCCTGACGTTGCCATCTTACGCCAAGATCAACCTGGGCTTGAACATCCTGGGAAAACGGGAAGACGGGTTTCATGAGATCGAAACCATTCTGCAACAGATTGATTTGCGCGATGAAATCGAATTAAGTCCTCGAGAAGGCCCGGAAGTAGCCTTTCGTTGTGACCAAGTGTGTGTGCCGGGGGGTGAAAACAATCTGTGTGTGCGTGCAGCCACAATGCTCAAGGCCGAAACCGGGGTGCGCAAGGGGATTGCGATTCACTTAAACAAGAGGATTCCCATGGGCGCCGGTCTCGGGGGTGGCAGCAGCAATGCTGCGATGGTGCTTTTGGGGTTGAACAAACTATGGCAACTGAATTTGAGGCCCCCGCAGCTAACGTCCCTGGCGTCGCGATTGGGTTCCGACGTTCCGTTTTTCATCCAGGGAGGCACTGCGTTGGCTGTGGGCAAAGGCGATGTTCTCGTGCCAGGAGCTGTTTTAGAAAACCATGTCGTTCTGGTTGTGTATCCTGGTTTTGAAATATCGACTTCCTGGGCTTATGGTCAAATTAATTTAAACTTGACAATAAGCAAAAAAAATATTAAATTACGCAATCTTATGGGTAAAAAAATTGATTGCAAGATTTTGCGAGAATTGGCTAACGATTTCGAGGTTTTTGTCTTCAAGAGATTTCCGGTTCTGGCTTCGATAAAGGAGAGGCTTTTGGCAAGCAACGCAACCTTGGCCAGCCTGTCGGGGTCCGGTTCGACCGTATACGGGGTTTTTCAAAATGAACATGAGGCTTTAGAGGCACAAGAGGTTTACAAAAATAAATACACAACTTTCATAACGCGACCCATAAAATGGGGATATTGTCAAATGAGTTGAGCGTGTCGTTGGGATTTAATTGATAATATTTTTGATTGCGTTGAGGTTTGCACACCATTTCTATGGAGGGAGGCATGGAGATAACAGAAATCACCATTAGCCTGAGAAATGAAGAAAAACTAAAAGCTTTTGTCAATGTCACTTTTGATGATGTCTTTGTTGTGCGGGGTATGAAGGTCATCAAAGGTGCCAGTGGATATTTCATAAGCATGCCCAGCCGCAAGATGGAAGATGGCACGTATCGCGACATTGCTCATCCCATTCGGAACGAATTCAGGCAGAGCATCGAAAGGGACATCTTAACGGAATACCGGAAAGCCTTAGAGCAAGAGGGGGGCGATTTTCAGGAAGAATTTGAAAGTGTCAATGCGAGATTGGAAGAATTGGCTTAATATTAAATCCTGCTTACGTGGTAGAAAATAAATTCAACAACTAAACAAGCTTTACTAACTGGGGCGTCGCCAAGCGGCAAGGCACGGGGTTTTGGTCCCCGCATTCGGAGGTTCGAATCCTCCCGCCCCAGCTTAGACAACGACTAATTCGAATCTTAGATGACGGGCTCGGAAGCGGGTTCCGTCATTTTCTATGTCAACTTATCGGTGAAGCGATAGCGATGCAACCCAACCCGATCATTTTTTCTGGCAATGCCAACATAGATTTGGCTAAGAAAATCGCTGAATATTTGGAGACCTCCCTGGGATCGGCGGAAATCAGCTACTTCAGCGACGGCGAAATCTGGGTTAAATACAGCGTCAACATTCGCGGTGCGGACGTTTTCATCATCCAACCCACCAATTCGCCACCAAGAAATTTGCTGGAACTGCTGATCATGATCGATGCTGCCAGAAGGGCCTCTGCAGAAAGAATCACGGCGGTCATTCCATATTTTGGCTACGCCCGACAGGACAGGAAGGATCAACCCCGGGTTTCGATCTCCGCCAAGCTCATGGCGAATCTCATAACCACGGCCGGGGCCGATCGCGTGCTCACCATGGATCTGCACGCCCCCCAGATTCAAGGTTTTTTCGACATACCTATGGACCACCTGTATTCAGCTATGATCTTTTGCGATCATTATCGTGAGTTGGACATTTCAGACTTGACCGTCGTATCCCCGGATATCGGCGGCATTCGCATGGCCCGGGCTTACGCTAAGCGACTGCACGCGCCCCTGGCCGTGATCGATAAACGCAGACCCAAACACAACGAAACTGAGGTGATGCACATTATCGGCGATGTAAAAGACCGCAACATACTCATCATTGACGACATCGTCGATACGGCTGGCACCTTGTACAACGCCACGCTTGCGCTGAAGGAAAAGCAAGCCAAGGAAGTATTTGTAGCCTGTACCCACCCCATTCTCTCGGGTCCCGCGATCAATAGAATTGAGGAGGCACCTATCACCAAAATGACGGTGACGGACACCGTGCAGTTGCCGCCTGAGAAGCACAGTAAGAGAATCGAAGTTCTTTCCACCGCTAAGCTTTTTGGAGAGGCGATTAAGAGAATTCATGGCGAAGAGTCAATAAGTTCATTATTTGATTAAATTCGGAGATAAACGCATGTCAGAAGCGCACTTAAAGGTCCAAAAACGGGAAACCATCGGGAAACGAGCCACCAAGCAGCTAAGAAAAAATGGCAAATTGCCCGGCATCTATTATTTCCATGGGGAGGATTCTGTTCCTGTCTCAATTGATGAAAAGCAATTGAAGAATGTTATCCAATCCGAGGCAAATATTATCGATCTTAATATTGACCAAGGTAAGAAGACCAAATGCGTGATCCGTGACGTACAGTGGGACCCGGTATATGATCAGCCATTGCACGTCGACTTAATGGGCATTAAATTGACTGAGGAAGTCAATGTTTCAATACCGGTGCATTTAGTCGGAACCCCCAAAGGTGTCTCGCAAGAGGGGGGCGTTTTGCAGCATATTATTCGCGAGATCGACATCACGGGTTTGCCTTTAGATTTGCCAGAACATGTGGATATCGATGTCTCAGAGTTAAGCATTGGGGATGGCATTCGAGTTCAGGACCTATCCATCGACAAGGTGACCATCAACAACGAGCCATCGCAGACCATCGCAGCCGTAAGGCATCCGAGGGTTGTGGAGGTTGCTGAACCTGAGATGCCAGAAGAAGAAGTGGTGGAAGAGCCCGAACTTGTAGGCCAGGAGAAACAAGAAGGTGAGGCCGAAAAGGCGGCAGAATAAGTGAAGCCGTAAGTTGAAATGGGCATCAATGCAAGGGAACTATTTGTTGGTAGGGTTGGGGAATCCAGGTCGTCGATACGCCCACACCCGCCACAACTTCGGCTTCATGGTGGTTGACAAACTAAGCAGTATTCGCAAGTGCGAGTTGGTTCCCGGAAAGGGGGATTGGTTGGAAGCAAGCACGGCTTATTCAGGCAAGCGGGTAATCCTGGCCAAGCCTTCAACCTATATGAATCGAAGTGGATGGGCGGTTGTGGATCTAATCCAAGAACACGACATCCCTTTGTCTAACCTTCTTGTGATTTTAGATGAAATAAACCTCGCCTTTGGCAAGCTTCGATTTAGAAAACAGGGAAGCGACGGGGGGCACCAGGGGTTGGCTTCAATCATTCACCAGCTCAAGAGTGAGACTTTTCCGCGTCTGCGGATTGGGATAGGCCAGGAACAAATTCAGGATGTGGTTGAATTCGTTTTGTCTGAGTTTGGTGAACAAGAGCAAGAGCAGATTGGTTCCGTGGTTGAGGTTGCAGCAAAAGCCTGCTTGGAATTCGTCGAACACGGCATAGAATATGTAATGAATCACTATAATTAATCAAAATTGAGGAGGACTTCGTTGATCATCATCCCACTGGTTACAAGTTTGGTTGCCTTGGCTTTTGTCGGTTTTTTGATTCTTGACATTCTTAAGAAAGATCCTGGTAATAGTCGAATGGTCGAAATCTCCAAGGCGGTGCAGCAAGGTGCCCGGGCGTTTTTGAAACGAGAGTACATCTACATATCCAGTTTTGTCATCGTCATCGCCGGGCTAATCGCCCTGTCTCCTGTGTTTTCGAGCAACATTCAATTGAGTTGGAAGACCTCGTTCGCTTTTATCTGTG
Organism: bacterium; assembly: GCA_046757525.1. Lineage (GTDB taxonomy): Bacteria > Zhuqueibacterota > Zhuqueibacteria > Oceanimicrobiales > Oceanimicrobiaceae > JBHHYI01. Next base: position 6,922 of record JBHHYI010000041.1, on the reverse strand, counting down.
GTGCGCTGTCTTCAGCCATAGCGGGTTATATTGGCATGAGTATCGCGACGCGCGCAAATAGTCGCACCACGCAAGGTGCCCTGGACGGCGGTCTAAAAGGCGCTCTGGGTGTGGCAGTTTCTGGCGGCGCGGTTATGGGTATGAGCGTGGTAGGGTTGTCTTTGCTCGGTCTTTGTTTGATGTTCATTATTTTTAGAGGGCAGCCTTATATTATCAATGGCTACGCCATGGGGGCGAGCCTGGTAGCCTTGTTTGCGCGCAGTGGCGGAGGTATCTTCACCAAGGGCGCTGACATGGGTGCCGATCTGGTTGGCAAGGTCGAAGCAGGCATTCCAGAGGATGACCCAAGGAACCCGGCTGTGATTGCAGATAATGTGGGCGACAACGTGGGCGACGTGGCCGGCCTGGGAGCGGACCTTTTGGAATCGTATGTAGAATCGATTATTGCGGCCCTCGCAATCGCTGCCATCATTGGCGTGACCACCTCTTCGAATGTAAAAAGTGCGCTTCAAATTTTGCCGTTGTACATTGCCAGCGCAGGCATTATCTCGTCCATCATCGGCGTTATTTTCGTGCGCATCGCTGGCAGAAGCAATCCCCAGGGCGCCCTGATGGGCGGCACGTATATCAGCGCCATCTTGACCGCAGTCGCCACGTATTTTATCGTGAAGGGTGTGGGCACGCCTTACACCGAAGACTCGGTTGCTTATTCAGTCATGGGGCCATTTTACGCAACTTTGTCCGGGGTTATCTCTGGGATATTGGTTGGGTTTTTCAGCGAGTATTTTACTTCAGGAAAATACAAACCTGTACAAAAGCTGGCAAGAGATTCTCAAAGCGGACCAGCCTTGATGGTCACCGGCGGCATTTCCGTGGGGATGGCCTCCACAGCGGTGCCGGTCATGGCCCTGGCAGCGGCGGTCATGATTTCCTTCTATTTTGCCGGCGTCTATGGTGTGGCCATGGCTGCGTTTGGTATGCTGGCTACCACCGGTATGGTTGTGGCTGTGGACTCCTATGGCCCCATTGCAGACAACGCTGGCGGTATTGCAGAGATGGCCGAGTTGGATCCTTCCGTGCGCAACATCACCGACAATTTGGATGCGGTGGGCAATACCACCGCCGCCATCGGCAAAGGTTTTGCCATCGGTTCTGCGGCTTTTGCGGCCTTGGGACTGCTGGTGGCTTACATGCGCACCGCTCACGTTCAGGTGGCGGATATCAAGGATCCCAAGGTTCTGGCAGGTTTGCTGCTGGGCGGCATGTTGCCCTTTTTTTTCTCGTCCATGTTATTCCAGGCTGTGAGCAAGGCCGCATTCAAAATGATTGAAGAGGTACGGCGCCAATTCAAAGAGATTCCCGGACTGATGGAAGGCAAGGTAATGCCGGACTCGGCCAAATGCGTGGACATCAGCACCACCGGTGCGATTCAGGGCATGTTGGTTCCCGGGTCGCTGGCGATCGTGTCTCCGGTAGTCGTTGGCCTCGTGCTTGGACCGCATGCCCTGGCCGGTCTCCTGGTAGGGGCCCTGGTTACCGGAGTCATGTTAGGCATTCAAATGGCCAACTCCGGGGGCGCCATGGACAATGCGAAAAAATATATCGAAGAAGGCAATTTCGGCGGCAAAGGCTCCGACAGTCACAAAGCAGCCGTCATCGGAGATACCGTTGGGGATCCTCTCAAGGATACGGTTGGCCCGTCCATCAACATCCTTATCAAACTCATGGCGGTCATCTCATTGGTGCTCGCGCCAATTTTTTAACTGATTTCTTAGTCGAAGGAGGCACTGACAAAATTGCGCAATTACGAAACCACGATTGTTGTTGATTCTTTTGTCAAATCGGAAGATTTGCAAGCCTTGGTGAAAAAGATACGTAATTTTATCACCAACAACGGTGGAGAGATTCTCAGTCTTGAGGATTGGGGTAAGAAGAGACTGGCCTACGAAATCCGCCGCAAACAGTACGGCAAGTATATTCACATCCTGTTCAAATCCACCAGCAGTTTGCCAAAGTTGTTAGAGCGAGAGTACGGATTGGAAGATGCCATTCTGCGGCACCTCACCGTCCTGACAGATCCCAAGGCCCTATTGTCAGAAGAAAAAGAACAGAAAACGCAAGAGGCATCTCAAGCGCGTGTGGATTCAAGCCCTGCCGAGTCTCAAGCTGATGAAGCGGCACCGCAGGAGAAACTCGATGAAGTAGTCGACAGCGCCGACAAAATAGTAGAGCCATAATCCAGGGAATCATTTCAACTCATCGCAAGCAGGCTTTGTACTTTCCGGACAAAACTTGAAGTCAAATTGAATGCGTAGCTATACGTTCGCGGAGTTAGGAGGATGAGTCATGTTAGAACTAAAAATGCCTGAAATCAATAGCGTCATGATCGCTGGAAATCTCACCAACGACCCTTCGTTCAGAAAAACGAGCACCGGCACGCCGGTCGCAAATTTTTACATGGCTTCCAACAGGAAGTTCAAAGATAGCACGGGCCAGTGGCGAGAGAACGTTTGCTACGTCGGCGTGGTAGCCTGGTACAAGCTGGCAGAAAGCTGTGTCGGCAACCTGAAGAAAGGGTCTGCTGTGCTGGTGGAAGGGGAATTGCAAAGCCGAACCTGGAAAAACGATGACGGCACCAACAAGAACGTTGTTGAAATCAAGGCCAGGAGGATTCAATTTCTCAACCGCAGAATCGTTAAGGAAGATTCGTTGGAAGTCTCCGACGAAGAGCAATATGTGGAAATGTCCGAATTGGACACACCGGAACAACAGCCCGCATTGGCTGAGAACAACCATGCTCAGGCCACAAACCAGGACAGTGAATCAGACGAAAAAGACAAATTATCGAAAAAATCAGAATTTGATTTTGGTTTTGAAGACCTAAAAATCTAAACTTAAAGGAGTAACATCTTTATGCTCAAAAAAAGAAAAATATGTAGATTCTGTGAAGATGATGTCGTGTATATTGATTACAAAGACGAAAAAAAATTGCTGCGTTTTACCACAGAGCAGGGCAAGATCACACCCCGGAGGACCTCCGGCAATTGCGCGCGTCACCAGAGAATGTTAACTACAGCCATCAAACGGGCAAGGCATTTGGCTTTGATGCCTTATGTCTCCCTAATACAAAGATAATCAATCACAGGAGCGGGCAATTCGTCATGAAAATAATACTCAGACAGGATTTCGACAAATTGGGCAAGTTTGGCGAGACTGTGGAAGTCAAAGATGGTTACGCCAGAAATTTTCTAATTCCAAAGAAGATCGCTTTTGTGGCGACGCCCAGGAATCTAAAAATCTTTGAGCAGGAAAAGCTAAAAGAGGATATCAAGAAGAACAAAGACAAGCGCAAAGCCGAGGTGCTGGCTCAAAAGCTTGCCGGAATATCATTGACCGCAACTGTGGCCACCGGCGAAGAAGACAAAGTGTTCGGGGCGATCACCTCCCAAAACATCGCCGAAATGCTTTCAGCCAAGGGATTCGACGTGGATCGAAGGAAAATCGTGCTGGAGGAACCTTTGAAGGCTTTGGGCGTTTTTGATGTCCCCGTAAAACTACACCAGGAAGTCGACGCAAAAGTCAAGGTCTGGGTTGTCAAGGAATGAGCCCTTGTTAGCGAAGCAAGTCGACGAACACCGAAGCTCGAAACGAAAGTGGACCCTGTCCACTTTTTTTATGTTGCCAATTCCCGCAATTGGTCATCAAAAAGGTTGACTTTTTTAATTAATTTTCTAGATTTTGTCTTATGATGAGCACCACCTGATCGAAGGCAGGTAACGAAGCCTTCTCTGTCTGAAGTTCTGCAAACGAAATTGGATTGCTGTATGAGTGGAGTGTTTGACAATGCCCGAGATTCGATTGAATTGCGGCTGACTCTGAATGTACTTCTTGGCAACATAGAAGAGAGTATTGCGCAAGTCTGGAAAGAAGCCATAAGAAACCTCAACGATGCCGAAATTGCGCATCTGACACGCGTTGTCCAACGCTGTCCGCATTACAAAGTATCTTCCGAGGTCGTAAAACTGTTAATGAAAAAGAGCTATCCCTTTAAAGAAATGATACTGTATCAGACCGATGAGGATTTTAAGCGCCGGCTCGGCTTAGACGAGGTTGGAAAAGGAGAATTCTAAACCGCGGAAGCTTGCATAAGCAATTGGAATTATCCTATTCCCAGATGGGGCAACGCTCAATTTGCACTAACTGTTAGGGGAAAAGAATGGAAAAAGAATTACCTACGTGTCTAAAATGTTCGACGGGGGTGCTGGTCCCCTTGTCCGACTATGGCCGAGAAGGCGCATCCATCATGTACAAAGCCTGGGTTTGCACAAATCCAAACTGCGGCTTCAATATTCGCATCGACAACGGTGAAATCAGCATTGGCAAGGTTATCAGCCAATCCCATAAATGAAAAATGTAGAAATCGATTAGAAAGGGTATTGAGGAGAACTCCTTTGTACCCTTTTTTTTTAAAGTGATTTAGCCTAACTCTTTATGTCCCTTCTCACCGACTATAAAGTAAAATTAGTATCTTTACTGTTTGCCGTCATCATCTGGTTTTTCGTGGTTACAGAGAATGAGTACGAACACGTCATCGACGTGCCGATTATTACTCAGAACGTACCTAAGGGCAAGGTCATCTTAAATGATTTGCCGGCTACGGCCAAAGTCAAGGTGCAAGGAAGCGGCAAATCCCTCATAGGATTGAGCATGAGACCCCAGATACGTGTGGAGTTGGACCTGTCCGGCGTAAGAAACAGCAAATCGTTTGCCATGGACCCCAAGAAAGTCAATCTCGCCCGCTCGAGTGGCAGCATTAAGACCATTGAAATCGTTAATCCAGATTCGGTGCACATCGTTTTGGACGATTTTGCGAAGAAAAAAATTGCCGTGGTGCCCAATATCAAAGTAACCCCGGCCTTTGGTCACACCATTGTCGGCGACTTGATGGTGAACCCTGACTCGGTGGTAATCCAAGGACCTAAGAGCATCGTATCTGAAATAACCTCAATCAACACGGCGGAAGAAATGTTTGTGGACGTGATGAATGATATTAAAAAAACAATTGCCCTGGCACCTCTGCCGTCAAAGAAAGTGAAGGTCTTGCAAAATCAGGTAACGGTTTCTTTGGACATCCAGAAGTTGCTGGAAATGAGGGTGAGTGAGGTTCCTGTGAAAGTGAGAAATGCTCCGCGGAATATGATCGTTCACGTTATTCCTTCAACTCTGAGTCTGGTGCTCGAGGGCGGGGCAGAACTGTTGTCCACAGTGAAGCCGGAAGACATAAACGTTTACATCGATTACGCGCGCATCCGCATGTCGCCCGGCAACGAGCACCCCGCCGTGATCGAACAGCCCAAAGGCGTCAGCTATCGCGACGTGACCCCCAAGCTGTTCAAAATCGTTCTGGAACCCAAATCTTCTAACTAAGCGATGCCATCGGAACCATGGACTGCTAAACCGTGTTCACCAGAAATATGCCCCATGAAGACTACTTTTATGTCCGACCTGAGGACGTACAAGGGGACACCTTAATCCTGCGTAAAGACGAAATGCATCATTTAGTACGGGTGCGCAGAAAAAAAATAGGCTCTCCTTTTCTTGCCATCGATGGGCAAGGCATCTTGTATCAGTGCCTGGTTGAACAATTACACACCCAGGCGGTCCATGCCAGGATTCTGAAAAGGCGGCGTCGGGTTGGGGAACCGAATTTTCAGCTAACCCTCGCTTTCGCTTTGACCAAAGGGCGAAAATTTGACTGGGTGGTTGAAAAGGGCACAGAGATCGGCATTTCAAAGTTTATCCCCATCGTCACAGAGAGGACCGTCGTTCCCGAAGATTCGGTCAAATCGAGGCGTTGGCAGCGCATTGCACTGGCTGCCATGAAACAATGCGGACGTTCCTGCCTCCCTGAGGTACAGGCCAGCCAACCCATTGGGGCGATTTGGCAAAACTCAGGAGATTACGCATTAAAACTGTTGGCCCACGAGAAGTCTTCTGCAGCCCTCAGCCAGATCATCGAACAGTTCCTGGAAAATAGACACCTTCGGAACCGGAAGTCTGGAATTTTGCTCATCGGGCCGGAAGGCGGCTTCACCGAAACGGAGGTGCAAGCCGGACTTGAGGTAGGTTTTCGTAAACTCGGTCTGGGACCCAGGAGGTTGCGGTCGGAAACCGCTGCCTTGCTCGGTACGGCATTAATTCTCGAGAAATTGGGTGAGTACAATTAACCCGTCGAGGTGACGCATGGCAAATTGCATCTTTTGTAATATTGTAGCGAGAAAAGTACCCGCAAATATTCTGTACGACGATGATCACGTTGTGGCTTTTAAGGACTTAAATCCGCAGGCGCCAGTGCATGTTCTGATCGTTCCCAAAGAGCATATCGCCACGGTCAACGATCTCGATGCCAACGACCATTCCAAAATGGGTAAACTCGTTCACGTGGCCAAACTCTTAGCTGAAAAACTCGGCATCGCGCAGAAGGGGTTCCGCCTGGTGTTGAATTGCAACCCGGCCGGCGGGCAATCGGTTTATCATATCCACTTGCATCTTTTGGGCGGGCGAAGCATGCGATGGCCTCCTGGCTGAGCGTGTGGGGCGGCACTTCTTTGGGACCTGGGAATAGCATGCCTATGGAAAAAATGTTGGAAGCAACAGATATTTCTGGGGAAGAACTTGGTAGCCTAAAAGCACTGTGCGAGTCATCCCGAGTAGGTCACCGCTGTTCAGGTGACCGTATCGAGGGGTGACGGGCTTCGATACGTCCCGACTCAAAAGCAGTCTGGACCTCGAACGGTGACCTTCTTTGAGAAGGTTACCGTTTGACAACCCAACAAAAAGGTGTTGCTTTAAATATCGGAAACGCCTAAGAGTCGGAACAAGCGATGTCTTTCCTGCGAAAGCAGGAATCCAGGGGTTGGAG
>JBHHYI010000040.1:0-27565 GCA_046757525.1 bacterium | reverse complement strand
CTCCTATTCCTTCCTTACTTTAGCCTACGCCGTCCAGATTTACCTGGGCGGCGTTAATTTCTTATCTGGTCAAAAATTTAACAAAATACTGTTTGCTTTAGGCAAGTACAATACAACCTTACAACGAGTAAAAGAGCTAATATAAACATACGCTAGTTTACACAACGAAGCACTAATGAGGAGGGAGGTCTTCTAAAGCTCGTACAGTTGCGTTATCTTCGCATGGCGTATTTTCTTTTTCGTGATACAGGTTGTTCTTTAACACAGTCTTCATACAGGTGCAACGTAAGTATACTATTATTTGATGAATCAAACACATCATATAAACTAAACTCACGAATTAACGCAGATGGCAGCCATTTTGAATTTTTACCCAGTTGCAATCCTGTAAATTTCAATGTTTCGTGGATCACTGTAATAGGCAATTCCACAAATCTCCGCATCTTTATTATCATTCGGATTTCGGCCAATATGTGCTTTAAGCCGTCTAATAACAAATTTCTTTTTGTTTTAATATCAAAAAATCCAAGCCGTTCGTAAATTACACCAATGTCAAAATATCGCTTAAAGTGGTTCGCTATGGTATATTCATCGGAATGAAAGACGGCGGCATCTGGGGAATAAATTATTCTATAGCCATGGTCAATAATTTCTTTAGCTAATGCCACATCTTCAAAAACTGGCACAGAAGGAGGAAATGGAATTTTCAATAAAATTGAACGACGAATCGCCGCATTCACTGTTGATATTTGGTAAAGACTGTACCCTAAACGGTGAATATCTTTTTTAGTCTTTACAATGCGTTTGTCTCCATACATCTGCTTCAAAGTGAAAATTCTTTCAATCGAGGCATCTTCGGCGGGAATCTGTTTTCCATAAACTATTGCTACCTCGGGGTCACGGAATTCCCGTTCAATGTTAGCTATCCAAGTAGAGTTACAAGGTATGGTATGACCGTTCATATAGATAATTATATCGCCATTAGCAATAGTCGCGGCAAAATTTCTTGTAATCGCGTGGTGAAATTGATGTGGATGAATTGAAATGAATTTTACCGGATAATCTTGTACAATTTCAGCAGTCCCATCACTGCTATTCGAATCAATTACTATAATCTCATAATTAAATGAACACTTTTGAGAAATGATATTTTGGATGCAGCCGCTTATTTCAGCAAAGTCGTTATAGGTTAATACTATAACTGATATTCGGAATAATGACATTATACAATAAGAGTGGTTTCAGTTTTAGTATTATGGTTATCTGATGTCTGCTGACCTATCACTGAACCTTGTACGTTCATTCTCCAATGAGATAATTTTACGTTCAATAAATGTTCAAGCTGTGTAATCTCTTCATTGTAAGCATTAACAACGTATGTTGGAAAACTAAAATTATTAACAATTTTCTTCCCACCTTTTGAGTACAAGATTCTTAGTATTATATTATTTCTTTTTAAATATCCCACAACACATGGGTAGCCACAATTCCTAACTAACACGGCAATCTTCTTAATTATTTTCGCAACGAAAAGTGAACGCGCGCTTCCAGATTCATTAACTTGCTTTCCAATAACTGGGGACTTAAATGCACCATCTACCTCAATAAAATTGAAAATCCTCCTCGCAAATTCATCAGAGTTTGATTTTAGATCATCAAAATAAAGCACTAAAACATTCTTATAATCGAAATTAGATAAAATATAAGAAAGATGTTTGTAGTACAGCCCCTCTTCAAAAATTTCTGGATGATTTCTTATTTCTACCGCAAAGTCTCCTAAGGCCAAACCATTTCGTTGAAAATATTTGTATGAAGATACCGCTCGATCAAATGGATTTCTTAAGCAACAGATCAATTTAATACTTGGGTAAAGCATTCTTATTCTATCAATGGCAATTTTCGAAGAAAAATAATCATGACTTAGTTCACCAGCAATTTGCCTGTTTGCGCCGCCTTTGAACTGTTTTTCGTACCACTTTACACCTTTATCAAAATATTTATCAAAAAAATAAATGTCTTTTGCAACTGGAATATAAATAGCTGGATGTGATCTAAGAAGTTCAAATATCCAAGTAGAACCTGTTTTACTCGGACCAATAAAAATGAAATTAGGCTTCGGCATTATTCATATTTAAGCTTAAATTAGCTAGTGAAGCATAAAGCCTCAGATGTTTCTCATAAAAACTTGAAAAAGGAAATTTGACTCTCACAGAATCCGATGCTTTCTCACCCATTGAATTTAGAACTTGCCGATTTTTATAAAGTGCTATTAATCTTTCAGCAAGTGCATTCGGATCATTTTTCGGAATAATAAAACCATTTTCCATGTCATCGATTATTTCTGGAATGCCTCCACTATTGGAACCAATTACTGGCTTTCCAGCTAACATCGCTTCCAATACTACCCCTGGAAATGGGTCTTCATGAACTGGGACATGAATCGCAATATCACACAAATTGAGTATTTTCGTAACATCATCACGCACCCCTAATAATTTAATCATATTATTGAGCGAGTTTTGCTCCAACATTTTCAAAATATTATTATAATAATCCATGTGATTTTTTAGCGGTCCTCCAACCAAAAGAAACTGAAAATGAGAGCTTCCATAACCCAAACTTTCTAAAATTTCTGCTGCTTTTACAAGTATATGTTGACCTTTGTTATGTGTAAACTTGGATATAAGACAACCTATGAAAGCAGTAGGTGAAAGTTGCAATTCGTTCTTTAACTTCTTTGTTGCACCATTTAAAGTTGGATAGAAATCTATAGCATCAGGAGCCGGGTTATATATTACCTGAATTTTGGACCTTTGAATACGCTCTTGATTATCAAATAACTGTTGTTTAACAGAGTTTGATACACAAATAATAACATCGGAAAAGAAGGTTACAATCAATAACAAGATTCTTCTAACAGCAGGATTCTTTATTGAAATAAATCTTATATGACAGACCGATTTGACACCAGCTATTTTGGCAGCAATCAATGCTTGAAAAAATGTAATATCATTTACATGCACAATATTAATTCTTTGCCTTTTGATTAGTTGTCTTAACTGAACAACCTCAAGAATTAAGGATTTAATATATTTTATCTGATATCTCACCGAAAATGTGTTACGCATTAACATTGAGGGAACAACAAAATATTTTATCCCACATTTATGATATTTTCTTGCTATACCAGCATCACCAGGTAAGACAGCCATTGAATCGATTATACCATTGCCAAACGATTTTGTAAGTCTGAACATACTAAGATTCGCACCTTTCTGTATGGATAGGCAGGATCCATAATATAAAATTCTAATCTTTATCAGTTCTTTTGTCATGCGGCTTTTCTAACCTTAGAAATGGTAAAGCGAAATTTGCCGGACGCTGGGACCTTTAACTCTGATTCATATTTGAAAGTAATCATCGAACCCTGGCCAAAAACTTTCTTGATTCTGCCGCCGATCAAAGTTTCAAAATTCTGTTTCTGATCATCGGTTATTTGATTTTGGAATTCTAATTCAATAGTAAATTCTAAATGACTTTCTTGAATAACACGAAATTTATTTACCCACGGAAAATCATAAAAAATATGACTGAAAAACTCGCCATGCACAAATTCACCATCCTTTGTTTCAAAAACATCCGAGGTTCGTCCAATGATATGATCAATAACAGGAAAATTAATATTGCAGTCACATCCATGAAGCGCTACTTTGGCCATATCCCCTAATTTGTACCTAATTAAAGGCATTGAATAATTTGTAAGAGATGTTATGGCAATCTCTCCAACTTCTCCAGGAGCGCAAGGCTCATTATCGTTATTAAGAATTTCAATGTAATTTAGTCGTAAAGGTATATGCAGTCCATTCATATTCGGACATTCGCAGGCTATGCTATTAATTTCTCGGCAACCGTATTTATTCATGACAGGACATTTAAAAACTTGTTCGATCATGTGACGCATCTCTGGGAATAATGTCCCTGCAGTAGTTAAAACAGCCACGGGTCTCGGAAACTCAAATTTATTATCATTGAAATATTTTGAAATTAAATACATGGATTCTACATAGCCATAAACCAAATAAGCCTCTGACTTGTATCTTTTTAGTGCTTGAAAAATTTCCGAAATCTGATCATTTTTTAGACGAAAAGTATTAATAAAATCACGATTCATAAGAAAGTTTTTCACCCGATTGCCTGTTCCCAAAGTACCTTCAAAAATATCACGTTCTGATCCCCATATCTTAAGCAATTTCATGCCAGGATAATATCCGGCCCAGTCATAAAATAGTAGTTCTGCTCCTACCATCCAATCAATATGATAAGAATCCTTTAAAACCACTGTAGGCCGACCAGTTGAACCGCCGGTCGTAACTTCTCTAACATTATAGCTCTTAATGGATGAATGTAAATTTTCATAATTTTCTAGCAGGGAATTCTTTGACATAATTGGAAACAATTGTAAGGTTTCCAAAGCATTCTCTTGGCAAAATGTTAATTTTAAATGGCTAAGTGTTTCTCGATAAAAAGGAACCGTACGAAATGCGTGTTTTAAAACATCAACAAGCTTCCCTGTTTGAATAATGCGATTTTCATCATAGGAAAGATTGGAGTCATCAGTCAAAACATGTTTTTTAGCAAGGACATTTCTTCCTGATAATCTATCATAAAGAGAAATGGCAACTTGTCCCAGTAATTTTCGATTCATATTTTTTTTAGCTATCCACTAATGAAGTGATTTCTATAAAGTTAATCCAGCCCGGTGGAGGCTCAAATTCTAAATAAGAATGCTTTATTCCAAAAAGATATCCATTATAATCTGATTCATTGGACAGAACCTCGATATCTTTTAACCTTTTCTGAGTTAAATTGGTAATGGGATACTTGTGCGGTGAAAAAGCATTTTTCAATTGCGGTATTTTTTCAGGGTCAAACCCCATAAGGCGTGCAGCCAGGCAATCTACTAAAACGGGATCAAAACCAGCTAAAAGGACACCCACAGGTTTAGGTTTTGGATTTATTGGCCCATTACCTTCTCCGGCAATAATACCGTCAACAATACTAAAATAATGCCGTTGTTTTTTTTCAGTCATCTCACCCCGAATTGTTGCATAAAATAATATTCGATTAACGTCTAAAATGGTGCGCCATACGGTATCATTTCCATGCCACGCTCCGTGCTTAATCGCTAAAGAAGCAGCAGGTGATTTATTACCATGGCCATTATTGGGGTGATTTCTTATTTTCTGCTCAAATTTAACCATAGTCCGCCAGGTCTTTAGACCTAGATTCCACAAAGCCCTATTTCGATTCTGCAAATAGAAACGAATATGACTGTTAATGAGCTTGAGGATGTTTTTGCCATAATATTCGTCACCATTTAGACCGCGTCGGAAATGTGGCAATCGTTCTTTTCCAGCATTAATTCCAATTAAATTCTTCAGACTGACGGTAATTCCAGCTTTCTGATGAGTTTTCAGCTTGGGAACATTGATAACCACATCGGCATCTAGAATTTTTTTAGGGATCAGATACTTATGAATCCCCTTATTGTGAAATTCTTTCATCTTATCTACTGCATAATCATCAACAGCAAATTGCACATTCCCTTCGTTGGTAATCCCTTCAAGCATACTTTCAGCGGCTAAATCAATTTCAACAAAATCATCTTCATTATGGGGATTTTTTTCTAGTCTTACAAAAAAACCATGATCATCGCTAATGGCACTATGAACTCTCAGATCGAGTAGCTCAACCGGAACATCAAACTTGGAATAGAATGACATTAATTGGTCCAGACCTGTTTGACGTTTGACGAGTTCGAAGTCTGCGCTTTGAAGCGGTACATCGCATATAGTTATTTTGCCTTTTCCTTTCAATGCGATTAAACAATAATCTACGATCGGCCTCAACACCGAAGCGTGTGTCATTACACAACCAGTGGCTTCGCCTTTTTCATGCTTTACAAGATTAGGTTTTATGAGGACCTTATCTCCTGATTTGATGATCTCGCCGAGCGGATTCCAATTCTTTGTACCATAATTCTTTTCATCTAAGGATAATAAATGAAATAATTCCCTAATCGATTTATATATAGAATTTAAGAAGATTTTCTTGCCCGTTATACTCAATTGACATAACTCTGGATACCATTTGTAAGAACCATCATTGCTCTTTGGATAATCAGCTACCGGCGTTTTAATAACACTCAATTTATCGTATAAATCTAGTTTCAATTCTACACTCGAATTATCTGATTATTATTTGATATGTTAAGACCATCGTTCTAGTAAGTTAGGTAAGTAAGCTTCGCCAATTAGGTTAGCATTGGAAAGAATGTTGAGCAACTCTTGAATATGAGGTCGATATATGGTCTGTAATTCTACTCTTATTTGTTCATGTAGTTTTGGCTTTTGTGATTGAAAACCCATTTTAATAATGAATTGATTCGATGCATCGGCAATTTTAGAAAATAAACGTGCACCGAAAGAAGGGCCACTAAGTGAACCAGGATAACGTCGCTCCAACCAAAGAATTGGTTTGAAGTAAGTGTTGGCTAAAGGTTTACTTGTTATATTTGAGGGTTTGAAATTATTAGATACTTCTAAGAATTGAAAAACCCTTGCAACAACTTCTTCCGGGTTTTCAGAAATATGATCATAAAGAATAAATAAGAAATTTTTTTTATCAAAAAATTTTAAATATCGATTGATTTGCACATCGTAAAATCCTCTTTCTAATATTGATTTATAAATTTCATCAACTTCCAAATTAATTTGGCCACTTTTTTGTTTAATTATCAGCTTCATACCTTTATTTATGGGCAAATCCGGTATATATCCTTTTCTAAGATACCAAAAATAAGCAGATATGGCTCTATCAATTGGGTCGCGCAATGAAACTATTAATTTAGTATTTGGCAGGTATTGATTTACAATTTCGGCACAAATACGATTAAATAAATATTCCACTGAAATATCAACAATTTTTTGATTTTCACGAGCGTCTTTAAAATTATCAAAATAATGATCAATACCTCTTTTTAAATATAGCTCACTTGCAATGTGGTCTATATCTCTTTTATAAGGTGGGAGGTACAATTGTGGATGTTCTTTCAAACATTTATAAAGCCAAGTCGTTGCACACTTTTGTCCCCCAATAATAAGAAATTCAGGTTTGTTCGTCATCTATTTTTCAATTTTACTTCACTTTATCAAAACGGTTCTTCTCCAAAGTATGGTAAAGGGTATACATGTAGTAGACCCAAGGAACCATTGGAAAATGTCTCTTGGCTCTTCTTCCTTGTTTTGTAAGGAACCTAATGATGTCAAACACTATATATGGTGGTTCCCGCCAGTGTTTGGAGAAGAACCATCAAAACTAATAAACTTAAGTAAGACAATTAAAGTTAATAAAGAAGTAACTACTTTTATAATGACTCCTGTTAAATCACCACCCAAGAGGTTAAGTGAAAAAGGAACCATTAAAAACACATAAATTAAGAGTGCATTTTTATTATTTGTAATAATCTTAACAAAATTAAAATACAAAAACTTAAGCCAATAGCCTAAAAGAAACATACCAAGTGGTATAGCAATTATTCCAAAATTCCAGTATAATTCACCAATATAACCAGGAGGCACACCTGTTCTATCAACCTTCCGCATAAAGATCTGCCTACCTAGAATTGGACCAGCACGAATAATTGGTTTTTCTTTCCACAGGGTTCTCGGCATTGGTGCAACTATCCAAGTCAGAAGAGTTTTACCATATTGATAATCAAGCTTTTCAGGTACAGCATCTAAAATATGAGCTGTTTTTGCAACTCCTAACCAGTTTCTGTTACCAACTGTCACTTCGATAATTTTCTCGATTTGTAAATAATCTCTAAGTACTGTATATTTCCCCCCTTGCCCAACGGCTCTTAATGCTGCAAGAAGAACAAATATCCCAATTGTAAGTGTAATAATTGGGATTAACTTCCGGATTGAAATACTACCTCTTAAATAATGCCAAATAAGGGCTGCATAAACAAAGTGAAATAATACTTCCCCTCTCGAACTAGTAATGACAGGAAAAATGGCGGCTAAAGCTCCGACTAATAATACTAAAATACCTATAGGTGAAAATAACTTTCTACCAGAATAGGCAAGTAAGGCTAAAAGTAGATAAAATACATAACTTATTAACGATGCACCCCAAAGATAATACCCAAGCGCTGCATATTCATATCGAGCTCCTTGAACTATCAAACTGCGCTTAATTGACAATTTATCTGATAATATATTAAGAAGACCAAGCTTTTGTATATATAGAATGATTGTGCTTACAGAAATAAGTATTAAAATAACTACAACAAAAATGAATCTACGTGAGTTCCATTCAGATTTTCTGATTATTGCAAATCTACTCAAATTTATTTGAGGGACCCTTGCTAAATAGCCAGCAATCATAAAAAGAAGGGCAAAAACAATGAGAATTGATGAATTGAATAATATCATTGGATGTTTACCTAATAGTAAAAAAGAACGCGTATTTTCATTTTCTGCAAAAACAATGTAGAAAGTTCGCAAAACAACACCAAATAAAGTAGTTAAAATGACAAAGTTTAATGGTTGGAATAGATCATAATTTTTCGCTTTAAGTTGTGGAATAATAAGTACCAACAGCGCACAAAAGGCTGGACCGCAGAGAAGTCCATTTGGATTATTATCAAAAATAGAAATTGCGAAGACTAAAAAACTTGCTGCTGTAAATAGAAACAAAATTATTAAAACATTAATATGTTTATTTGGGAAAGGTCGGATCATGAGTTTAGATTTTTTTATTCTAAATTAGCAATCCTTCATAATTATGACGGATATAATTTGATAATTATAATTCTCTAACTTTTTTTACTACAATGAATAAATCTTTTTCAAAAAAACTGTCTTCTAATATCTTGTTTAATAGTTTATCAACTTTCAAAAAGTAAAAGATTCGTGCAAAACTTTTGAAAACAGCAATAAACTTTAAATTTATCTTCCTAAGCTCAACAATGACAAATCCTTTATTTTGAAAAAGATTTTTTATTCGAGCTTCATCAAATACTTGGCAATGTCCCCATCTATGAAATGTGCATCCACATTGAGGACAATATACAATGAAATCTCTTAAATTTTCATTATTGACTGTTGTGAATATACCATAGCCCTTCTTTTTTAACACTCTATTAGCCTCAGTTAAACATTTGTTTAAATCTTCATCAATTAAATGTTCAATCACATCTGTACAAAAGAAAGTATCAAATGAGTTCTTTTCAAATGAGAGATTTGTACAATTCCCATTTTTTACAAACTCACTTTTCGGAACCAAATCTATAGCCACAATTTCTTTATTACTGTTATATCTGTTCTTAAAGTTTTTAAGTAACGCTCCACTTCCAGCGCCAACATCAACCACATTATTGCCAATATATTTTTCTGATAATGATAAGGTTACATCAGAAACAATATCTCCTTTGAATAGAACATCATTTGCAGCCCAAAATTTTAATTGATCAGCTTCTTGAAACTCTTTCATAAAATATCCCTTTAATAATCAATATAATACTTTCTTGACAGTTTCTTGTTAATCTTTTCGATTTCATAACTGTTACGTACTTTTAATCGCAAAATTTTGTGGCCTCAAATAGAATCGTAAAGCATTAATCGAAAGATTCACATGCGTCCAGATACCTACTTTGTGTTTTGTATAAATTAGCATCAAGATATTTTGTAAAACTAATCTTGCACTTGAAACACTTGCCATACCTATTATTCCAAATTTCGAAGCTGCCAGTATACCACCGACAATTGAAAATATACCTATAAACACAGAAAGCCACATGATGGTTCTTTCATTGCCAGTCATCATAAGAGTTAAACCACAGGAACCTGCTGAAACATTTGCCAGTTGACCAAAGCTTAGCAAAATTAATACCACTGCTGCTCCGGTATAAAATTCACCAAATACGAAACCTAAGATCCATCGATTAAAGAGGACAAGAATTATCAGAATAATAAATGCTGGTAGACCTGCCAAAGTAGCTGTTAATCGTAAAACCCTTTCTAGTTTATGCGTTTGACCTTGAGCGTTTAACTCCGCAATTATTGGCGGTACTACAGAATTAACAATCATCAATGCAAAACCAATTAGGCTAATTAAACGCGCAGCAGCGCCATAGAGAGCCACTTCTGACCGCGGTCGGAATATACTTAATATCCAGATATCTGCCTGCATGGTTAGAGTAAAACTGATCAAAGTCGTAATCAACATGGGAAATGCAACAGTTAAAACCCTACGTGTATTTATAAGGTTATTGGAGTTGTGGCCGTTCGAACTTGGCAAGCGCTTGAGCTTACGATTCAGGATCCAGCCAGCTAAAAAGACGGTACTAAATCCAGAAACTCCTGTAATTAGAACTACATTTTGAAGATCAGCGATATTAAAACACCAAATAATTAACAAACCAATCAGCAGAAACAATCCAGGAATGAATCCTTCTGCAGTTATTCCGAATAAAGTGGCCAGTCGAATGTCATGGAAACCACGAAATATTTCTATTAATATTCTTTTCAGAATTGCTGCGATCATGCATCCAGCAATTAACCCAGATACCGGTTGCAAAACAGAGGTTTTAAAAACATAGATTGCTAAGAGATCGCTCAGTAAAATATAAATAATAGCCGTGCCTAAGGCCCCAACGAGACCTAAACAAAGCACTAAACGAATTATACGTTTTGCACTTGCAGATTGATTTAATCCTAAACTTTCGGCTACAAATCGCAGGATAACCCTACTTAATCCCATTTCTCCAAACAATGAACCAAACATCACAATACTTAAGACTAAAAAATAAAGCCCCAAGTCCTCTGGAGTTATAAGACGTGTAAGTAAGGAGTTCATAAGAAGGAAAACCACGCCGGTCAATATCTTAGTCGTCAATGCCCAGGCGCCGCCAGAAAGTAAGCGCTGTTTAATGGATGGCAAATTGTAATTTTCTAAGTTTGTTATTATTGTCACGGTTGTTTGCTTAATATTATTTTCGTGGAAAAGCCGTTGGTATTTCGCTTTCTTGTTTGGGGATAATGATTACTTGTCCTAGCTCTGATTCCGTGCCATCAGTGTTACCATCTCTAATCTTGGCTCTGATATCTGATTCATTTATTGTTCCCCACCAACAATTTACCGCCTGGATATCAGCAGTTTGTAAAGGTTCGTCATGTTTACTTCTACCTCCTTTTGTGACAACATGCATATCGTTATCTACAAAATTATTACTTGCTAAATTTGGATATGAATTAGAAATGGCAAAAACACCTTCAGAAGTACATTTTCTTACCGTGTTATTATTAAATAAAACAAACTCTTTACTAGATTCCAGGCTCAGTACCGTCTCATATTCACGAAAAAGATTGTGATGTATACGTATACTTAATGATGGCAATTGCCTGTAAAACAGACAAACTTTACCACCCATAAAAACATTATCTGAAATTTCATTGTTTGATGAGCTATTAATAATGTCGTTCTCACTTATAGTAGAGAAAATATTCTTAAGAATATTGATGTTTGAATTCCCCTGCTGCAACATTCCGCGATCACATTTGTAAATCAGACTATTTTGCAAGGTCACATCGGATTCAAATACTGAAATTCCTAAGTTGTTTTTTTTAACAGAAGTATTGTCAACAAGTAAATCTGAATTACTAATATCTATCGCTGTATTGGCGTAATCAATTCTACAATTGTTAACAACTTGTGTCGATCTTTTTTGATTATCAATCAATAAGCCCTTCCAATCTCCCTGACTCGGTGTTTGATTCGCTGAAGTAAACCAGACCAATCCATCAGAAGTCCCGGTTAAGTTTAAATCACCCTGGACTTCCATCTTGTAGATGCCATCAAATCTTATCACTGTGTTTTCTTGAATGGTCAGGGAAACACCAGTTGGAATGGTAATATCACCTGTTACCAAATAATGCCGATCACTTTCCCAGGTTTCGTTTGCTGCTATAGTACCCTGCACTTCCCTTGTTTCCTTCAACGTCAACGGGGCCAGAGATTTGCTGCCAACATTCAAATCTACATTATAGACATATTTCCACCCAAAACCGTCTTTCTCAGCGACCACATTGTATTCCCCTTCCGGAATTTTTTCCAATTTAAAAGAGCCATCCGCTGATGTTGTGGTTTCTGAAATGGAATTGGCTTGACGATGATCAAAGATTGCGGGCTGGCTTAAAAGAAAGCTCGAATTCAAATACTGGCGCGTCAGGGCGTCTGTGAGGCTGTCCAACGATGCTGTTTCATACAAAGCCACGGTCACGCCCCCGTGTGTCGACTGATTTTCCAACAGTACTTGTCCGGATATGGAACCCGTTTTCGCACCATTGGGAGACTGTGAACAGCTATTTATAAGAACAAGCAACAATCCCCCTGAAAGCGTAATTGTTAAGATTCCCCTCATCGTAAAACTCGCTTATTTTAGATATATTTTTTCACACCAACGCTACACCATCCATGTCACCTGGTGCGGGAATATTCATCATCTTCAAAATAGTAGGTGCCAAATCCCCTACCCAGAGTTCATTGTGGTTTTTAGTAAGCGTTCTATTGCGTATAAATAAGAGAGAGTCTTCATAGGTGTGCATGCCAACCAGAGGACCCTTTTCCCCAAACACGTCTTTGTTAACGTTGCCTTTGAGGTCATAGCCATCATAAGGCACCGCAATCAGGTCGGCGGCGGCGGCAAAGTTTTGGCCGTCGTAGATTTCCTCGCGTTTCAGCACCTCTCTTATGAGAGGATCGCCGTTGTCGTGCTCCTTTAGATTCAGAAGCAGCTCCGTGACCTTTTCTCTGGTTGCTTCGTACTGCTCCGGCAATACGGAACCCTGCGGTTCTCGCCCTTGCAGATTTACGAATATTCTGCCCGGGATCAAACTGTAAGCGACCGATTCCGGGTGCATGTCGTCCAGGCTTTTGGGTGGTGTCTGCTTGAACTTTAGCAGGCCGGCTTCCGCTAAATAGTTGTTCAGGTAAACCTCTTTCCGGATGGTACAGAACCCGTGATCGGAGAGTACGATGAATTCTACATCGTCGCCAATCTTGCGTTCCACTTCGCCCAAAACCTCATCGACGCGCTGGTAGAAATCAAAAAATGCGCTGGTATATTTGGGGTCGTCGTGTTCCATGTGTTCCCAGAAAAAGTGGTTCATGCGGTCTGTTTCCATGATGTGGGTCTGAAAATAGTCCCAGTCTTCTTTCTGCATATAGTGAAACATGGCGTCGACTCGTTTTTCCAGGGCGGTATTCACCTCCACCAGGTACGCGTCCAAATCTTTTCTGGCGATCCAGGCGTCAGCATCTATTTTATACCCCATTTTCTTGAGTTCCGCAGAAACAGAAGGGGGCGAGGCGATCTTCTCAATCTGTGTGCACAGAAAACAGCCGATCATGATGCCGTTGACTGCACGCGGTGGGTAGGTCACCGGCACGTTCATGACAAAAACCTTTTTGCCCGCCTTGCTCATGATGTCCCAAATGGTGTCGCTGGTCATGTTCAAAGCAGTGGGAATAAAAATGTCGTGCGTGCCGGGTTTCTGGTCCACAAAGCCAAAGATGTTGTGTTTGGCTGGATTCTTGCCGGTCATGAAAGAAGACCAGGCAACCGATGAAATCGTAGGCTGCACCGAATTCATCCGTTTAAAATCGCCGTTGACTAAAAACCGTTTGAAATTGGGAAAATGCCCTTTTTCGATGTTATCCTTCATGAAGGAATAGGGCACCCCGTCGATGGAAATTACGAAGACCCGAGATCCCTTGTTTTTCTTTAAGAAGCTAAACATTTATTATGCTCATTTTGATTGCCGGTGCGTCTGTTGGATCCCGTGCAGAACGGATTACATGTAGCCCAAATCGGTTAACCGTTGCTTGATGACGGTTTCTTCTTCGTCGCTGTAGGCGTGGTCGGAACCGTCTTGACTGTCTTTGGCAATATAACCCATCTCCTCCAATTTGACCAGGATCTTGTTTACGCTCTCCTGGGGTTCTTCCTTGAGGGTCTCAATCACCACCTCGGGATTCAGAGGCTCCTCGTAGGGATCAGAGACGCCGGTAAATTCTTTGATCTCGCCGGCCAGGGCCTTTTTGTACAGCCCCTTGACGTCACGTCGGATGCATTCTTCCAGCGGGCAGTCGACAAATACTTCAACAAAATCTCCAATACGTTCGCGCACTTCATCGCGCACGTTGCGGTAAGGAGAGATGGCAGCAGAAATCGCCACTACGCCGTTGCGACTGAGCAGGTGACAAACAAAGCCAATGCGTTTGATATTGATATCCCGGTCTTCTTTGCTGAATCCTAACCCCTTGCTTAAATTGGTGCGTACCACATCGCCATCGAGAATTTCAACTTTTTCGCCACGCTTTCTCAATTCTTTTGCTAACAGTTCGGACACCGTCGATTTTCCAGATGAAGGTAAACCTGTAAACCAAATCGTGACGCCTTTTTTGGGTGTTTCCATTGAAATAATTCCTCCATAAATTGGTTTTATTTTGGGTTGTTGATTACTTTTCCTATCATGTCTTCGGGAATCTTCTGGCCAAATAGATTCAAAATGGTCGGCGCAACATCGACCAAACTTAAGCCTTCGATCTGTCGGCCGTTCGCTGGATTTTGGGGATCGTGCATGATGAAAATGCCGTTTTCCGCGTGATTGGCGTCGTCGGGTCCGGTGTCGTTTTCAAAGGTATGGATGCTGTTTAAACCGACACTGCCAACGGAGCGCCAATACAAGTCACCGAAGTAGATGATCAAATCCGGTGCAATGTTCTTAACCTCCCGGTAGACCTGTTCGGGTTTATAAACCCTGGTGCCGATGCTCTGCCCCTTTTCATCGGTAATGGCTTCGAGTTTTTCGATCAATTCATTGCGCACTCGCTGGTAATCTTCCCGGTCGATGACCCCGTTTGGTTCCCGTCCTTTCACATTCAAGAACAGCCGACCGTAATAGCCACCCGCGGCCCAGGCTGTCGTTTTCGACCAATCGATGTCAGCTTTTTCCAACGGCATCACCGAAGTTGGCTTTTCATTCAACGTCAGATAGCCATTTTGCATGAGCCACTCGTTGATGCAAATACCGCCGTCCATTCTTTTGGCACCGTGGTCGGAAATCACGCACACAACCGTGTCTTCATCCAAAAGGTCCAACAGTTCGCCGATTTCACGATCGATGTATTTGTAATAGTCTTTAACGGAATTCTCAAAAGGATTGTCGGGCTCATACTTTCTGTGTTCAGGATCGATGAATTTCCAGAAGCCGTGGTGGATTCGGTCCGTTCCCATCTCCACAAACATGAAAAAGTCCCACGGTTTCTTCCGCATCAAATAGCGAACCACCCGGAATCTTTTCTCAGTCATTTCGTAAATCTTCCGGAGAAGCCAATCCTTGTCTTCAGTACGAAAGTTGGGCACATCGACCAAATACTCCCCAACGAGATTTTCCACTTCGGACCTCAGATCGTCCGGATAGGTGTACTGACTTTGGGTAGAGGGCGTTAGAAAGCATGAGATCATCTGACCGTTCACCGGCTTAACCGGGTAGGTCTGAGGCACGCCAACAACCGTAACGTTTTTGCCGTCTCTGGAGAGGATGTCCCAGACGCGATCGTCTTTAACCAGATTTGCTGTGGCAATGTTCATGCTGTCGTAGGAATAATCTGCACGATTGCGGAAGCCGTAGAAGCCCAACTGCCCGGGGTCCTTACCGCTCAACATGGAGGCCCAGGCTGGCACGGTTATGGGCGGGGTCGAGCTTTTTAGCTTGCCGTAAAGTCCTTTGTCCATCAGGCCCCTCAGGTTGGGCAGCTCATATTTGAATTGGTCAAATATGAACTCCGGCGGGGCACAATCCAGACCGATCACGAAAACTCTTCTCTTGCCGGAAGCGCTCCTTTTCAGGGGCTCGGGTTTTACGGCAGGCTGGACCGGCGGCTCTTTTTGGGGTGCCGGCGGCTTTTCCTGCTGCTGTGCTTCTCGCACTTTTCGGTAGCCTTCGATCAGAATGCTCGCCACTTCAGGGCGGGTAAACTCCGGCGGCGGTGCCTCGCCCCGTTGCAGCATTTCTCGCACCTGAGTGCCACTGAGAATCAACCGTTCCGATTGGTCGTGCGGACAGGTTTTGTCGGAGACGATGCCTCCACATTTCTTGCAATAAAACGTATGATCGAAAAACAGGGGCGTGAGGCCGATCTCCTCCGGCTCGAACTCATCAAAGATTTTTTGGGCGTCGTAGGTGCCGTAATAATTGCCAACGCCGGCATGGTCGCGGCCCACGATGAAATGGGTGCAGCCGTAGTTTTTTCTGGCTATGGCGTGGAATATGGCCTCTCTGGGTCCGGCATATCGCATGGCTGCCGGGAACACGCCCAACAGGGTTCGGTCTGGTGGGTAGTAGTCCCGCAGAAGGCTCTGGTAACTGGTCATGCGAATGTCTGCGGGAATGTCGTCTTTTTTGGTTTCGCCAACCAGAGGGTGCAACAGCAGCCCATCGACGATTTCCAGGGCGCATTTTTGGATATATTCGTGGGCCCGGTGGATCGGATTGCGGGTCTGAAAGCCGACGACCCGTTTCCACCCGCGGTGAGCAAACATGCGACGCGTCTGGGCCGGGTCGTGTCTAAACTCTTGAAAGGCCTGAACCGGTGGTCGGTTGATGAGCACGATCTCCCCACCTAACAACACTTCTTCTTGTTTGTACAAGCGCGCCACGCCAGGATGCGCCTCTTCGGTGGTTCGGTAAACATGCTTCGCCTCTTTGATTTTGTCGTAAGTGTAGGTCTCCTCAACCGTGAGAATCGCTAACGGGAAATCGTCGTCGTTGGTGAGCACGATCTCCTGGCCAACTTTTACCTGGTCAGCAAACTCCCTTGACACGGGCAATGTAATGGGGATGGACCAAACAATCCCATTAGCCAGGCGCATGCTCTCAACTACGCTTTCATAATCGGCCTTCTTCATGAAGCCTGTCAAAGGGCTAAAGGCGCCGACCGCAATGAGTTCCAAGTCAGAGATGGCAATGGAACTCAGCCTCAGTTGCATTAGATGCTTTGCTTTTTCGATCGCTTCCTGGCGCTCGTTGCCACGAAGGATGCGATTAATTAATTCCCCTCCATGTGGTTCAACTAAGTCCATACGCTTCCTTTCCTGTTTTCAAGTCCTTTATAAATTCCCACTTACACACCATGTTTAATCGACATCTTTGGTCTAACTCTTGAGATATTGTACCTGGAATACACTTCAAGGCAGGGATGTTCCTGGTGTTAAAACAGACCCATCTGAAAATTAAACACGGTGTTTGCGGCTTTTTTCTCCATCCTTACCGTAGTAATGATAGTGATAATAGTAATAGTAAGAGCCGTAGATATTTTCCACCTGCACGCCGTTTAGCAGTGCGCCCAGCACGTGGGAGTTCACATTTTTCAACAGCGTGAAGGCACGTTGCGCAGCCTCGCGGTGGGTTTGACCGGCCATCACGATGATAACCACACCATCAACCATGGCACTCAAAACTGCCGGGTCCGTGACTGCAATCACCGGCGGGCTGTCTAACAAAATTACATCGAATCTCGAATTTAACTCCCCTATCAAATCTTTCATGGCAACCGAACCCAAAAGTTCAGAAGGGTTGGGCGGCAGCGTACCACAGGGCATCAAGTACAGGTTCTCGACATAGGTCTTTCTTATGGCTTCGCTTGTACTTATTCTGCCCACTAATCGATTGGACAGGCCATTGCTTTTGTCAACTTTGAAAATGTTGTGCAGTATGGGTCGCCTTAAGTCCGAATCAACCAACAGCACCCGGCTGCCTTGTTGGGCCAAAGTTATGGCGAGATTGGCAATGGAAGTCGATTTGCCTTCGCCCGGCCCCGGACTTGTCAAGAGTATGCTTTTCAATGGCTTATCGGCTTTCGAGTACTGCACGTTGGTTCGAAATGTGCGGTAAGCCTCAGAAATGGGAGATTTAGGGGCAAAATGAGAAATCATTCGCGACTCTAAGCGACTAATTTTTGCAGTCTCCGGATCAACGGTCCCATTCCTTTTCTTCTTGAGTTTATTGTCCATGTCTCTTATCACGGGGATGGAGCCCAGGACAGGAATGCCCTGCCGTTCCAACTCCTCCATGCTGTGAACCGAGTTGTCCATGAAATCAAGAACAAACGTGATGCCGATTCCCAAACCCAAGCCCATAAAGACCGCCAATACCATATTCAGCTTTTTCCTGGGCTTGATCGGGTCCTTGGGCGCTTTAGCCGGATCGATGATTCGGGCATTGCCAAGCTGCCCAACCTCGGTGATGCGCGATTCTTCGAATTTTTCCTGCATCATGAGATATATCTTTTCGTCAACCTTGGCAGATCTTTCTAAACGAGCCAACTTGAGACTTACGTCCGGCAAGGTTTCCAACTGAGCGTTGTAATCATCGACGATTTTTTTCAACGAAGAGACTTTGGGCTTTAAGGATTCAATATCGGCTTCGATCTCGATCTTGCGGGTGACCAGCGATTCTGACAACTTCACCGGGTCCAAAATGTCCACCGACGCCATCTTAGTAACCTCGGTTTTAAACCGGTCCTTCAATTCAGAAATCTGATCGTCATATTGTTTGATTTGCGGGCTGTTGGCGTCATACACGCCCTTGTTGACCAAACTGGCCACAAAAACGGCGCGGGCACCTTCAATTTCTGCCATCTTCTTTTTGAGCTCCTCAAGATAAGGGCTCATGGAAATTGTCTCTATGTCAAAGTTCTGACGATTCTGAGCGAGTTGTTCGTCGATATAAGTGAGGCGTTTCTTGGCAGAATTAAATTCGGTTAAAGCCTCGTTGTAAAGCCCTTCGAATTCTGCCAATTTTTGCACCAGTTCCTGGGTTTCCTCGGGCAACGCCACCACTTTCTCTTTCTCTTTGTACTTTTTTAACTTCTCTTCGGACTCAACTAACTTGTTTTTGACGATGGACAATTGTTCAGCGAGAAAATTCTTGACCTGTCGCACCTCTTCCTGGCTTTCGAGTTGACTCTTGTCGAGAAAAGACTTGGTCAGCGTGTTGGCGATGAAGGAAGCTTCATTGGGAGTATAGGCTGTGACCCGGATATCGATCATGTCGGTGTCGCGTATGGGAACGACGTGTATTCTGTCCTGCAACTCCTCCACTGTTTCGTCAAAAAGTTCTTCTTGAGTTTTCTGCTGATTTGAATCGCCGCTGAGGATTTTGCCAAAGGTTTCTAACAGACGTGAAAAACTGGCCAGAATGCCTCTCGAGTTTTCATCGCCATCTTGGTTGACTCCGAGAATTTCGAGCTGATCCGCCTGTTCGGATTTCATCAATTTGTTGATCACGTTTTCGGCCAGGGTCCGACTCTTTAGAATCTCCACCTGATTGTTGATCATGATATCCTTCTGACTGAATCCAAGATTGGATATGCCCAAAATCGCATCCTGCATGCCCGATTCATCCTTGATGATCAACTTCGCAGAAGCTTCATAAACCGGGTCAGCCGTGAAGGTGTAGATGCCTGTTAACAGGACCACGGAGAAGAAGGTAGCAGCAATGATCTTGCGCCCGCGGTACAAAGTCCGCATGATGTCGTTTAGACTTATGCCTTGGTCTTGTAAAATATCCATAGAGAAGCTTTAAACTCGTTAGATTTATAGATGATTGCCGCAAAAACTAATTATTAGCAATTTGTACCCAGAAGTAAATTTGCGCAATCACGGCAAGTTTTGCAGCGAAATCAAAGAACTTGCCGATGAAGTGAATCGTTGAACCGGACACTACAATGGTATCGTCCGGAAGCAAGGCCGGGATTAGGGATTCGTCACCGGTGTTAATATATTGCTCAACATTGACCTTGATCACCTTCACATTCTTACCGTGGCCGTCGTGGCCCCCAGCCCTGATTACCTTGATGTTCTTCATTTTCGCGTCTTCGATAGGGCCGCCGGAAAAGGAAATCAAGGAGATCAAATCCGTATCCGTTGGCACCAAATATTGCCCTGGATTTCTAACAAAACCCCAGATATTTACCTTCATGAGCAACTCGTCGGCCGACCCCAGATAGTATTGTGCACCTGTCTTGGGACGCACATCATCTTTCGGATTTGCTTGAGAACCCAGATAGTAGCGCCGGGGATAGGTAACGTCTTTTGTACTCTCCTGAGACATGAGTATCACTGGAGTGCAAAACAGGAGCACCAGGCCCAAAATGGATGCTCTTAATTTTTCAAGTCTTAGAGGCATGAACCAAAACTCCCATTAGGTTTTGAACACAATTTTCCCAATTTTATGCAAATTCTGAGCCACAAAACAAAAAAACTATTGGTTCCCATTATCGTCATTAAGTATCTGGTTAGCCAATAGTTTCCGAGGTTCCCAAAGAGGAGCTTTTTGATCAAATATCCATTAGCAATGTACTATACCTTCAAAATAGCGTAAGTGCGGATTCGGTCGACAGGTCATTTGCCTTATCTCCTTCATAAAATTCTGCTGTTGCACAGCTTCCACATGAACTCGGGACCTGTCCCGCTATCTCAAATCTACGATCTCTGCGTCGGGGGGAATCTGGAATGTAAAGAGCGCATCGGAGAGCTTGACGTTCTCCTCGATGTCACTCACGATGTAGGTATTCTTGTTATCATTGATGTCGGTCTGTTCAATTTTTGTCGTCAACCAGTTGGATTCGTTGACCCAAATCTTCATCGACTTTATGAATGCGTCTTCATCTTTAGGCACGAGATTCAAAACATAGGTTTTTTCGCCGTCAATTTTTTCTTCACCGATCAGGTGCGGCGTGTAATCCTCAGAATACTTAAAGAGAAGATCTTTGGGCAATGGATTCTCATTGGACTGGCTCAAATAATCTATGATGACCTGGTGGTTGGCTGGCGAATAGGTCCAGACCTGCTTGCCATCGGTAACAACGACTTGGCTGTCGGTTTCTATTCGGTAATGGTTGCCAGATTTGAGAAACAACGAGCCTTCGAGAGTCTGGGTTTCACCGGCCAATTCCCAGAAATATATTTGTTTGAAATTGGCCTTCAGAGTTTGCAACGATTCGTATCGTTTTTTCACGTTCTTCATGATTTTTCTTGCGTTCATGGAAGCTGAAAAAACTCCGGGTACTATCGACCCGCACAGCAAATTCACCACGAGAACCAATACTAATTTTGACATCGTCATGGACACACCTAATTTCTTAATTTCAAATTCATGAGATTAATATTGCAGCATATCTTCAAGCTCTTCTTCGCCGATCAATACTTCCCTGGCCTTGCTGCCGTCAAAGGCACCCACCACGCCGGCCGCTTCCAATTCGTCTATGATGCGGGCGGCCCGGGCGTACCCTACTTTGAGCCGTCTTTGCAAAAGCGAAATCGACCCTTGCTGATGCCGGACCACCAGTTTCAAGGCTTCATTAAATAAAGCATCCCGTCCACTACCAGACAAACCCGTGTCACCAAATCCGGTGGGGTCCTCCTGGCCGACAGGCAACAACTTCTTAGGATACCTGGGTTGCTTTCTGATGTGAGCAATGATGCCTTCTATTTCTTCTGTGGAGACATAGGTTCCGTGAATCCTGACTGGTGCATGACTGCCAGGGGGAATAAACAGCATATCGCCTCGACCCAGCAAGTTCTCCGCGCCATTGAGGTCGAGTATGGTGCGGGAATCCGTTTTTGACGCCACTTGAAATGCGATGCGTGCCGGAAAGTTGGCTTTAATGACGCCGGTGATTACGTCCACAGAAGGGCGCTGGGTAGCCAGAATGAGATGAATGCCAACAGCGCGCGACATTTGCGTCAGGCGAGCAATAGGCTCTTCCACTTCGCGTGCAGCCGTAAGCATGAGATCGGCTAATTCGTCAACGATGACTACGATGTACGAAAGGGGTTCAAACGGCTCTTCGTTGTCTATGCTTTGCAACTGACCATTTTTGAGCCTTTGATTGTAGTCACCGATATTGCGAACCCCTGCCCTGGCCAAAATCTCATAACGTTCCTCCATCAACACCTCAATGCTTCTGAGCACGGAGATGGCATTGTTGGCATTAGTGACGACTTCCTCGTCGAGGTCCTCCCGATAGTTCAAATGATGGTGGCGCAAGTTGCTGTAAATCGACAACTCTAAACGCTTGGGGTCAAGCATGACAAAATTGACTTCAGTGGGATGCGCCTTGAACAAGATGCTCGTTATGATGGAGTTCAAGCAGATGCTTTTCCCCGAACCCGTAGCCCCGGCGATGAGGAGATGCGGCATCTGGTCCAGCCGGGTAACAAACGGCTGCCCAGAGATGGTTTTACCCAGGGCCAGAGTGAGCGGTGAGTTGGAGTCTCTGAACGGCACAGAATCGATGACTTCTTTCAGGTACACGACAGAGGGCTTCTTGTTGGGTATTTCAATGCCAACGGCACCTTTGCCTGGAATGGGGGCAACGATTCGAATGCTTTTGGCCCGGACGGCTAATGCCAGATCATCGGCCAGAGCGGTTATGCGGCTCAATTTGACGCCAGGGGCTGGTTCCAATTCATAACGGGTAATCACAGGGCCCGGATTGATTTCAACTACCGTTCCCTGCACACCAAATTCAAGCAGGCGCTCTTCCAGTATTTTGCCGTTGCCAATGAGCTCCTGTTCGCTGACCTGTTCTGCTTCGCGGTCAGGTCGCTGTAACAAAGCCGAAGATGGGAATTCGTAACTGCTTTTCGCGTGTGCAGAGGTCTGCTCCAGGGTCGACTTGGGAATGCCAATGTAGGTGTTCACCGCCTTCGCTTCTTCTGTTGCCTGGGAAATCAGAGGCTTCCGTTCCTTCGGCGTTTCCACTTGAACGGTGGGTTCGACTGGGTTCCGGGTCTCGTCCGCGGATTCAC
Source organism: bacterium (assembly GCA_046757525.1). GTDB lineage: Bacteria > Zhuqueibacterota > Zhuqueibacteria > Oceanimicrobiales > Oceanimicrobiaceae > JBHHYI01. Next base: position 4,620 of record JBHHYI010000040.1, on the reverse strand, counting down.
CAAGTGCGTCTCTTTCGTTTTCCTTCTTGCTTTTGGCGCTTCTTGCCTTGCGTCGACTCCGTTCATTCCAGGTTTCAAGACGAAATTTCATTTGTGTAAATGTGGTGGAGATTAACTGGAGGATAAAGGACAGCCCATTTGCGAAGCTAAAATCTGTTGCTCCCACCACGGTGATCATAATGACAGATAGTATGACAACGATGCTGCCCAAAAGCCCCAAATAGTTCAACAGGAATTGCGCTACCACGCCCCCCACCAGACCAGATTTTGAGAAGTCGGGTTGCCCGTGGCCGTTGACGGCGATTTCTGGCAGCGCCAGAATAATCGATGTGTAAACAGCCAACAGCAAGAATAACAACGTCCACTTGGAAAGGGAATGCCCGCGGAAAACATTCCAGCCCCACACAAACACGATGATGGGGAAAACAACGGAAGGCAAGCCAATCACAAGTTGAATGAGGAAATAGGAAATGTAGACACCAGCGATTCCAAGCTGATTGTCGATTTGACCAATTCTGACATTTCCCGGCTGTTCGCTTGGGTGGTAGGTCAGCAGGCAGAGGGCGACCAGGATGCCAAACGTCATCAGGAGAATTCCAAGAATTTCCTCTTTTCGAGATATGCCAGGATTTTTCGTACGTGTCTTCATGGGTTGGATGTCGAATATGAGTTAGTTTTCGTGGCACACGCCTCGTTTTGCAGCCCTGATCCTTTGGGCCAACACGCTTGTATTTTCCTGTACGCTACCGCCGCCTGCTAAAAGTGCCGAAATGACGGCCACCCCGTCAGCGCCCGCAGCAATAACCGAGGCCACGTTTTCTGCTGTGATGCCGCCGATGGCGACGAGGGGAATCTTAGTATGAAGGCGTAGCGTTTGAATTATTTCCACCCCGGTCACGCGGTCCGTAGCTTTGGTTTTGGTCGGGAAGATCGTGCCCACACCCACGTAGTCAGCACCTGCAGCTAAGGCCTCTGTAAGCTCGTGCAGATTGTGGATCGAGGCACCCAGCAAAACCTCCCCGCCCAGAATGGCTTTGACCGCTGGAAGCGGCAAGTCCTGCTGGCCCAAATGCACGCCATCGGCTCGAACCGCCAGTGCAATATCTGCCCGATCGTTGATTATGAGTGGGATACCGTGTCTATCGGTAACCTCCTTAACCCTTAGTGCATCGCGGTAAAATTCCCTGGCGGGAGAAACCTTGTCGCGCAACTGGATGACGCTACAACCACCCTCGATAAGCTCGCTGGCCAACACATCCGGCGCGCGCCCTCTGGCAAACTCCTTGTCCAAAATTGCATACAGCGACCAATCAACAGCCCGGGGGTCGATTTTCGCCAACATAATTGTTTAACTACTTAAAAGACAGGAAGTTGCAAAACCTCACCCTAATAAGGTCGCTGATAAAACGGGGTTTTGACCACTTGCGCAGGAACTTCCTTTCCTCGAATAGCGATGTGCAGCGCGGTTCCAATTTCGTGATGTGGAACGTTGACGTACCCCATGGCGATTCCCTTTTGCAGCGTCGGTGAAAAAGTGCCGCTGGTGACCTGTCCGATTTCATGACCGTCTTTCACAATCTTGTAACCGTGCCTTGCTATGGCGCGTTCGTTGAGTTCCATGCCGACCAGCTTGCGCGCTGCGCCGTTTTCTTTGATCTTCACGATAGCCTGTCTGCCGACGAACTCCCCTTTGTCTACCTTGGTGATCCAGCCCAATCCGGCTTCGATGGGATTGGTGGTTTCGTCGATGTCGTTGCCGTACAGGGCGTATTTCATCTCCAGGCGCAGGGTGTCTCTGGCACCGAGGCCAATGGGTTCGATCTGGTACCTGGTCCCGGCATCCAAAATCGCTCGCCACACCTTGACCGCCTCAGCGGCCTCGACGCCGACTTCGAAGCCGTCTTCCCCGGTGTACCCCGTGCGCGAGATAAAAGCCGGCGTATCCGCCAGGATTCCTTCCCGAAACCAGTAATATTTGATTTCCGACAACTTCACATCGGTCAGAGGCTGCAAAGTTGCTTCAGCATTTCTGCCCTGAACTGCAAACAGACAGAAATCATCGCTAATGTCCTGCAAATCCACTTCCGGGATTAAATGTTGTTGCAGCCATTGAAAATCCTTGTCCTTGTTTGAGGCATTGACGATCAGCATGTAATGATCCTTGAATCGACTCACGATCAAATCGTCTACCATGCCGCCATGTTCATAACACATGCCCGAATACTGAGCCCGATTCTCAACTAATTTGGTGACGTCGTTCAGGGTCATCTGCTGCAAATAGGCTGCGGCCCGCGCTCCTTTGACAATAAATTCACCCATGTGCGACACATCAAAAATGCCCACCGAATTACGCACGCTTTTGTGCTCCTCCAGGATGCCCTTGTACTGCACGGGCATCAAGTACCCGCCGAACTCAACTATTTTGGCGCCTAATCTCTTGTGTTCTTCAAACAGAGGTGTTTTCTTGGCTTCCAAATGAGACCTCACTTTTTGCTGGACTAAAGTTCCTCCAAAGCGATCCTGATTCTGTCGAGACCTTTTTGAATATTTTCGATGGAGTTGGCGTACGACAGTCTGAGATAGCCATCGCCATATTTTCCGAATGCAGTGCCCGAAAGCACGGCGACGCCGGCTTCGTTCAACAAATAGGTTTCCAGCTCTCTCGAGCTCCTGTCAACATTCTTGACATTGGGGAAAACATAAAAAGCCCCTTTGGGCATTTTGCAGCTAATCTCAGGAATGTCGTTTAAGCCAGCGACAATAAAATCTCTCCGTTTCTTGAATTCTGCAACCATGGCATCGACCTCATCGGTGGGCCCTTGCAGCGCTTCGACGGCTGCGTATTGAGAAAAGGTGGCTGTACAGGAATTGCTGTTGATCATCAGTTGCTCCACTTTCTGGGCCAACTCTCTGGGCATCACGCCAAAACCCAATCGCCAACCCGTCATCGCGTAGGTTTTGGAGAAACCATCCAACAGAATGGTGTGTTCCTTCATGCCTGGCAAAGAGAAAATGCTGTGGCTGGTTCCCTCATAAATGATATTCTTGTAGACTTCATCGGATAGCACCAGGAGATCCTTGTCCAGGGCAATCTCGGCGATCAGTTCTATGTCTTGTTTGGTCAGAATGCCGCCGGTCGGGTTCTGCGGCGAGTTGAGGATGATCATGCGCGTGCGGTCGGTCACCAACGATCGCAATTCATCGGCGTCGAAACGGAAGTCGTTTTCTTCCCACAAAGGTAAAGGCACGGCTTTGGCGCCAACAAAATTGATGACCGACTCGTAAATCGGGAAACCGGGATTTGGGTAGATCACTTCATCGCCGTCTTCGATGCAGGCCAGGATGGTAAAAAAGATGATCGGCTTTGCCCCCGGCGTCACAACGACTTCCTCGACTTTGGCACCCACGCCACGCCGCATTTGGACATCCTCGACTATGGCCTCCCGCAACGGCGCGATGCCCGCGGCCGGGGAGTAGTGCGTTTGACCGTCGCGCAACGCCTCAATACCCGCATCAATGATGTGACGCGGGGTAGTGAAGTCGGGTTCTCCAATTTGCAAGTGTATGATTTCCCTTCCACTGGCTTCCAGGGCCTTGGCTTTTGCCATGACTTCAAAAGCCGTTTCAGTACCTAAAACCTCCATTCTTCTTGCAAATTTCATCAGTATTTCTCCTTAACCAAGCAACACTTGACTGTTAGAACGACTCTTAGGATGGTGCAAAAAGATAATAAAAATATAATCCAGAGTCAAGTGCCACAAACAAAAACCGGCCACCCAAAACTGAACGCGGGCGTCCCTGCGTTGGGGGCTGTTACCTGGGCACCTGGATCCCTTAACCTTCAATTTTCTTGTACAAGCGCGTTGGTGAAATGCCCAGGATCTCGGCCGCTTTCTTCCTGTTGTAATCAGCTACCTTTAGTGCCTGCTCAACCAGGCGGTGTTCAGCTTCCGAGAGACTGTAAGGCCAGCAGTGCGCCAATGGCAATGCGGTCATAGGCTTTGGTCTCAACACCGCTTTTAAGATTTATGACTTGTCGGTCACGCAGGCAGATGGCACCGCGGTTATCGTAGCCATGCGAACGCACGGAACCATATCTCTGACGGGAAAAGGCCAGTCTTTCATATTGTTCCACCAGCCGTCGTGGTTCATTTGCTATTGAGAAGCTTCGGTGTGGATGTGCCCCGAAACGGGACAAAAAGGGCTTAGGCCGCCACTTTTATATATTCCTTCTCAACGACCGCGCTATTTAGCTTCACTCTGCCATTTTTTTGAAAGGAAAGCACGTCCATGGGACACACGGTGATGCAGATGCCACACTGAATGCAGGAGGTGTTTTTGTTAGAGAACCGCTCCTGATTTTTGGCAAAGCTCATGACGTCGATGCCGACTTCGCAGTAGCGGGAGCATTCGCCGCAGGTAATGCACTTCTCGTTGCTGTCAATGCCCAGCTTGCCAAACCTGCGGCTCCAGAACTCCATCCACTTGGCCAGGGGGCACCAGTAGCGGCACCAGATTTTGCCGCCAAAAAACGGGTACAAGGTCACGGGAATCACGCCCACCAGCCAGAAGTCGGCCACGTAAGCATACCAGGCCCGCGACGCTTCGCCGGCACGGGAC
>JBHHYI010000039.1:0-27852 GCA_046757525.1 bacterium | reverse complement strand
GCCAGCCTGAGTTTGGCCAGCAACTTTTCAAAGAACGGAATGGGATTCTTCAGGGTCCCGTTGAATTTTTGCTTCAGATAGCTGGTGACGGCCATGAGAAAAAAGCAGATCAAGAAAAAGACTCCGTAAACTCCAAGAAGCAACAGGTCATTCACCGAGAAATTCAAGACCATCAGTTTTGATTGGTTCCACATTTTTATGAAGAAAAAAATGCAGCCGACAAAAGCGGCGGCCTGCACCAACCAGCGAAAATTGATTTTCATTCTTGTGCCTCGAGCCACCTCTCTGCGTCGATGGCAGCCTGACAGCCCATGCCCGCGGCGGTGACTGCCTGTCGGTAATAAAAATCCACCACGTCGCCGGCCGCAAACACCCCTTCCACGTTGGTCATGGTTCGCTGTTTAGGCCGGATATAGCCGACATCGTCCATGTCGATCTGCCCCCGAAAGATCTCAGTGTTGGGTTTGTGACCGATGGCGATGAAAACGCCGTCCACCCTCTTTTCGGTTAGCGCACCCGTCTTGACATTCTTCAGGGTCACGCCCGTTACCGTGTTTTTTTCCGGGTCGTGAATTTCCTCGATGACGGTATCCCAGATAAAACTCAGTTTTTCATTCTTTAAGGCGCGTTCTTGCATGATTTTCGAGGCGCGAAGCTGGTCCCTGCGGTGCACCACTTCCACTTTGTTGGCAAACCTGGTCAGAAACGTTGAATCTTCCATGGCCGTGTCGCCGCCACCCACGACGAGAACGTCTTTGCCCTTGTAAAATGCCCCGTCGCAGACCGCACAGGTGGAGACACCGTGGCCCATGAGCTTGCGTTCCGATTCCAGCCCCAGCAGTCTGGCTGAAGCGCCTGAGGAAATAATGATGGTCCTGGCCAGGTAGGCCTGGTCATCCACGTAAGCCGCAAATGGTCGACGGGAAAAATCCACTCTGGTGACAGCGTCCCAAAGGATGTCCGCCCCAAACTTTTCCGCCTGCTCTTTCATGGCATTCATCAATTCCGGCCCCATGACCCCCCCTGGAAACCCGGGATAATTCTCCACATCTGTGGTAAGTGTGAGCTGGCCTCCGGGCTCGGGTCCGGCAAAAACTAAAGGTTCCAACATGGCACGGGCGTTGTAAATAGCGGCCGTATAACCGGCGGGTCCTGAACCAATAATTATCACGTTCCTCACTTCAGCGTTAGACATGGTGTGAAATCCTGCTCCTTTCCAATGGTGGTTAAAAATTAGACGTTGACTTCCTTGGCGTTTCCAAGTTCTTTCAACACGGACAACTTGTTCTCACATTTGGACAAGACCGCAGCTTTGCACTGCGAACAGTAGCCGAAAATCTGGATGCAACTGCTTTGTGCCTCAAAAGCGTTTTGTTTACAAACAGCTTCCAGTCTTTCCTCTATTTCCTTTATTTTGAATTCCTGAATTTTACCACAGGCCTTGCAGATCAAGTTGCCGTGTTGCTTCCAACTAAACACGTTTTCGAACAAGGCCGATCGGTCTCCCAGGCACACTCTTCGCACCAAACCCAACTTAATCAACAGGTCTAAAGTTCTGTACACGGTGGCCCTGGAAACCCGTTTGCTGTGAGAGCGCAAACGCACAAACAACTCATCCGCGTCGAAACGATCGCGTGACGAAAAGACTTCATTAAATATCTTCCGCCGTTCTGGCGTGTATTTTAGTTTGTTAGCAGCTAAATACTCTTTAAACTGCTGCTCAACGTGCTCCATGCGTCGCCCTGTGGTTCCTGTGTTCCAAAAATGTATGAGACGTTTCAAGTTCTGACCAGCCTGCCATAGGCTTTTGCCAGCTACTGCAAATGAGTCTCAAACATTCAATATTACTGCAAAATTGCGGCAAAAGCAAGGAAATTTGTTGGAATCAAAAGCACGGGCTCAATTAGTGCACAATTGGGTCAAAAAAGATTTGGATTTCACCTCCAACTGCATTAACTTTTGTTGGTTGAATTGCGCTAAGATTGTAATCTCAGGTGACCGCTCATGGCGAATTTAAGTACGATTCGAGAGAAAATGGCCGCAGCTTTGCAGTCCGGAAATCTGGCAGAAGCTGAAAAGGCGGCTGCTTTGCTCAGCCCGTGGTTCACACAGGCCGAGAAGCAGGAAGCATGCGTCAAAGGCGGTGCTGTTGAAGAGTTCATAGAAGTTGGAAGCCTCTTTCGAGCAGCCTACGAAAACTCACCAAAGCATTTAAAGCAACGGTTTCAAAACCATTTGTTCAACTTTCTCGATTTCAGCCGCTCCAACCTGCTTTTGCAAAAAATCTACCACGAGCAAAAAGTCGAACTCTGGTTTGACTTTATCCTTTCTCTCATAACGACCTCCCATTTCACGGTGGGCCGACTATTTCAACAAAGGGCAAGCAAGTACGGCAGCCAGACGTTGTTCAAGCTAATAAAAGAGGGTAAGGTCGCTGAGTATTCCTGGAAAACCGTCGAAGCGAGGGTAGAGTCGCTGGTGCGGGCCCTGCATGTGCTGTGCGCCAACAGACCGGCCTCAGCACCCGTAGCCATTCTGTCGGAAAACAGCCTGGAGATGGCCTGTTTAGACCTTGCCTGTCTCAGTGCAGGTATTGTGAACGTCTTGATTCCCGTCAACTCCGTCGCGTCCCAGGTCCAGTACATCTTGAACCATTGTGAAGCGCACACCATTTTCGTTTCCAATGAGAGTCAACTGAGCAAGCTTCTGAAAATCCGCAGTCAATTGAACACGGTTGAAAATATAATCTTGCTTAACCCTTCAAGTGCCGAGGTTGAGAATGTCACTACTTTAGAAGCTTTCCTCGAAAAGGGGGCAACTGTGCCGTCGGAAATGGTGCAGTCTCGCATTGAACGGGTGCACATCGACGATTTGGCTACCATCATGTACACTTCAGGCACAACCGATGCGCCTAAGGGCATCATGTTCACGCAACGCAATCTCGTCAGCAAACGTTTCGCACGGGCACTGGCCTTGCCAGAAATCGGCCCACAGGACACTTTCCTGTGCTATTTGCCGCTATTCCACACCTTCGGCCGTTTCTTTGAAATGTTGGGTTGTGTTTTTTGGGGCAGCACCTACGTTTTTCTGGAGAATCCGAAAATCGACACCATCGTAAAAACCATGCAGCGGATGTCCCCCACCATCTTCATCAGCATTCCGAAGAAGTGGATCCAGCTCCACGAGAAGATTAAAGAAAACGTGGACATCGATGTGGAATCGGAAGCGGTCATACAACAGACGGTTTCTCAAATGACTGGTGGTAAGCTGAAATGGGGACTTTCGGCCGCAGGCTATTTAGACCCGGACATTTTTCGCTTTTTCCAGAATCATGGCATCGAACTCATGAGCGGCTTCGGCATGACCGAAGCCACCGGCGGCATCACCATGACGCCGCCGTTCCAGTACCGGGACAATTCTGTCGGCAAGGCCCTGCCCGGCATTGAAATCCAACTGGCGGAAGATGGCGAAATGTTGATCCGTGGCCCGTACGTGATGGAGGGGTATCTACACAGCGAAACCTCCGACTTTGAGAATGGCCTGCTGCCCACCGGCGACATCTTCTCGCAAGACTCTGAGGGCTACTTCAAAATTCTGGATCGCAAGAAAGAAATCTACAAAAACGTCAAGGGGGAAACCATTGCGCCTCAAAAAATCGAGAATCTGTTCAAAGACTTCGAATCGATTAAGAGCGTGTTTCTCGTGGGCGACCACAAGGAATACAATACCTTGCTGCTCTACCCCAATTACGACTACGACCAACTGGATCTTGCCGCCATTCCCGAGGACAAGCTGCGGGAGTTTTTCAGCTCGTTGATCGTTTCGGTCAATCAGTTTCTGGCGTCTTTCGAAAGAATTGTGAATCTCACCATTATCGACCGAGACTTCTCGTTCGAGAAGGGGGAAATTACGGCCAAGGGTACTTTCAAACGCAAAGTGGTGGAAAAGAACTTTCGGACCCAAATCGAAAGCATGTACAAGAAGGACTACCTGGCGTTCAATCTTGAAGAGCTGGAATTGAGGATTCCCAATTGGTTCTTACGAGAAAAAGGCTTGACGGCAGACGACCTGCGCCTGGAGAATTCAACCTTGATTCTGAAACCACACCGGCTGAGCCTGCAAGTCACAGGCACGGGCCAAGGCTCACCATTGGTTCGGATTGGGACTTTTTGGTATTCGGTCAAGAACCACACCGTCGATCTGGGGCAACTGATTCATCGGCCGGCCTTCTGGATTGGCAATGTGGAGCTGCAAACATTTGTGGGCGATAAGATTTTCCGGTGGTCGCGGTTTGAAGATTCAAAAGGAGTTGAATCCAACATCTCTTTGGCGGACCACCCGATCAAGCCCGATTCTAAAATCGTGGCTGAATTCTGCGATTGCTTAAGTCAGCAAGGGGATAATTTCCAATGCCTGCACATGGCTGCTTACTTGCTGCAAACAAAAGACGAAGCAGGGTTGTCCAAAGCATTCACCTTTCTCGAAAAGATTATTCGGGCCAAGAACAAAGCGCTCTCAGGAGTGGCAAAAGACATCTTGCTGCGGACGGCCCGTTTCGACCATGCGGCCACAAAAAGGCGGGCATTTAAGATCTTAATTTTGAGTGAAAAGAGGGAATTTTTCAAGACCATTTTTGAACAGTTTTTGTGCGCCGGTTGTGAGTTTCTCGATGAGGAGACCATTTCCAGGATCGCAGAACTGGACCTGTCTAAAACGCAAGTGCGCAGCATCTTTGAGATTTTGAACACATATTCGGAACCCGGGCGGAGAACCCGGGAGAAGGCCAATCTGCTGGCTCTCCTCGACCTCATTACAGCCTACGGAATCCAGCACCCGATCTGGTACAAGACCATTCGCTCGGAACTGACGACATGGTCGCTTTTAGAAAGCGACCGCCCGGTATGTGAGCGGGCCAAGCAGTGTGGCCTTGTGCTCACGGCGGGCTTTCGAGAGTGGCTGGGCCGGAATCAGAGCATTGCGGTGGACCCGGAGACTGCCAACGAATATCGCTGGAAAGACGTCGTCATCTTCGAAGAAGGCATCGATGGCGAGGATAAAGACCGGTTGTTCCGAGCCATGCAAGCCTTACCCTTGATTCGGGAAGCGATTTTCCTTTTCACCGACGGCATTTTGGTTCGCCTGCAAGACATCTTGCAAAAGGGCATTTGGGTGAGCTTTCTGGGATCGCTGCACGGCAAATCGGTGTACCGGGTTTCGGTACAAACCCGTCATTCCGGCGCGTTCGACCTTGCGATTAATGTCAACAAATCGCTGGCTAATGACGAAGTTGATTCGGAAATCACCTGGCTCATTTGCGCCGGCGAAGCCATGGAGCACGAGCCGCTGGTGGAGGTTTTTGGTGGCTACTGGCCAGAATACGACATCTGGACCGAGGAATTCATCCCCGGCGAAACCGTGGAGCGGTTCCTCAAAAGACTGGATCGCTATTCGGACGAAGTCTGGGTAAAACGAATGCAGCTCCTGTGGCCCAATCTGGTCTGGAGTGGGTTGAGCGCCTACGTCGACTTTTGGAACCGCACGGGCAGAAAGTTGGAAGTAGCCGATCCCGCTGCCGCCAACGTCATCGTGCCTGCACACGACTACCAGGTGGGTTTCCGCATCGTTTCCATTTCTAACAGAAAGCCGTTTGTGAGACTGGCGGACATGATTTTGTCTTTTCGCCAGCAATTCATCTTGCCTGTGGAGGAACGATATGACAAGCTCAAAGGCCGCTGCAGTTGGCACGTCATATTTGCGTCGTTTCTGGAAGTCCTCGGGGAAGAGCCCGGGCTGCAAGTGCTGGAGCAAGCCGCGCAGGAGCTCCGGGAAACCGATCTAAACCAGGAGTCAGCGGAATTGCAGAAAAAACTCAGCCAGTTCATCAAGTCGGTTCACTCACAGGGTTATCTCCCCAAGCGGGTTCACTTTGCCATTCAAAGATTTCAGCGCTGGCACCAATTGAATCCTGACGCAACCCCGCAGGCTTGCATGCAAACCTTGCAGGAAATGTACACCACCTATCATCTGGAAAACCTGGAGAAAACCTTCCCGGGCTCTCGTATTTTGCTATTCCGCGACACGATTTTCCAGAGCAGCAGCGACAGGTTGAGACGCGGGTTGACCAGGATCATGCAAAAAATAAAGACCAGGCCCGTCTCCGACGATCAGGTTCTGGAATTGGTTTCTGAGATCAGAGGACGTCATCCCATTCGTCCGGACGAAGAATTCTTTCTTACGCGGATGACTTACCCCCATCTCAGGCCCACAGATTCTGCCGAATTTATTTCGTTGCCCGGACAGGGCGCCCAGAAAACAGCGCTGGTGGTGTATATCGAGGACAACGACGGCAACCGCTTTAGCATTCGTCAACCGGCCTCCCCCAAAGAAATTGCCCGACTGTGTAAATTGTTTAATCTTGCCAATCTTCCGGTCCAATTCCTGCCTGAGCATCAGTACTTGCTGATCTTAAACGAGCGACAGCACGTCGTCGGTGGGTTGTTCTACCGCCCTACCGATCAGCAGCAGGTGCATTTGGAAAAAGTCGTGGTAGACGTGCGCTGCCGCAAGAAAGGCGTCAGCGATGGCTTGCTCAACGAGTTTTTCAGCCGGTTGCAGAGTCAGGGAATCAACATCGTAACCGTGGGCTTTCTGCGGGCGGAGTTTTTCTACAAGTTCGGGTTCAAGATCGACCGGCGCTACGGCAACATGGTGAAAAAATTGGAAAAGCAGCCCAGGAAGGAATTGCCGGAGGAGATGGTGGAAGCTATTGAAATTTGAGTCCCCAATTAAACCCCGAAGCTCACTGAATTTCTTATGGCCGTGCTAACTCTATTAGGATTACGTCTCATTTCTTGCACAGTAGTGCAAAAAGAATTGGAACGCGGATTGCACGGGTTTAACGGATCCGAACGGGTTAGCCAGATTAAATCTGTTTGAGGCAGTAACTGCGAACCGAATGGCTCATGAACCGTTTGATTTTCACAAGAAACAAATCCGTGTAAATCCGTTCGATCCGTGCAATCCGTGTTCCATTCATTTACGGCTGCGCCGCGCTGGGTTTTAATATTAAACCGCCCTCGCCAAAATTCCACCGGCCAGGGCGTCAAGCATCTGCATGACATAAATGGCGCGCAATACTAAACGCTGCACAATCAAAGGCTTGGGCTTTTCAGCAGCATTCTGCCCCGCATCTGTCATTGCAAGCGCTTCTCAGCGATGCAATCTTTAACCTGAAAACAAGAGATTGCTTCGTCTGGCGACTGCCTGACTCGAAACGACAGCACTGTAGATAATCCTTTTGGTGAAACGATGTACTATACTCACAATTGAACACTTGCTGCAGAATTGAGGTGGTCATTAAACCCTAATTCCGCAACGGCTTGCCGTGCTCGAGCATGAACTTCATGCGCTCCTGGGAGAATTTTTCACCGCACAAGCTGACAAACGCCTCGCGCTCCAAATCCAGAATGTATTGCTCGCTCACGGGCTTCGTTGGCCCGGCCTTTTCACCTCCGGTGAGGACGTAGGCTAACTTGCCGCCGATGAGCCGGTCGTGCGCTGACAATTTGCCCGCCTTCACCAGGTCGTTGAGCGTTCCTTCAATGGCCAGTCTGCCGCCCTCACCGGGTAAGATTAAGTCCTCCCTGGGGTGTGGCGGTACAAATTCATTACTCAACTCAAGCACGGTCTGCTTAGCCTCGAAGAGCAAGTGTTGCGAGTTGATGACGATGCGGTCCTCTTTGCTCAGGTAACCCAGCTTGACCGCCTCCTTGGCCGAAGTCGAAACCCTGGCGTAGCCGATGGTTTCAAAGGCCTTTTGCACGATGGGGAACGGACCGGTGCGCGCCTGGTGCATGGCCTGCATGTTGTTCTCCAGCACGCGCAGATTGCCGCCAGCTCCGGGAATCAATCCCACGCCGACTTCTACCAGCCCGCAGTACAGCTCTGCCGCGGCGACGATGCGGTTGGCACAGGCCGCTGCCTCGTAGCCGCCTCCCAGGCACAGATTGAAGGGTGCGGCAACCACGGGAAAGTCAGCGAATTTCAGCGCCTGAGCCACGTCCTGAAACGACTTGCTGATTTGCTCGATGCGTTGCCAGTCCTTTTGTTCGCAAAGTTGAATGATCAGCGCCAGGTTGGCGCCCGCAGAAAAATTTTGGCCCTGGTGGCCGATCACCAACCCTTGGAAGCCGCGTTGCGGCACGAGTTCGAGCGCTGCCTCCAGCATGTCGATCATGGAGGCATCGATGGGATTCATCACCGGCTGCAGCACGCTGTGAAACTCCAAACAAGCCACCCCGTCTCCAATATCGATCAGGCTGGCACACCAGTTCTTTTTGATTTCGTGGCCTTGTTCTTTTTCCAAAAGTAAATTTATCTCTTTCGGCTTTGGCTCAATTACCCGGTAATTTTTCTTAAAGAAATCAAAATAGCTTATTCGCCCGTCGCCACCCTGGTAGAATTCAGTCCTGCCTGATTCCAACATTTTCTGCACCCAAGCTGGCACTTTTTTGTCCTCTTGATCCATCCGTTTTAACGACTTTTCCACCCCGATGGCATCCCAGGTTTCAAAAGGCCCGAGCTCCCAGCCAAAGCCCCATTTCATGGCGTTGTCCACACTGACGATGTCATCGGCGATCTCGGGAATGCGGTTGGCGGCGTAGAGCAATGTGCCCGCCAGCAACTCCCAGAAGAACTTGCCCGCCAGGTCGTCGCTGTAAGCCAGCGCCCTGATGCGCGCTTTGGTGTCTGAGTAGCCTTTAGCCACCCGGTAACCATCGAACCGAACCTGCTTTTGTGGGGCGTACTCCAAAGTTTCCAGATTCAAAGACAGAATCTCCTTGTCCACCTTCTGGTAAAACCCTTTCCTGGTTTTTTGTCCCAACCAGCCGTTGTCAAGCATTTTTTGCAAGAAGTCGGGCACTTTAAAGATTTCCCGCGCCTCATCTTCGGGGCAGAATTCGTAGGTGTTCCTGGCCACGTGCGCCAGCGTGTCCAAACCGACCACGTCGGCGGTGCGGAAGGAAGCGCTCCTGGGTCGTCCCACCAGGGTGCCGGTGATTTTGTCCACGGCTTCAACGGTGAGCTTCATTTCGCGCGTCAGCTTCATGGTGAGCATCATGCCGAAGGTGCCGATGCGATTGGCGATGAAATTCGGCGTGTCTTTGGCGTAGACGATGCCCTTGCCCAGGACGTTTTCACAAAAAGCTGCGATTCCCGCAACGAGGTCTGGACGGGTCTCCGTTCCCGACACGATTTCCAGCAGGCGCATGTAACGCGGTGGGTTGAAAAAATGGGTCACGAGAAAACGCTGCTGAAAATCCGCTGACATGCCCTTCATCATGTTCTTAATGGACAGTCCAGAAGTGTTGGAGGTGACCACGGCAGCAGGTTTCAGGTAAGGTTCAATGCGCTTAAACAGCGCTTGCTTGATGTCCAGGCGTTCCACCACAGCTTCGAGCACCCAGTCCGCTTCCCGCAGTCTATCGAGGTGGTCCTCGTAATTGCACGGGGTGATGAGCCTGGCGGTTCTCGGGTTGTAAAACGGCGCCGGCTTCAAGTTCAGCGCTGCTTGCACTCCCTTTTCGGCGATTTCCTGCGAAATGTCGAACAAGTACGAAGGCACGCCAGCATTGGACAAGTGCGCCGCCAATTGGGCGCCCATGACACCCGCACCCAGCACCGCGACTTTTTCGATTTTCTCTTTCATGGCCACCCCCTACAATCTTTCGATGATGGTGGCGATGCCCTGACCGCCGCCGATGCACATGGTGGCCAGTCCGAATTTGCCTTTTTGCTGCTCCATGACGTTGAGCAGCGTGGTCAGGATTCTGGCGCCAGAACACCCCAGCGGATGCCCCAGGGCGATGGCGCCGCCGTTGAGATTGACCTTCTCCATGGGCCAGCCAGCTTTTCTGATGACGTAAAGCGATTGGGCGGCAAAAGCTTCGTTGAGTTCGATCACGTCGATCTGATCCATGGTCATGTTGGCTTTTTGCAGAACTTTTTCTGTTGCCGGAATCGGCCCCATGCCCATGCGGGTCCAGTCCACCCCGGCGAACGCTCGCGCCACCATTCTGGCCCTGGGTTTCAAATCCAGTTGCAAAGCCAACTCATTGCTGGTAAGCAGCAAGGCCGAAGCGCCGATGGAATAAGGACTGCTGGTTGCCGCCGTCACCGTGCCATCTTTCAAGAAAGCAGGTTGCAGCGACCTGATCTTTTCCAGGTCAGGTTCCCGCGGTCCCTCGTCTTTATCTACCACGGTGCCGTTGAACTTAATCGGAATCCCCTCGTTGTCGAAGCGACCGTTTTTCCAGGCGTCCAGCGCTTTGGTATGGGACCGGACGGAAAACTCCTCCTGTTCCTCCCGGCTGATGTTACCATCCCGGGCCAGATTCTCAGCGGTCTCCCCCATGCCCATGTAAAATTGCATTTCGGCGAGCCTGGGATGAAAACTGGGATTGAAGCCGCCCATGGGAATGGAGAACATGTCTTCGACGCCACCAGCAATGCCGGCCTCGATGTCACCGGCCAAAATGGCGCGATCGATTTGGTGTGCCGCGTCCATGGACGAACCGCAAAACCGGTTGACAACCTTGGCGCCAGCGCTTTCCGGAATGCCAGCCAACAAAGAAACGCCGCGGGCGATGAGCATGCCCTGTGTGGCTTCGGGAAAGGCGCAGCCCAGAACCACATCCTCAATCTTCTCTTTGGAAAACTGAGGATTTCTTTGCAGCAAACCCCGAACTACTTGAGCTGCCAACTCGTCGGCTCGAATGCCCACCAGCTTGCCGTTCTTGACCCCAATGGGGCTACGCACGGCGTCGATGATAACAGTGTGTCTGCCTTGATCGCTCATTTTGTGCTCCTTATGTATTAAGTATTAAGCATTTTGCACCAGAAAAAAAGGGAGTCCGCCACCAGCGACTCCCTCCCATGATTCAGTTTCGGCCCAGGCCAAGGGCAAGACCGGGCATCACCTTGCTTCGATTGCGACGTAGTCCTTCTTCAGAGGCCCGGTGTAGATGGCCCGCGGCCGGAAGATGCGATTTTCAGACAGATATTCCAGCGTTCTGGCGGTCCAGCCGGCAATGCGACTCACGGCAAAGATGGGCGTGAACATGACCGGCTCGATGCCCATAGCTTTGTAAACGATGCCGGAATAAAAATCGACATTTGGAAAGATTTTCTTCTCTTTGCCCAACTCGGCACATACGACTTCTTCCAATTTTGCGGCGGTTTCGTACAAAAGCCGGAATTTCGGATTCCCATGCGTCATCAGTTGGGCCAGCGGACCCAGGATGCGCGCACGCGGGTCGTAAGCTTTGTACACCCGGTGCCCGAATCCCATGACTTTCCTTTTGCTGGCGCGGGCTTTCGCAAACCACGCAGCCACCTTTTCCGGAGTGCCGATTTCCTGCAAATCGTAAAGCACGCGCTCATTGGCGCCGCCGTGCAGAGGGCCCTTCAAGCTGCCAATGCCGCCGACCACCGCACTGTATACGTCGGAAAGAGAGGAGCTGATGACCATGGTGGTAAAAGTAGAAGCGTTCATGCCGTGATCCGCGTGCAAGATGAGCGCGATATCCATGATGCGTTCCAACGTTGGGTCAGGGGCTTGTCCCGTCATGGTGAAGAGAAAATTTCCTGCGTGGGAGAGTTTTGGATCGGGTTCAAGGGGCTCCTCACCCCGCCGGATGCGTGCAATGGCGCCCGTAAGGGTGGCCATCTTGGCGACAAGTTTGACTGCCTTTTCCCTCTCCGCTTCTGGCGAAGTCTCTTCTGCCTGTTCGTCCAAAGTGCCCAGAACCGAGACTGCGGTACGCAACGCCGACATGGGATGAGTTTTCTCAGTCGGAATGGTGCGCAAAACTTCCAGGACGGGCTGCGGCACTTTGCGGTGGGCCAACAGTTTCTCCTTAAACGCCTCCAGTTCAGTTTTGGTCGGCAATTCTCCGTACAACAGCAAGTAGGTCGTTTCTTCAAAGGTGGACTTCTCTGCAAGGTCGAAACAATTGTAGCCGCGGTAAACCAGCCACCCTTTGGCCCCGTTGACGTAACCAATCTGAGTGGTATTGCTGATGGCCCCCTCCAAACCCTTGCCAATTTTGACCTCCAGTGGCCAGGTGACCTCATGGGTCAGGGCAGGCTCTGGTTCGGCATCGGTTTCTCGGGTGGCCTTGAGTTTTGCCTGGCGCACCAATTCTGTGACTTCCGTAAAGCTCATACAAACGCTCCTCTCAAAGTTTCTTCTTGTGCTGCAACGCAAAACAAACAACGGGTAGCGGAATATAAGAAATTTGTTTGAATTTCAAAAACGTTTTTGTGCAATTTCCCGGTTGAATACCAGGAGACTCAACATTGGCACAAACGCAGCATTTGTATACACATCGCGCAAACTGAATGGCGCATTAGGCAATGCGAGCTTGCCTAAAACCCCTCTGGCCGAAACACTGCCAGCTTCAACACCTTCCTGGCCCGCAAGCTCTTCAAATCCAGCACGGCTGGCGTCGCGCAGGCCTCGTCGAAGTCACCGTCTCCGTTGGTCTCGTTAATCAACAGGTTGGATTGTGCCCAGGATATTTGCAAAAACACCCCCCTGGCCCTCTCAAGGGGGTGTTTAAGCAGAAGCGTGGAATGTCAGGCTTTGATGACGGTGGCGTCATCACTCAAGAGGACTGGAAGCTCTGCCATTTGGCAGCGAGATTGTCGTCCCTGAGGGTTTCCATGAGGTAATCAGAGTATTCCTTACCGCTGGCACCGGTAGCTCTGCCGGTAATCACGAATTTTCTCTCATACTGGCCACAAATGTCCAGAGCCATTTCCAATCTTTTGGCTTTGTCTTCGCGGCCGATGTGTCTCAGAAGCATGGCGGCGGCGCGAATCATGCTGGCAGGGTCTGCGTACTGCGCCCTCCCCTCTTTAACCATGCGCGGTGCGCTGCCGTGAATGGCTTCGAACATGGCATATTGCTTGCCAATGTTGGCGCTGCCGGCGGTACCCACGCCGCCCTGAAATTCCGCCGCTTCGTCGGTTAAGATGTCGCCATACAGATTGGGCAGCACCAAAACCTGAAACTGCGAGCGCCGCTTGGGGTCTACCAGTTTGGCAGTCATGATGTCGATGTACCAGTCGTCACATTCGATTTCCGGGTACTCTTTGGCGACTTTGTAACCGAGGTCCAGGAACTTGCCATCGGTGGTTTTGATCACGTTGGCTTTGGTAACCAGAGTCACACGCTTGCGGTGGTTCTTCCTGGCATATTCAAAAGCCAGCCGAATGATGCGTTCGCTACCCTGAGTTGTCACGGCGGTAAAATCGATGGCCAGGTCGCTGGTAACGTTGATTCCCTGGCTGCCCAGCACGTACCCACCTTCGGTGTTTTCACGAAAGAAAATCCAATCGATGCCCGCCTCAGGCACCTTCACCGGACGAACATTAGCAAACAAATCCAACTCTTTGCGCATGGCCACGTTAGCGCTTTCCACGTTGGGCCAGGGATCGCCTTTACGCGGCGTGGTGGTCGGGCCTTTCAGAATGACGTGGCATTTCTTAGTCTCGGCCAGTACATCATCCGGAATCGCCTTGCCGAGTTCAGCACGCCGCTCAATCGTCAGTCCTTCAATGACGCGAAGCTCCACGTTGCCCTGGCTCGCTTCCCCCCGCAACAGGAATTCCAACACCCGCTGCGCCTCCGCCGCAATGAAAGGGCCGATGCCGTCGCCACCGACGATGCCGATGATGATCGGCTTTAGCGTGCCATAATCGACCCAGTCGGCCGCAGCTTTCATCCGTTCAATCCGACGCAATTGCGCCTCGATGAGATTTCCAAAATGTTCCTTAGCTTGCTCAATTGCCGAATTTGTCATAATGCATCTCCTTCAGTAAGAAATTAAAGTCCTGGTTGCAAAAGATATTTTCTTGCAGAATTTGTTTTGGTTATTCCTATTATAAAACAATGACTTACGAAAGCAAAGCGGCTCTTCTACACCCCCTTCTAAATATAGAAAATCGCACTTGACAAGCAAGCGAAAAATGGGCCTTTTGCAATTAAATGATGACCCGGATTGTTCCCTTCTTGATTTTTAAATGCGAAATTGTTAAACTCCACGGTTAGAAAAAGCACCCTGAATTTCGCTTTAAACAGGACCAACCCGATTCAGCAAAAGCACTGTACACGCTTTGCGTGCTTTTAAATGAAAGAAGCGCCCTCGCAAACGAGACGTTTACGTTACGAAGCGCAGGCGTTTCTCAGAAGCTCTAAAAAACTTTGGCGACAAGCTGCCAGGCCCACACAAATCGAAACTGAGCCTGTTGCAACGCATGGTAATCATAAAGGTGTCAAGAGCTTTCAACAAATCCTTGCCCGACTTCCATCTCGAAAGGTAGCTGTCATGCATTTTCATCATCTGATTGCGTCGGATATCGACAAATTAAAAGGCCAGGTCGTTTCAGTCATCGGCGGCGGCGGCAAATCCTCGTTTCTAAATCAAGTGGCCTGCGAACTGAGGGGACAAGACGTCAAGCTTCTGATTTCAACCACCACGAAGTTTCAATATATTCCTGAGATCGCCCTGGTCATGCAAAATGAAAACCCGGATTATTTGCAGCAGATCGAGAAAATTCTCCGCGAGAAACAAGAGGTGCAGCTCGCCAAAGATTACTACAAGAGCGACTCCAAAGCCGGCAAACTATCTGGTGTTGACTCAAACGAGTTTGCGGCCCTGCGAAAGCTGGCCGATCTAATCCTCCTGGAAGCAGATGGCTGTCGCCAGAGAGCCATCAAAACCCACAAGGCGTTTGAGCCAGTGATTCCGGAGTCGACAACTTCAGTGGTCATTATCTGCGGGGTGAACGTGGTTGGCAAACCGTTGCACGAGGATCATGTGCACCGGGCGGAGCTGTTCTCGCGCAAATGGAATCTGCCGTTGGGAACCACGCTAACGCCCACAATCATTGCCAACGAGCTTTTGTCTCCAGAGAGTTATCTCAGATTCGTCCCTCGAGCGGCCAGCGTTGCCATATTGTTGAACAAGGCTGATTTAGACCAGAAAGGCGGCAGGCAGTTGGCTGCGGAATTGAAGCGACGGTGTCAATATCCGATCTACCTGGGCAGCATCGCCAAGAATTTCCTGACCAGAATTGCTTGAACCAACTCGCAGAATATCTCAAATGTACTGAATGGCAAGCCCTGTCAGGCAAACCTGAACACAGCTTTCTTGTGGACACTATTCGATTTCACCTCCGTCGAGGAAAGGAACCTTTCGTTTAGCTGAATTTTCGCAGGAATAGGAAAACCCAAAAACCAGTTTGATAGTTTATTCTGAAATCTGTTAACCGGACTTGTCACAAAAGAGTGGGTAAACAATAATTTCCTTGCAATTTTGACCCCTGAGGATTACTTTCTTGGTAAATTTCTGACTGTTGTACAAAAGTCTACAAGAATTCAAACGATGGAGGTAAAATGGCTGACCCACAAATTGCTCAGAAAAGTCCTTTTGTCTTGGAAATGGAAGCCAAGAAATATGCCTGGTGCGCTTGCGGCCTCTCCCAAAACCAACCCTTTTGCGACGGGTCCCATAAAGGCACTGAATTCACACCAATCATCGAGGAAATCTCAGAGAAAAAGACGGTCGCCTGGTGTGGATGCAAACATTCAGGCAACAAACCATTCTGCGATGGAACTCACAGTACGTTATAGAGGTTGGAATTGTTTTTCATCCTTCTGATAAACGTTGTGGGGAAAATCCAAAGTCTAAAATCTCTCGATACCGGTGTCGAGAGATTTTTTGTTTCTATTTAGCAATTGACCGAAAAGGATTCGCCCATGAAAAAATACGATTACGACGTTGTGGTACTTGGAGGCGGTGCAGCCGGATTGACCAGCTCCGGCATTTGTGCGAGTTTTGGTGCCAAAACAGCCCTCATCGAAAAGGCGAGGCTCGGAGGGGATTGCACCTGGTACGGTTGCGTGCCGAGCAAAGCGCTGCTTCACATCACGAAAAACATTGCCTCGCTCGCGCAGACACAGTCCCTGGGCGTTCGCTTCAACGATTTCACGGTTGATTTTAAAGCAGTCATGGAGAGCGTCAGAAAGGTGCGTCAGGAGATTTACGAAGAGGCAGATTCACCGGAAAGGATGAACGCAAAGGGCGTGCACACGCTGCAGGGCCAGGCAACGTTCCTCGATTCCCACAACCTCCAACTTCACACTGAGCAAGAAAGCTGGAGAATCTCGTTCCGGTCAGCCATTATCGCCGCCGGGGCCTCGCCTTTGATCCTGCCGATTCCGGGGTTACAGGAAGCAGGTTTCCTAACCAACGAAACGATCTTTGAGCTCGAGCAGCTTCCCCAACACCTGGTGATCATGGGCAATGGACCCATCGGTGTGGAGATGGCGCAGGCGTTTAGAACGTTGGGAGCACAGGTTTCCGTGGTTGCCCTGGATCCGAGAATTCTGATAAGAGACGAGCCCAATTGCGCGGAGCTGGTCTTTACCCGATTGAAAAACAACGGTGTGGATTTTTACAATGGTCAAACCATCCACACCGTGAAAAAAGTTCGGGGTAGATATGAGCTTTCTGTTGGGCCTTTAAAAGGAGCCAACCATGAGATTGAGGCAGATGCGCTGTTGGTGGCAGTGGGGCGAAAACCGAATGTGGATGGTCTAAACCTGGCCAACGCCGGTGTGAAATTCGAAAAAAACGGCATTCCCGTGGACAAGTATTGCCGCACCAACGTAAAACATATTTTTGCTGCTGGCGACATCACCACTTTCATGAAGTTCACCCATGTGGCAGAAAACATGGCAAAGACGGCTGCGGTTAACGCCGTATTTCGATTCCCCCTGTTTCAATATGAACAAAATGTGATTCCCTGGGTGACCTACACAGACCCGGAATGCGCCCACGTCGGCAAGACGGCGGAGGAATTGCAGTCGCAAAATGTGAAATTCGACACCATCGAATTTCCGTACGACAAAATCGACCGCGCTGTGACCGATCACAACAAAGAAGGGGTCATCGTTCTACATGCCGCTTCGGGCAAGATTCTGGGCGCTCACGTGGCCGGCGCCCAGGCCGGCGAAATCATCAACGAATACGCCCTGTCCATGAAAAACGGACTCAAGCTTACTAAAATCTCCGATACCGTCCATCCTTACCCCACAATGCTGCTTGGTGCCAGAAGAGCAGCGGATCAGTATTACGTGCGTTTGCAAAAAAGATGGATGTCTCGCCTCATTCGCCTCATCTTCCGCTACCAGGGGGAGATTCCCTCCTATGTCGGTTCCGGCAGCATTCTGTAAACCCCGTCTAAATCCAGCAAACTGGACCAGGGCCGGGGTCCATGCTTCGCAGTAAGATAGAGCAAAATTTGTCGCAATTCTTTCATTTTTGTGCTTCATAAACTTGAAATTTTGACGATCAATATATACACTAACGTAATAAACAAGGAAGTGGAAGATGAAGACTTTGCATGTAAGACTCGTTGCGGCATTGTTGCTGGCTTGCACCTCCACCCTCTTTGCCCAGTCATCCCGGGGCACCGTTGGTTTAGGGGTTCTGATGGGCGGATCCATTCTCAACGGAGATATCGGCAACAGCAATACCGGCGTCGCGGGAGGGCTCTTTCTCAGGCTTACCCCGATCCAGCCCTTTGCATTGCAGGCCAGAGCGACTTACAGCCAAATGGCCACCGGGTTCAATTCCATAAACACCGGCTTGTTTAACGCGTCGCTGGTCGGCACCCTCTTTCTGCTGCCTTCAAGCAGACTGACGCCTTTCGTCAACTTCGGGCTGGCTGCCTTCCATTTCGACGTGACCGACGACAACAACAACACGTTTCTTCATGCGGACGGCAGCCCCTTTTCCGGGTGGGATCGCGCCGTCCAGGTAGGCTTCGGGTTTGAATTCTTCGTTGCAGACGACTGGGCGCTCAACGCCACCGGAGACTATTTCCTCACCAAAGGCGACGATCTGGACGGGGTCAACGCCGGCACAAACGATAACTTCTTCAACGGCCTGATCGGCTTTGTCCATTATTTTCACAAGCGCAAAGCTAAAGACACCGGCGTTGAATTCACCAGTGTGAGCGAATCGGCTGTGGAAAGCAGCGAGCTTGAAGAGGCAGACCTTGCTGACAGCCTGGCAGCCATTTTGGAGCTCAGCGCACCTGAGGAAAAGGTCGAGACACGCCCGGCCATCGCAACCAGCGGAGCGAGAAAAGAGGTCGGCGACTCGGACGCCTTGAAAGCCTTGAATGATTTCAAGAAAACCTTTCCGGTCGACGATGAAATCTCCTCGGAGAAAGAGGCAGAGACCTCGACCGTGCCTGAAAGCACGCAGCAAACCGCCAGTGTCCGTAAACCCCAGGAACAACAGGAAGAAGTACCCAACGGGGTCTACTTCGAACCTGGTACGGCCAAAATTCTCAAAAAATCCAAAGATTACTTAGAGCTGATTTACACTTACCTGACCGACAATCCGGAAGAAGAGATCGAATTAAAGGATTTTGAGGAAAGCAACACCGACGAGGTCGTTGACAAGCAACTGGCCCTGGAGAGAGCGATTGCGGTCAAAGTGTACCTGGTCAATCTGGGCATTCAACCCGACCGTATCATCATCGTTGGGAACAAAGCAGAATAGGGCCTGTCGTCGACACTGAGTACATTTCTTAGCAATTCTTATTTTAGACAGGAAGTCAGTAAGAGCCGTTTTTCTTCGCTACCGTTTCCTGCGCAGCCTCCATTTCCTCGAGTTTTTGCAGGGCAAATCGGCCAAAATTGCTTTCCTTTCCTTGTTCTTGGACGATTCGTTTCAGAATCTTTTTTGCCTGCTCTGTTTTGCCCAGACGCTTGAGACATAAGCCCGCTTCGTATTGCGCCGTTACGTGCCAGGGCAACTTAGTGGGTTTGGTGAGATACTTGACCTTCAGGTATTCAGAGGTTGCACGCGCGAATTCTCCCTTTTCACGATAGCTGCGCCCAATGTAGTATTGCACCTCCGCTTCCGACTCGGCATCAGCGTAAGGCAGCAGTGCCTGGAATTGGTCGATGGCACGATCATACTCCTTCAACTTCATCAAGAACTCACCAACACGGATTTTCAAGCTGAAGGCATCGGTGGCCCTGGGAAATTTCTCCAGGTAGGCGCGGGTTGTGGCGATTGCCTGGTCCCACAACCGCGTCTGGTCATAGCATTTTATGAGATAGCGCAAAGCCTTCTGATAGTTCTCGCCGGCCTTCGCATGATTCACCACTTGCTTAAACGCAAAAATGGCGTTTTCTACCTGTTGGTTGCTAAAATAAAAATCGCCCAAATTGAGGTACGCTAACGGTGTGACCGTACTCTCAGGATACTTTGACGGAATCGTGGTGAGAATCTTTAGCGCATCGTCGATGTGATTGGTAATCATGTAGACCTGCCCCAGGCCCAATTCTCCCTGCGCACCCAACTCGGTCCCTTTGAAGCCAGCCCTGAGCTTTTTGAAGACCTTCTCAGCCGGTACAAATCTTTTTTGCGCAATGTAGCTCTGCCCTTTGTCCAGCAAGAATTGGCCTCTTTCGGGACCGGAATCTCCAAAAGATTTTCTAAACTTCTTGGCCTCGAGATCGGCGGCTTTGATTTTGTTTTGCTTGTAGAGACATCGGATGGCTTGACTTGCCGGATAGCGCTTTTGGGCTGGTTCCGTTGCAGAGGTCACGGCTTCTAAATAGCTGGCACGCGCCTCCCCAAAATTCTCCTTGTCAAAAAAAATGTCCCCCAAGGCGACCAGCGCCTGAAAATGCAGTTGGGAATTGGGGAAGTTTCTAAGAATGTCTTGGTAGTATTCTTTTGAAACGTCAAAATTGTTCAACTTCTTTGCAATGCTCGCAATCGCCAGCATTGCCCGTGGCACGCGCTCATCGGCCGGGCTGCGCTGAATGAATTCCAAATACTGTGCCAGGGCATTTGAATCTTGACCCAGCTTTTCGAAAGCCTGTGCCTGTCTGAACCGTAGGTTTGCCGAGAAACGATCGTCTGGGGAGCCGTGAAATTCGCTCCAGAGCGAAAGCGCCTCGCCGTACATTTCCAGAGATTTCTGGTAATCCCCCATCTCAAAATAGATCTCAGCCATCTCAAATTGTGCTCTGGTTGCCACGGCCGCATAAAAGTAGCGTTTCTTCACCTCCTGCAATTTCTCCAGGGCTGCTCGAAAATTGCCCCGTTGGCGCAGGTTCCTGGCGCTTAGAAAAAGCACCGCCGGAAGAAATCGACTGTCGGGATGCTGGTGCAGAAACGAATCCATTGCTGGCTGCAACAGTGAATCGCTTTTCAAGGCGTGCAGCGCTACGATTTCCTTGTACTGCGCCTCTTCCGCATAGAGGCTCTGCGGAAACTGTTCCAAGAGCTTTCTTGCCAGTGCAAGCCCCTCGGTCAGGCCGACCGTGTCCCTTTCGGTGTGCGCCGTCAATAGGTCGTCAGCCCTCCGAATCAAGAAGAAATCCAAATGCCTACCCTGGGGATATCGAGTGACCCAATTGTCGTAATATTCATCGAGTCTTGCCCGCCGAGCTTCGGGCGTGGCCTGGGCTGCTAAGTCCATCTTGGCCAGGAGGAAGTCCGCTTCTTCAGACCGTTCCCCACTAAGAGTTTTTTCCTGAGCATATTTGAGACTAACTCGAGCGCTGTCACGATAGGCTTTGGCTGCCTCGTGTTGTTCCTCCAGTCTGGCTTTTTCAGCCAATTTGTAGTAAGCAAAGCCCAACTGCACGAACACTTCATTTCGCATCTTACCATCGATTGCACTTCTCAAAACGTTCTTAAATTGTTGCACAGCGCGGTTAAACTGCTTCAAATCCAAATACAGCCTGCCCAATTCGTATTCAGGGTCGCGGCCATTTTCTTTACGGGTCAAGGCAGCCAATACGTTGGAGACCTCTTTCATGCCCTCTTCCAAATTGAAATTGACCGTCTCCGACAAAAGCCTTGTGCGGTTCCTGACCCATTCGTAGTCATCCCCCGCTGGATAACGTTGCAAGTAATCCTCATAGGCACTGGCTGCGAGGGCATAATTGCCCATTTTCTCATAAGAGCGGGCCAGAGCCAATTGCGCTTCATCCGCCAGAGGACAGAAGGGATGGTCTTGCAAGAAGTCGTCGTACACGCGAATGGCTCTTGAAAAATCGTGCAGATGTTTCTCGAATATTTCGCCGCGCAGATATTCTAACTCGAACAGTTGTCCGCTTACAGGGAACCGGGTTTTGAATTGCCGAATCAACGCCAGGGCCTCTTGAAATTTGTTGAGCCGGATTTTGACCCGAGTCAGTTCTGGGTAGGCCCTTTTGACAAATCGGACTGACCGGTCAGCACTGGAAGCCGCCTGAGTGTCTTCAGCAATTATTTTGCCTAACAGTTTCTCAGCCTCCTGATTTTCATTCAGCTTTTGGTGAGCCTGAGCTGCTTTGAACCTGGCCTCCAGTTGCAAGTCACTTTGCGAATTCCTGAGCACCGTCTGGTAACTCTCCAATGCCTGCCTGAATTGCTGTTGCGAATAGTAAATGTCTCCTTTCTTTAAATAAACTTCAGCCACCAACTGCGTTTGCCCTTGCACATTCAAACAGGCATCGAACTGACTGAGCGCCTCGTGGAACAACCTGCGTTTCTGGTAAAGCAGCCCTAAACGGTAGTGCGCCGACTGGGCCGCTTCATTTGCGGGAAATGCCTGTAGCAGTTGCAAATAGCTGGACTCCGCCTGCTGCAACTGCCCCATTTTTTCGTGCAGCTTGCCCAGCAGTAAATAGATGCGTGGGTCCTTGGTTTCCGGGTTGAGGGAACGCAGCAGGTTGTCGATTTGCAGCAGCGCCTCCTGGTACGCCTTTTTTTTGAACAAAAGGTCGACCACGGCAAGTTCCGCCTCCAACCTTTCAGGCGTGTCCGGGTAGTTTCTAATCAATTCCGAATAAACCACCCTGGCCAAACTGTCGCTGCTGGCCTGGGTGTAAGCTTTTCCCGCCAGCAGCAGGGCCCTGGGGGCTGTCTCGTCCCCCGGATGAAAAATCGCCAGGCGTTTGTACAGCTCAGCCGCGGCCAAGTAGTTGCGCTGCGCGGCCTGGCACTCTGCCAGTTTAAATCGGGCTTCAACGACAAGACTCGACCGGGGAAAAACAATCTCCAACTCCTTGAATTTTTCGAAGGCGAGCTCGAATCTGGACTCGTCAAAAAAAGCCTGGCCGCTCAAAAACAGCGCCTGGTCGGCCTTCTCGTGGTCCGGATATTTTTTGTAGAACAGCTCGAATTGCCTGGCTGCTAACAAAAACAAACCATCTTCTTGCAGCTTTTGTGCAAAGACAAACTCTTTGTCTGCCACGGAATCCTGGGCCCGGGAAATTTGTGGGCTTAGCAAAGCAAAAATGCACAATCCCCAAACCAGCCGTGCAATCCATGCGCGCTGAACGTTTTTTTCTGTGGAGAATTGGCGGGATGGCTTGTGTTTCTTAAGAAAGAATTTCCAGATTTGCATATTTGGCAACCAATCTTTTTGTTCCTGCGGTCTCAAATTTCACCGTAAGCTTTAAGTTTTCGCCTCGGCCTTGCATGGCGACTACACAACCGTGGCCAAATTTGGGGTGTCGAATCTGACTCCCGACGGCCAACCGGGGCACCTCTTGCGAGTAGTCTTCGTAATCTGGCGCAGCCTGCACTTCGGTTGCATAGGCTGCCTCTCGGTACCCTTGCTGAAAACTCTTTTTGACAATCTTGCGTTCGATAATGTCTTCCTCAATTTCATCGAGAAATCTCGAAGGTGTACAATAACGGCTTTCGCCAAACCGGCTGCGCCGCGAGGCCCAGGATAAGTAAAGCTTCTCTTTCGCCCTGGTGCACCCGACGTAGAACAATCGTCTTTCCTCTTCTAACTCCGCGTCATCGGCGAAAGTTCTTGACAAAGGGAACAGCCCTTCCTCCAAACCGGTGATGAACACCACGGGAAATTCGAGTCCCTTGGCGCTGTGCAGGGTCATGAGCGTGACCGCATTGCTCTTGTCATCCCAGGTATCTATGTCGGTAATGAGCGCTACCTCTTCGAGAAACTCGACCAGGGCGTTGTTCTGTTTACCACGCGAATAGTTGTCGATGGCAGACAACAGCTCGCGGACGTTTTCCATGCGGGCGTACGATTCCTCGGTGCCAATTTCTTTTAACGATTTCAGGATTCCAATTTCGTCGACCAGGCCCCGGGCCAACTCACCCGGCGAAAACTCGTTCTTTAGAGAAGCATACTTCTCAATCAGATCATGAAAGCTGGCGATCTGGCTGCGAATGCGCGCCGCAATGGTTGGCACTTCCTCGACTCGGGCCGTGGCTTCAAAAAAGGCAATCCCTTGCTGCCGAGCAAAATCCTCCAGCTTCGTGACCGAGCCTTCACCAATACCCCGTAAGGGAACATTGATGATTCTCTTACAGCTTATCGAGTCTTTGGGGTTGCAAATCAGCCGGAGATAAGCCAAAACATCCTTGATTTCCTTTCTTTCGTAGAAGCGAATGCCGCCAACGATCACGTACGGAATGCCCGCGGTGCGCAAGGCGTCTTCCACCAGACGCGACTGCACGTTGGTGCGATACAGAACGGCAAAGTCGGAAAAGTTTCTGCCGTGCTTAGAGAGTTCCTCCTGCACAAACTCAGCCACGACTTTGGCTTCGACAAAGCCATTTCCCACTTCCAGCAATACAACCTTCTCCCCTAATCCTTTGTCAGTCCAAAGCTTTTTCGCACGACGCTGAGCGTTATTTTGTACGACCGAATGGGCGGCTTGCAGAATGTGTTTGGTAGAACGATAGTTCTGATCTAAGCAAAAAACCTTGCATTCAGGGTAGTCGTGCTCGAAGTCAAGAATGTTGCGAATATCGGCACCCCGCCAGCGATAAATCGACTGGTCGTCATCGCCGACCACGCACAGATTGCGGTGCTTTGAGGCAAGCAGGTGCAACAGTAAATATTGGGTACGATTGGTGTCCTGGTACTCATCCACCAGAATGTACTTGAAGCGATTCTGGTAGTTGTTGAGAACCGCAGGAAATTCCCTGAACAAATGAAGCGGATTGACTAAAAGATCGTCAAAATCCATGCTATTGTTTTCCCGCATCTGGGTCTGGTAGCGGTCATAGACCCGGGCGACGACTTCGTCAAAAGGGTTTTGCGCACTCCTGGCAAATTCATCCGCACTCATGAAGACGTTTTTGGCGCCACCAATGCGGGCACGAACCGCTTCCGGGGCATATTGTTTGGAAGAAATGTTCAAATCGTACATCACAGATTTCAGAAACCGCAGTTGATCTTCGCGGTCAAAGATGAGAAAGTTCCTGCCGAAGCCGAGCTTCTCAGCTTCAACCCTGAGTATCCTGGCACAAACCGAATGAAAGGTCCCAATCCACGATTCCTGGCCCTGCCCTCTGGTCAGCTTCAGGAGCCTCTCCTTCATTTCACCCGCAGCTTTGTTGGTGAAAGTCATGGCGAGAATGTTCCAGGGCTTGACCTTCAGATGCCCGATGAGGTAAGCGATCCGGTGCGTCAGCACGCGCGTCTTGCCACTGCCAGCGCCTGCAAGCACCAAAACCGGCCCTTCGGAACACAGCACGGCCTGTTTTTGGCTCTCGTTCAGCGATCCCAACAAATGATCATTCGAACTTGCTCTGCTTTTCCCCGGCATTCAACCCCTCTTTTCTCCTTTTCTTTACTGCTCTCCTGATTTTGTCGAATCGTGCCTTGGCACGCAAATGTGCCGCAAAAGTGGCGCTAAAGGTGTGCGAGCCATCCCCATTGGCAACGAAATACAGATAATCAACCCTGGCCGGAAACAGGCTCGCCTTGATTGAAGCCAGCCCCGGATTGTTGATGGGGCCAGGCGGTAGTCCGGTGTACTTGTACGTGTTATAGGGCGAGTCGATCTTTAAATCACGACTCAACAGTCTTCTCGGGCCATCCTTAATGATGTACTGAATCGTGGGGTCAGCTTGCAGCCGCATGCCCTGTTTCAAACGATTGTGGTACACCGCCGAAATCACCACCCGCTCGCTGTCCACCACCGCCTCGCCCTCGATGATCGAGGCCAGGGTCACGGTCTCCAACAAAGACATGCCAAGTTGAGACGCCCGCCTTTGCAGCGCCTGGTCAAAATGGCTCTTGAATTGGTTAACCAATATGGTTATGACCGTGCGAGCGTCGACGCCCCAGTTGAATCGGTAAGTGTCCGGAAACAAAAAACCTTCCAGCGTGGGCGCCTGGATGCCCAATTCGCGGGCCAAACCACTGTCGCTGACCAACTGCACAAATTCGGTGGAATCGATGGCCAGTTGCCTTTGCACAATCGCGGCTATTTGTCTGGAGTTTAGTCCCTCGGGAATGGTGACTCGTTCCGGCACGACCTTGCCCTCCACCAGCATGTGTAACAATCGGTAGCTCGAAATCTTGGCGGGAATCAGGTATTTCCCTGCTTTGATTTTAGACCGAGCCCTCAAAATCTGAGCAGCCTTGCCTATCTTGTATCTCGATCGGATGAGGCCACCTTGCAGCATTTGATCGACCACCCCATTATAGGAGGTACCAGCAGGAATTTTCAGCTCAAACGAGCCTTGTTCAGATCCGGTTGTAACGGGAGAAAATAGTATCCAAAATAGAGTCGCACCACCTAAAAAAACAATCCCACCGAGAAACAGCACCAGGAAACGTATTGCCTTCGACTTAAGGATGATTCTTCTCTCTCAATTTGTAACGAAAATAGTCTTCGAGAATTTCGCGATGATCGAAGGCCATGGTCTCGGGAATCTCGTTTTGCTTGAAAACACCCAAATGCGCCGCATCATCTTTGGCAGCGGGCTTGCCATGGCCCTCGGCCACATACACAATACTAACCGTGTGGCCCCTGGGATCCCTTTTGGGATCGGAGTAAACCCCCAGCAGAGTCTTCAAGCTTACCTGCAAATCCGTTTCTTCCTTCGCCTCGCGCACCGCAGCCGATTCCACTTCCTCACCGTAATCCACAAATCCACCTGGAACCGCCCAACCAAACGGATAGTTCTTGCGTTCGATCAAGACGATGCCTGCGTCGTCTTGCACGCCCGCCACTTCGATGATGATGTCCACGGTGAGCAAGGGGTTCGTGTGTTTTTGGATCGCCTTGCCACAATGTGGACATTTTTCTAAAGCTTTATGCGGCATAAAAGACTTCACTTAACGAAACATCAATAGAAGATTGTACAAAGCATGGGTATACGCCGCAATTCCCAAACCTCGCAGGAGGAATATTCCGGACAATGCCAGACCAGCAACAAACCGGAACAAAAAGCCGTCTAAAGTAAGCGCTTCCCCAAAAACCGCTAAATAATGAAATAACGCAAATGCAAGAGAACTGGCTAAAACAGCGATTGACCATGCCATATTGCTCTTAACAAATCTCGACAGAATAAGCACGGCTCCGGAAATCAACAAAAACCTGAACAGAAACTCTTCGTAGACGCCGGCCCCTAAATGCAAAACGACCACCGCCAGTCGTTGCTGATCGATGTTGGCTGTGTTCGGGCTTATGAATACCTGTGTAATGTTCCCGATGACAATACCAAACACAAGCGCGTAAAACAGGCTCTCCACAAACATGTAAGCAAAATAAACCGCTCTAAGCTTAAGGGGGCGCCGTTTGACAAAAAAGTAAACCGATAACGCCAAAAGGGGTACAACAAAAACAACCGCCGGGGAAATGCCCAACTTGCTGAGGCCAATCCTGAGCAACAAATCCATCCCGGTGCGCAAATGCCCGCTCCAACCGTGATTGATGGCCCAAGCCGAAAGCTCATACACCAGCCACAAAGGCGTCACAAATAGGAATCCGACGATGGGCTGTCGTGTCAACGACCAGTACTCATTTCGGAAAATTTTTCTCACACAGTCGCTAATCTAAGTCCATATAAATCAGAGACAAATACCGAGCACCTATCAAATCGAGAATGCGTCGAATTCTTAACAAAAGCAGACTCAATATATTAATTCACCTGAGAAATGTCAACACATTATTTGACCTTTTCCGCAATTTTAAAACTTGACATTTACCCTAAATTTAATATATTGGCAATCATTGTGGTAGTTGCTCAGCTTAACAAATACAACCCAAAAAACGATAGGACAAAATGTTAGCACAAATCAGCATTACGCCCGTGGGTACCGGTGAAGAAACCAAGGAGTTGCTCGCCAAGGCCCTTAAAATAATCGATGCCAGCGGCGTCGATTATCAGTTTACTTCCATGGGCACGATTCTCGAAGGGGAGTGGGATGAGGTTCTGGCCCTGGTTAAAAAATGTCACGACGAAATCAAGAATTTTGCGGACCGGGTGGTCACCAACATCGTAATCGACGACCGCAAAAACCTCTCCGGCCGCTTAAAAGGCAACGCACTCGAAGTCGAATATGCCATCGGCGGCAGTCTGAAAACCGCTAGTCTTACTTAGCCTGCAACTCCGTTCCGTCTTTTTCTGACTTCCCCTTTCGGTGTCGGTGCTCCTGCTTGGGTTCTGGTCGACCGGTTAGATAAAACAATGTTAGCCAGCACGTTGCGGGGTACTTCTTCGCAGCATAATCTTTGAATTGCATCAAATCAAATTTTGTGTTATATTTAAACATTCGAAAAAGTTTGTTCATCTTCAGATAGCTCAACATGCAAGTAGTCACTCAACAGCCTATAGTTTTGACTGTTCTTCCGAAAGGTAGGAATTGCCAAAAATTTCTCGTTGTAATCTCACAACCAGCATTTGTCAACGGCGGCAAAATAGTAGCTTGTTTCTTACAGATAAGTCTGAAATTACACCAGTCAATGCATTTTGAAATAAT
>JBHHYI010000038.1:0-27970 GCA_046757525.1 bacterium | reverse complement strand
GACTCCCTTTGTGCTTAAGAAAAAGAGCTATGATTCCGCTGCAGAGGAGCGTTTCCCAAAAGAAAGCCTTATTGAGTCTTGGAAGCCAATCTAACGGAATCGTCAATCTGGGCGCTGCCAGCCGCAAATTCAAAGTTGGCTTCCACGGTGCCCCCTTCCGTAACTGTGACTTCTGCTGTTTGCGTGCCCAGAGTTTCCTGCCAATACTCCAGGGTGTAGGTTCCAGCCGGCACGTCGGTCAGTTGAAAATTGCCATGCTCATCGGTAATGGCCGTGTAAGGATTATCGACCACCACGATGTATCCCCCCATCCAGTTGTGCACATCGCAAGCCACCCGCACCACCTCAGGTTCATCGAAGGTGTGTGTCATCACTTTCTTGAAGCCAGGCTGTGCCATGTTAATCGGTGCGTTTTTGTCGCTGTAAGTATGGATATTGTGGAGAATGCCGTCATCGTTCTTGATGGTCAGCTTCACACCGGCCGGAACGATAGACACATGGGGACGAAAGGCGCAGCCGTCTTGGTCCAAGTGAAAGCTTTCGCCCAGGGATTCGAGAGATTTGCCGTGACTGATATTTTTGATGCTGACGACAACATTGGCGATGCCCTTGTTGTCTGCAACGAGCAAATTTTCCTTGTAATGGGTTACCTTGCCACAGACGTTTACGTCTTTGGTTACTTCGAGGACTTGTTTCTTAGGGATGGCGCCGGCAAAAGTAACCGTGCCTTTGATAGTGCCGCCGTTGGTGACAGAGGTGCTCTGGTAGCCGCTGCTGGTAGCCGTTTCCGTGGCTTCCTGGGTGGCTTGTTCGCCTGCCTTTTCGGCTTTTTTCTCGCCACCACCTCCACATCCCGCGGCGAACGTCAAAACGGCAAGGGCAATCATTGCTGAAAAATATTTCTTCATGATAAACCTCCTCTTAGGATTTTGGGTTGATTTTTTACAAACAAAAAAACGTTGACTTGTTTACAATCTACTTGCAAATTTTCTGATATTCATCAGGTAATCCCTCAAAGCTTCCACTTGTCTATTGGGATCGCCGTCAAGGATATTCGGCGGAGCTGCGTCCGGATAGAAGCTGGGCATTCGAGTACCGGGCTGAACGGCCTGTGGATCTGAGATCCAATCAAACACCCAGTTGGGATTAAGGCGCTCAGGTGCCAGAAGAAAATCCGGGGCCCAGCCCGAGGGCGGCCCTTGCGGTTTTTTTGCACCAACCTGATGACAGCTAAAACAGCTCAGGTAGTCGTTCGAAAACAGCTCCTCAGCGGCTTTCTGTTCGGCCTGCGTTAGCTCGATATTGAGTTCAAGGAAGGGTTCGTTAATGCCTTCCAGAGCTTGAAAATAGGCGATGATGTCGTTGACCTCTCTGTCAGAAAAATCAAAGGTAGGCATGCGCACATTCAGCCACGGTCTGATTTTGAGGGTTGGATTCTTCAAAAACTGGAAGAGCCATTGGGGCTGTACTTTTCGGCCCTCGCTGATGAGATCCGGTGGGGCAAAAGACAACGCGACTTCCGCCGTCTGTCCCTCTTCTTTAAAAGCTTCCACCAGAGTTGGACGAATAAAGCCTCCTTCGCCTTCGATGATGTGACAGCCAATACAGTTGTACTTGCGCACCAGTCTGCGGCCTTTTTCCAACGCCTCGCCCAGGCTCCCCATGTCGTGCAAGTAATCTGTGCCGATTACTCTGCCATCCCAGCTTTTCAATAACGTGGCAATCGTAGCAGCGTCTTCGTCAGAGAAGGCAAAGTTTGGCATGCGTTGGATGACGGTTTCGGTCGCATATAAACGGGAATTCTTTAATTTACCCTCGACCCAGCCTTCCCAGGTTTCTTCCTTGACGTCGCCGTTAGCTAAAGCGTCTCCGTAAAACAATTCTTGCGGCGTTTTGGCCCCGAATTCGTCCAAGGCAACGCTCACTCTGCCCTCTTTTTCCATGCCTTTTATGAGATGACACCCGTGGCAGCCGAAGTTTCGGATGATGGCTTTGCCTTCTCCAACCAGTTCCTGCGAGTCCAGATCTGCGGAGTCCAAGCTGTAAGGCGGCGGCTCTTTTTCTTTGCGCGTCATCAAGTAGGCCACGATGTCCCTGGCCTCTGAGTCTGTCAAGCGAAGTCTGGGCATGGGCGTGTCGGGATTGTATTGCTTGGGATTCTTGATCCAGGCGTAGAGCCAATCTCGGTTTAGTTTGCTGCCGACCCTGGTCAATTCCGGGGCAAAATCGTAGCTGACATCGGTCTTGCGCACCTCGCGATCTTTTTCGGTAATAACGTGACATCCTTTGCAGCCGATGGTTGAAACCAATTTGCGACCCCGTTCGGCATTGCCGCCGGCCGGCGCTTTCGGCACCTGGTAGTCGCTGCTTTTGTTGATGTCGACGATGTAGGCGGTCACGGCCAGTGCTTCTGCGTGGGTAAACTGCGGATTGGGCATGCGCGTGTGTTTTCGGAACGACTTGTTGTCCCGGACCCAACGGTAGATGAAATTCGGAGTGGTTTTTGACAAAACCGAGTTAAGGGGAGGCCCAATCCTGCGTGCTTTTTCATAGCCTGCAATCTCGTGGCAGCCGTAACAGCCCAGGTCGAAGATCATCCTTTTCGCTCTGGTGAGCTGCGGCGCGTCCTTAATGGACATTTCTGTGCCGTGGCATTTATTGCACCCGCTTTCAACAAAACCGTCTCGCAGCAATGGGTGCTGCCAGAACTCAACATCTCCGTGAGCGAACTCTTTTTGCAACGCCGGGCCCTGGCCTTCGTGGCACGGCGTACACCCAAAGTCACTAATGGGATGAGTTTTCAAATAGAAATCTCGTTTTGGGTGGGTTCTGAAAGGTGCGGGATATTCATCGTAGCCGGACTTGTCGATGTTGACGTGACAGCTTTTGCAGCGGTCCACACGGTCCAGGAAGCTTTCAAAGTTGCCTCGCACGAAGTCTTTGAGTACGACCTGTTCGATTTTGATCTTACGATCATCGATGTGAGCCAATCTGGTTTTCAGGTCGGTCAGTGGCGCCATCAGTTGGTCGATTTCTGCCTGCAAGCTGTCGGCGGTTGCACGATAGCGCGCCAATCGCTCTTCAACCTTGTCCTTTTCCGCTGCGGCTGCATCCCATGCCCCCTTCAGGGTTTTCACCTCCTTGTCGAGAGCATCAATTTTGGGACGGAGTTTTTTTGCTTTGTTTTCTTCACGGTGGTGTTCTGCTTCGGTAAACTCATACCACAGGGCATCTAACTCGCTTTTGGCAAAGCGATAGTTTTGCATCGCCTTTGCAATTGCCAGATCTGCACCCTTTAAATCGGCGTTTATTTCATCAAAAGCCGGCCCCTTTAAGTTTGCTTGAACCTCTTTGAGTTGGGTTCTCAGGGCTGCAAGCTGTTCTCCGTTTTGGGCCTCAAACTCCTCTTTGGCGGCTGCGTATTCTTTCTCGACGTTCTGGTGCTCCAATTTGTTTAGTCGCATCTGATACCCTTCCCAGGGGGCGCGGAAGCGAATCATGTCCAGCACGGCCCAGAATGTGAAAATCGTAAGAATACCGGCTAAGATAAAATATATGTGACCGTATTTTCTTTCTTCTAAAGGAATCTCAGATCGCTTTGGCAAAGAAACCTCCTTTAATTAAATTGATGAAACAGGCGTTTTCAAAGGTTTCAGGATTCTATTGACGCAACGCAGGGTTAAATGTTGAACCAGGGCGTCACCCAGATGTACTTTATGTTCATGGACCACCGCAAAATCATTTTGATGGGCAAGGCCATCATGGTCAAAAACAAAAATGCCAGAATGCTGTACCGGGCGACCCCGAGCGTCTTGATGAAATCTGTATTTTTTTTCCAAAAATAATAAATGACCGCGATTGAATAATAGGCGGTAATCAAAAAGCCTCCAAAAAAGAAGGCGGCGAGCGGGCTTCGAATACCAAATTTTTGGTGCAAGTCAACGTTGGTCATAGAGACGACCTTGTGAATGTCCCATGTTTCCCAGGGCATGAAAAAGTTCCAGCCGGGTCCTCTGAGGAACGTGCCCACCATGATCAATGACAGCCACAGCACGAAAAAACCGAACAAGAAGATGGTGATGGAGAATTTTCTCTCATCCCAGGTATAATACCCGTTGCCTTTGGGATTCTTGTCCAGGTAGGGAATGGCCATGAGGCCCACGATGATCAAGGTGGGGAGCACCACGCCGGCGATCCAGGGATCGAAGTAGACCAGCATCTCCTGAAGCCCCAGGAAGTACCAGGGCGCTTTGGAGGGATTGGGTGTTTTGGTCGGATTAGCCGGTTGCTCCAGCGGCGCATCGATGACGATCGACCAGACCGTGAGCAGCGCCATGACGAAGATGGCGGCGAGAAATTCGTTGCGGGTAAGATAAGGCCAGGTGTAGACACGGTCTCTGCCTTCCTCGCGCATTAAATCGAATTCGCCGGCGGTAATTCGACGATCGTTGCGAAAGGCTTCGCGGAAGGCCAGCCAGGTAAAAAACGGCATGATAAAAACCATGCCAACGATGGGGATGTTGTCTGCTTTAGATATGATAGCCAGTAAGTGTTCCATTTATATTCCTATCCTAATGAATTCATTAACCCGTACAATCCCAATTCGGGTAGTTTGCAAGAAGTGGATTGGTGTGGATCCCAAAGGAAAAACAGAATTGAATTGGTCATCGCTGGGATGATTACAACGGCCCTGAAATGCCACCATCCTTTCGCACCCGCCAAAAATGCACAGCAATGAACACGGCCAGAAATAATGGGAAAAAGATGCAGTGCAACACGTAAAAGCGCAACAGCGTGGGAGGACCCACCTGGGTGCCACCGAGCAACACAAAACGCACATCGTTGTCCGCTCGCATTCCAAGCTCCGGCCCGAAAGGCCCTTCATGTCCCAGGAGAGGCGTGGCCCGCGCCATGTTGGTGCCCACCGTAACGGCCCAGATGGAAAGCTGATCCCAGGGCAACAGATAGCCCGTGAAGCTCAACAGGAGGGTCGTGGTCAACAGAATGACTCCGACCACCCAGTTGAATTCACGCGGCGGCTTGTAAGAACCGGTCAAGAAAACTCGGAACATGTGCAGCCAAACAGCAATCACCATTCCGTGTCCCGCCCACCGATGCATATTGCGCAAAAACATGCCAAAGGGCACGTCGAATTGTAAATACTTCATATCATTGAAAGCATACTCGGCGGTTGGACGGTAGTAGAACATGAGGAGAACACCAGTGACGGCTGTCACCAGGAACAAAAGAAACGTGATGCCGCCCATGCACCAGGTGAACCGGAGATAGGCGGCATGACGCGGAATTCGAGTGGGATGGAGATGCAGCCAAACATTGTCGAGCACTTGTAACAATCGGTTTCGCGGGGTGTCTTCATAACCGTGCCGAAACATCGATTTCCAGACCTGGGATTTCAGAAGGCTATCTTTCATTTTATTAATAAGAGCTTGCATCTTGTCTCCTCAAAGAATGTACCAATATAGACTGATTGACCAAATTAAACGAGTGGAATATAACGACATTTTACATAAATGTCAAGTGAAAAGGCTTGAGAAAATTGAAGATGTAGCATGGCCTGTTGCGTTTACTTTTGCCTGTCACGGAAGGTCAAAACCAGAGACGCAGCGCCGTCAACGGAGGCCTGCCATCCTGGTTCGACGACGGTCGTGCTGTGCCGCTCAAAAATCAGGGCCGGACCGTTGAGCCAGGCGCCCGGGGCGAGCTGTGCCCGGTGGTAAACCGGCACCCTGGTGCGTTTGCCGGCGAAGCTTGCCTGGGTGGAGCCGCGGGCCGCCACCGCCAACGGTCTTGGAGATTCCTGCCGTGGCGCGTCCGCTGCCGGCCGTGAGGAGGCGACCACCCGGATCGATTCCAGCTCAACGGCTCTGCCTTCCGGGCGGTGACCGAAGACGGCCAGGTAGTGTTGCTGGAACGCCTGCTGCAAGGTGCCGCTGTGCGGGAATTCTACGGACAGCACCGAGTCCTGTCCCACAAAGCGCAAGTTGAGGATGCGCCGCCGCACTTCGATGGCGTCCGCAGCAACGCCTTCAGCCTGGACGGCCGCCACGGCCTGCGCTTCGAGCTTTGCCAACCAAAGCGGAACTTGCGCGGCAATGGGGTCAAGAGGCTGCAAGACTTGTCGTTCGGCAAAGCGCTCCAGGACGGCCTGTCCCAGACCCATGGCGCTCAAAAGGGAAGCGTCCGGCGGCACCAGCACGGTGTTGATTTCAAGACGCTCGGCAACGCCGCCGGCATGTTGTCCGGCAGCACCACCAAAGGCCACGAGCACGTACTCTTGTGGGTCGTAACCTTTGCGCAGGGAAACCCGCCGAATGGCATCGGCCATGCGTTCGTTGGCAATATCCAGGAATCCTTGCAACAAGGCGTCGCCGTGGACTTGCTGGCCGGTTTGTTTGGCTATTCCGTCTGCCAGTGTTGCCAGCGCTTGTCTGGCAGGGGCCGCCGCAATGGGGATTTCAAAGCGCTCCGGATCCAGCCGTCCCAGCAGCAGGTTGACATCGGTTAGCGTCAGCGGTCCACCAGCGCCGTAACACGCCGGTCCCGGCCGGGCGCCGGCGCTTTCGGGTCCCACGCGCAAACGGTGCCCATCGAAGGAACAGATGGAACCGCCACCGGCGGCCACGCTCTCGATGGCCAGGGCCGGCGCCACCAGGTGCGCGTCGCCCACCTGGTGCTCGAACACATATTCGTAATCGCCGTCAAAGCGCGCCACGTCGGTGCTGGTGCCGCCCATGTCGAACGCAATGAGTTGCTCGAAACCGGAACGTCGGCCAGCGGTGGCTGCACCGACCACACCCCCGGCAGGCCCGCTGAGCAGGCTGTCCTTGGCCCGGAAGGTGGTGGCTTCCACCAGGCCACCGGCGCTGGTCATGGCGTGCAGCCGCCCGTTCGCGAAACCCAGTCGCACTTCTTGCAGGTAGTCCTCGATCACGGGCGCCAGGTAAGCATCGACCACAGTGGTCTCCGCACGCGGGACGATCTTAATGAAGGGGGCCAGCTCTGAAGAACAGGAAACGTGCTGAAATCCCTTTTGCGTTAAAAATTGCGCCAGTTGCACTTCGTGGGAGGAATTGCGGTAGCTGTGTAAGAGCGCCACGGCTGCGGTGCAGCGACTTATTTCCTCCAGTGTCTCGACCTGTCGTCGCAAAGCCTGGAGATTCAGCGGTTGCAAAACAGTGCCATCGGCAGCGATGCGCTCTTCTACTTCCACCACCGACTGGTACAGCGGCTCCGGCTTGTGGACGTTCAGCGCAAAGAGGTCTGGTCGCTGTTGGGTACCAATGCGCAGCAGGTCGCCGAAGCCACGCGTAATAAAAAGAACGGTCGGAGCCCCGCGGCGCTCAAGTAAGGCGTTGGTGCCGCGGGTGGTGGCCAGGCGCATGGCGATCGCAGGCAGCTCCGCACCAGGCGTTGCACCGGTGACCAGGCGGGCTGCCAGAATGGGGGCTTCTTCAGGAGAGAGAACTTCAAACGCCGCACCCTGGGGCAGGGCGACGGGCAGGGAGCGGCTAAGCTCAATGGTCCCCGCAGAGGGGTCGTATTTGCGAACGGACACTTCGGGATGAGAGCTTTCGAGCAGTCTGAACCGGAAGCCCCGTATAAAATCGGCCGGTGCCGACCATTTTTCCTGCACCAACAGGCGCTTTGGGCTTAGCTTTTTCTTGACTTTTCCCCGCAGAGCACTGCTGCTGAGCACCTTAGCACGGTGGATGCTTCCTGTCGGGTCTTTGGCCAGGCAATCCGTAAAAGTGCCCCCCGTGTCGATCCAGATTTGCCAGATTTTCTCTTGGTCAAAAGTCACGGATTAATCTTAAAGAAGATAAAGTTTGTCAAACTCTCTGTTATGGAGAATCGCGCTTGGTTTTTCCGTTGGGTAACCATCGTTATTGCCAACAAAAGATAGCAGAACTTTCATGACTGCACTTTCATTCCGCCGGCTCACAGCTCTCAAATTATTTCTCTGACAACGGATCCGACCGCCGCATCTGTTTGATCTGGCTGCGACGGCGTTTCTCCTGCAGGCGTTGCTGTTTCGCTGCAAGTGTGGGAGAGGTCTTGACTCGCGGTCTTGGGATTTCGGTTGCCTTGCGAATCAGCTTGACCAATCGGTCGATGGCATCCTGGCGATTTTTCTCCTGGGTGCGGAAGCGTCGGGCGGTGATGACTAAGACGCCGCCTCTTGCCATTTTTTTGCCAGCCAAACGCACCAGCCGGGCACGCACCCATTCAGGGAGAGCCGCGGCGTTTTGCACGTCGAAGCGGAGCTGAACGGCAGTGGCAACTTTGTTGACATTTTGCCCACCCGGTCCCGAGGCGCGGATGAATTCGAACCGCAGCTCTTCTTCACGGATGGCAATCGTGTCGGTGACTTGAATCATGATTAAAACTATTCATTTTCCCGTTCAATGTCAATGGATATCGACCACGGGTCTGACTGAACCGGGGCGAGACGGCCTGTCCCGCAACAAAAGCGCAGGTCAAAGAGGCCATGTCCGAGACCTCGGTTGCTGACGCGTGCCGTGTTTCATCTCTGTGGCTAAAGCGTCTCAAGCGCGCTGTTTTACCCACACAGATGGCACCAGGCCAGAATTGTTGCAAAAGGGGGCCATTTGTAGCCTCTGCTGCAAGCGAGACGATTTCCCAACCGTCTCGATCGGACGTTTCCGCGGCAATCGTTCGAGCAGGAATTGCAACTAATCGGGAAGCTTTTCGAATTCTTCGACGAGCAGCTCAGGATGGACGCGGGGCAACGCCACACGGTACCAAATGAACGGGAAAAGAGGGTTGGGCAGCCAGTAAAGCCAACCGAGGCTTTTTGATTTGCGACCCCCTTCCAGCCTCAAATCCAGCCAGACATAGAGGAACTTGTAGGGACAGAGCCCTGGAATGAAATTAGGCTTAAAACTTTTTGTCAGCAGATATTTTCGACTGATGTAGAGGTTGCCTTCGAAGGGCGTGATGCCCCAACCGAGAGGCCCTTCGGCCAGCTTAGTGCCCGAGGGTTTGTGGGTGATGCGAATATATTTTTGCGCCATAAATACCGCCTCGAATAACCATTAGAATTTCAGCAATGTGGAACGGATATTCCTTAACCAATATTCCGTCAAATTCACTCTAACGACTTGTTCCTGGATTTTGTTCGCGCCCGCCGACGCCGCAGAATGGCGTCTAAGGACCAGGCATCGGAGTCGCGCGGCAAAGCCAGCAGAATGACCAGGAACACGGCACGCGGGAAAATGTGCGTGGTGATGTCGAACAGCGGTTCCTTCAACAAGTGGCCGTAAGTGACGATGACCAGGATGGCGCCAACCGTCAACAGCGCTTCTTTGATGCGAAAACCCAGGATGAGCAAAGCCCCGGAGATAAATTCGGCAAAAGGGATACTGACCCCTGTGGTCCAGAGCAGCCAAAGGGGAATCCAGTTTTGCCGGTAGCCCTCGACAAAGAATTTTTGAGCGTGTTGCAGCGCTCCGAGCTCGAACACTTTGAACCATCCGGCCATAAAGAAGAGCAGCCCCAATATCCAACGAGCAAAAAAAACCGCCCAGCCAGTGCTGCTGTTTTGGGAAAGAGGCATTTGCGTGATTTGGTTCTCCTCAAAGTGTTAGTTTAGTCGATTCCTGACATCAAGTCCTGCCCTGCGGCCGCCTCAACAGGTGGAGTGAAACAGGCCACCAACGGCTTGCCGCTGGCACAGTTGGTTGTACAGTTGCACAGCCTTCTCGGTCTGGAGCAAGTGCACAGGAATCTCCTGTTCCGCCAGGAAGCGCAAAGTTTCCTCGCAGACCTGCAAGCGCTCATAAAACCCCCGAGACAGGACAACCACCTCGGCCCCGTGCTGCAGCAGTTCCTCGACATCGTCCGGCTGAATTCCCGGCACGTGGCGCGTGCCAGTTTCGTGCCAATCCCAGGCCCGTGCGCCGCCTGGAAAAAGCTTCGCGTCCTTTAACGGCGCTGGCTGGCCTTCGACTTCAATGTGTCCCCACGAGAGGCGTGTGATGCGCGGCGAAAGCGCTTTTTTCTTCAGGGTACTGGGGGTCATTCACTCCTCGCGCATTCAAGTCTTGTCTGTTTAACATACGATTGAACAAATACAAAATAAATTGCAATTACAACAAAATCAAGAAAAAACGGTACATTTGGAGAAAGGTTCGAGATTTTCCATTTTCCGCACCCACTGCATCCAGCGAGGTTGACAGCGGTTAGGCGTGTAAGATTGCAACCGTTGCTATGTGGGCAACGATTTTTTGGGAAGCACTTTAGCACGAACATGATTACAATGCCATCGCGTTACACGGTCCAAAGCGCTGCGCTTAGTAGAGAGTGCCCAGTAGCAGGAGGCGAATTTTTTAATAACTCCAATAATTTCTGTTGACTTCGATTCTGATTTTTTTTATTTTTAGAGTTGTAAAAAATGAGGATATCTACAATACAATGAGGAGGCAGCATGACATTCATGAAGGTGAGTCATTGCAAGTCGACAGACTGGTACCAACCATTCCTTACGATCTTTCTTACCGGCTTGCTTACAGTCTTAATGATCTCTGTGCCTTGCGTCTGGGCCGGAGGGGGGCCAAATGTTAGCGGGGCAAAGCTCTACATTCAACAAAATAATTTGGCAGATGCTATTCGGGTATTAAAAAAGGAAGTAGAGAAGGTGAATCCCAAAAACGAAGACGCGTGGTATCTTTTGGGGTACATCTACGCCCGCCAGGGCAAATATGAGCAAATGATGGATGCTTTTAACAAGGCCGTCGAATTGAAACCCAAACTAAGAGAGAAAGGCGTCAAGGTCAACAGAGATACCGGCAAGCAGTTTTTCGCCCAGTTTGGCACCGACATGATCATCCGGATTGTTTGGGGCAACATCTTCAATAAGGCTGTAACCTATTTTAACAACGGCATCACGGCAACGTCTGACTCGGTCAGCAAAGCTAACTATGCTCAAGCCGTAAGCTATTTTGAGTCAGCGGTCCAACTTCAACCTGACAGCGTTCTGGCTTACAGAAACTGGGCGGCCGCTTTGATGAACATGGGAAAATATGAAGAGAGCGTTGTACCCTTGAAAGAAACCATCAAAAGGAACCCCAAGGATTATGACGCCAGAACCATGCTGGCCTCGGTCTACGCCACCACAGGACAGGATAGCCTGGCTATCGCTTTGCTGCAGGAGCTTTGGAATGAGGGCCATCGCACCACCGATGTGATGGATTATTTGTCCAGGCTGTACATTAAAACCAAAAAGATGGATGACGCTGTTGCTATTTTTAAGGATGCTCTGGAACAAAATCCAGAGAATTATGAATTGCACTACAATTATGGCGTTGTTTTGCTCGAAACCAATCAATTTGACCAGGCCATAGAACAATTCACTGAAGCCTATGCGATGAAGCCCGACTCTCCTGATTTGAACTACAACCTGGGTGCAGCCTATTTGAACCGTGGCGTCGCCAAGCGGGAAAAGCTCCCGGAGGATTCTGAGGACAAAGCCTACATGAAAGATTTCGAGTTGGCACTGCCTCACCTGGAAAAGTCTGTCATGCTAAATCCAGACGATGAACAGGTTTGGCTTACTCTGGGACGAATTGCAGGCCAGTTAAACAAGATTTCTTTAGCTGGCTACGCATTGTCCAAGAGTGAAGATGAGCGGAGTGCGCTGCACGACCAGATTGTGGTTGGCATGCCAAGTTCTACGCTAAAACAGATATTTGGCGAGCCCGACCAGGTTACGCCCATCGAATCCGACAATC
This sequence comes from bacterium, assembly GCA_046757525.1. GTDB lineage: Bacteria > Zhuqueibacterota > Zhuqueibacteria > Oceanimicrobiales > Oceanimicrobiaceae > JBHHYI01. Next base: position 16,199 of record JBHHYI010000038.1, on the reverse strand, counting down.
TCAGTGGCATCGAAGAATGGATCTACAAAAAACGCCGTGCCCTCAAGGGCAAGCCGGCCATCGATGCCACCGTCAACGTTTATGTTCAAAACGATCGCGTAGATGCGCTGATGGTGGTTGAATAGTTAAAACCAGCTCCAGTTGCCAGAGAATGTAGACTTCTTAAACGAGCCTGGAATAACAGCTCGGCAGGTTGCTGATTGATTTGAGAGCACCCTCAACAGTCCAGGGGGGCAAGCTCTCAAATGAATTAGGCAACCTGCTTTTGCTGCCATGCGCAAATGCGGGCCAATCAACAAACACCTCTAACCGCCTCCTTAGCTGTGCCGAGTTTTAATCAAAATGAGAATTTTAGGGCCTTTTACCATTCCGTTGCTGCCCGCTATCCTGAAGAAAGCATCGTCTACCAGACGTTAAGGGGAAAGCTGCGTGAAAAATTCGTCCTGGGTTTTTTGCGCAGATTTCACGGGCGCCTGTTGGATTTGGGCTGCAACACTGGACATTATTTGTCGTGTTACCAGAATGGAGCGAGCTTCGGAGTAGACATCGCTTACCCGGCCTTAAAACGAGCTCGCGAAAACCAGGTAAAGGCCCATTTCATTCAAGGGGACGCTCAGAATTTAGCTTTGCGCAACGGTTCTTTTGATGCAATCCTCTGCTCAGAGGTGTTAGAGCATGTGCCTTTTCCAGAGAAAGTTTTCAGCGAATGTCTGAGAATTCTCAAGCCTGGCGGCACCTTTTTAGTCTCAACCCCAAATTACAAACGAAAAAAGCCGACCTGGAGCAAGGTGGGTAGAATGAGAAATTACGGCATTCAAGGCGTAAAAGGTGAATATTACTTTCACACCGCATTTCGCCCCGAAGAACTAAAAGCCATGGCTGAAAGGGCGGGCTTGCTGGTGCACGATTACGGCACCTTTGAAAAGGAGGTAAAATACGCGACCAGAGTTCCCGTGCTGCTTTTTTATGCCTTGCACTTCTTGAACAAACTTGTTTTCAAGAGTGCCCGTGTGGACGATTTTAATGAAGCGATGTTGGAAAAATGCAGCTACTACATCTACGAAATTGTCTCTTTCCTGAGGTTGAATCGGTTTTTTGCTTCCCTGGTCCGCGAAGGCGTGCGCTCCTACTTACTGGTCAAGAAGCTGCCCTCATCGCATTAGTGGCCAGGGTTCAAAGCGTGCTCCGGTTTCCCCCCATTCTGAGTAGCAGTTCTGGGTCCAAGAACCGCGTTTTGAAAAGACTTGCAATTAAAATTTAACTCCAATATATTCATTGTGAGAACTTAATATTCCAAAATATGAAAAATCGACCCATTGTTGCTATAACCATTGGAGACATCAACGGCATTGGTCCAGAAGTCATCGTGAAGGCGTTGGCGCAAGCGGAAATCCGCCAACGGTGTCTGCCGTTAATAGTCGGCCCAATCGAAGTGTTGCGCCAGCAGGCCAAGAACTTTGCCGCCAACTTTGAATTCAGGCAAGTAGCGAAACCCGAAGCTCTTTTGACAATTGGCACGGAATTACCCGTCTTGAGTCCCGATTTTTCCGGAGCCGTTCGCCCCGAACCCGGAAGAATCTCCGCCAAGAGTGGCGAGATTGCCGGATGGGCCTTAGAGCAAGCTGTGGAGTTGGCACAAAACCGGAAAGTCGATGCAATAGTCACGGCGCCCATAGCCAAATTGGCTTTCAACCTGGCTGGCTACCATTACCCGGGTCATACGGAATTCTTGCAGGAGCGGACGTACGCTCGAGATTTCTTAATGCTCCTCCTGAGTGGGAATTTCAGAGTTGGATTGGTAACGACGCATTACCCGATTTCGGAAGTGGCTAACCTGATTACGCGCACGACAGTTTTCAGCAAGATTAAGCTATTCCACCACGATTTGCGCACGAGATTCGGTATTGCCAAACCCCAATTAGCCGTGGCCGCGCTGAATCCTCATGGCGGCGAGGGGGGGATGTTCGGGCAGGAGGAAACGAAAAGCATTGGACCTGCAATCCAGGCAGCAAAGAGACTGGGCATGGCGGTGCAAGGCCCTTTTGCCGCGGACACGTTGTTTGCCGCCACGGAACGTCATGACTTTGACGGTTACCTGGCCATGTACCATGACCAAGGCCTGATTCCGCTTAAAATGAAGGCGTTCGGACGTGCGGTTAACTATACCGCTGGATTGCCGATCATTCGCACCTCACCGGATCATGGTACGGCATTTGACATTGCTGGCCAGGGCGTGGCCGATCCTGGAAGTATGGTGGAGGCAATAAAACTTGCTATCGCTCTGGCTTCAAAAACCGACTGACGTGGCGCCTTACACCCGGTTGGCGTCGATTTATGATCACGTGATGCGGCACGTAAATTACGAACGCTGGGCCCGATATTTGAGCGACCTGTTTGCAAAGGCAGATTTCCCCGTAACATCGATTCTGGACATCGCCTGTGGCACCGGCAGTTTGCTCGCCCACTTGCACCGATTGCACTTCACGGTGGCCGGTTTCGATGCCTCCTTTGATATGGTAAGCGTAGCCCGCCAAAAGGCTAAGAAACAAGACAGGCCTCTGCCGCTGTGGCAAGGGAACATGGGCGCGTTTCGCGTCAAACAGCCTTTTGATGCTTGTGTTTGCACCTACGACAGCATTAACTATTGTTTGGACTTGGATGGTTATTTGCGTGTATTCAACTGCGTGTCAGAGTCGCTCAGGCCTGGCGGCTTGTTCATTTTTGATGTCTGTACTGAAAGAAATTCCCGCAAGTATTTCAGAAACCATTACGAAAACGAGGCTACCAGAGAGTTTCTTTTTGTGCGCCAGTCTCATTATTTGCACAAGGAAAGAATTCAAGTCAACGAATTCCTGATCAGTTTTGAGTCAGACAGAAGACAAACTTTTAGAGAATGTCATCGTCAAAGGATCTTTCGGATCAAGGAAATCGAAGGATTAATCGATTCAAGCGTCTTTGAACTCATCGGCCTTTTCGATGGTTTCAGCAGGCGCCCTGGCGGCGAGAAATCCAATCGGGTTCATTTCGTTTTGAAAAGAATCTAACTCAAACCTGAAGCTGCTCATGATCAAGATACACAACGTCAAGATGAAATATCCCAACGGCGACGGTTTGGAGCTGGTAAATCTGGAAATTAGAAACGGCGATTTTGTGTTTCTGGTGGGCCCCACGGGCGCGGGTAAGAGCACGGTTTTCAAGTTGATTTATATGGATGAATTTCCTGACGAGGGCTATGTCCGGGTCGGGAACTACAATTCGCAGCAGGTGGTAAAACGCGATATTCCAATATTGCGCAGAAAATTGGGTATTATCTTTCAGGATTTTAAGCTTTTGGAAGATCGCAATGTGTTTGAAAACGTGGCTTTTGCCTTGAGAGTCACCGGGGTGCGCCGGAAAAATGTCAAGAAACGGACGTTGCGCGCCCTGGCCGAAGTCGGCCTCAGCCACAAGTATCGCAAGATGCCGCTTGAATTGTCTGGCGGCGAACAACAGCGCGTTGCCATTGCGCGTGCCATAGTCAACGAACCTTTTATTCTATTAGCGGATGAACCTACGGGAAACTTAGACCCCCAAACTTCGAAGGAGATCATCAAGATTTTGGAAAAAGTCAATGCTCGGGGCACGGCAGTTCTCATGGCTACACACAATTACGAGCTGGTCAATGGCCTGCACAAGAGGATCGTACGTATTGAAGAAGGAAGAACTTTTAACTGATGCAGAGTTTAGCCTATTGTTTCAAAGAAGGATTTGAAGGCATTCGGCGTTCGCGCTTCTCTGGATTTGTCACCACGGCTACGATCACAATTTCGTTAATTCTCATCGGCACCTTCTTGATTGTGACCTTCAATCTAAATCGGGTGCTGGAAACTCTGCGCAAGCGCGTGGAGTTAGAGGTATTCTTGGACGACTCGTTGGATGAATTCAACATTCGGCAGCTTGCAGATGAGATCAAGGAAATTGAAGGCGTCGCAGAGGCAATATTTATCTCCAAAGAGAAGGCCGCCCTGGAATTCAATGAACTCTTTAGAGGCAAGGAGGCCAATTATTTCGAAACTTTGGGGTACAATCCTTTGCCGGCTTCATTTAGAATCATCTTAAAAAAGGACTACCGGAATTCCAAAGGCATAGAGAGGATTTACCAGAGTGTCAGCAATATCGAAGGCATTCATAAGGAAGATATTATCTATCGGCGCAGGTTTATGATGATGTTGGAAAAGTATATTAACATTGCGATTGCGGTCGATTTGATATTTGGGGTCATCGTTTGCCTGAGCGCCCTGTTGCTCGTTTCAAACAACATTCGATTGATTATCCTGGCAAAACAGAGAATCATTGAAACCATGAGATTGGTGGGGTCCACGCAATTCTTCATTGAAATGCCGCTTTACATCCAGGGCTCTGCACAAGGGCTGTGGGCCGGTATCCTGGCCTCGTTGATATTATATGGGTTGTTGTTAGTTGCCAATCTTGAAATTCCAGACTATGTCTCTGTTACCTGGCAAATCTATTTGATCTTAATACTACTGGGAGCGTCCTTGGGAATCAGTGGAAGTTTTATCGCAATTCGCAAACACCTGAGATAGGGAGTCGAAACGGTAGCGTGGCGGCGCTGTTTTTGCTTGACAAATGCAAGAAAAATTACTATTTTAACGGTTAAACCAAATCTAAAATGGCCGATATTATGTTGAGTTTGCAAGAGAACACGAAGAACAAAAAACAAACCGATACGGCGTCGTTCGATATGCTTCCTGAAAGAGAACGGTTGATTCTGACGTGCATTGTCGAAAGCTTTGTGGAAAACGCCAAACCCATTGGTTCGCGGTACCTGGCCAAGAAATACAACCTGGCCGTGAGCCCGGCCACGATCCGGAATGTGATGACCGACCTCGAAGATATGGGTTTCATTATGCAGCCGCATACTTCGGCCGGACGAATCCCCACCGACAAAGGGTACCGCTTCTTTGTAGACGGTCTGATGTCCGTGCAACGGCTGCTCAAGCAGCAACAAAGAACCATTCTGGACAAGCTGCGCAAAGTTTCTGTGGATGTAGACGACATCCTGTATGCTTCGAGTCAAGTTCTCGGTGAAATATCCAAACAGTTAGGGGTTGTGTTGGCACCGAGATTTTATCAAGGAATTTTTCAGAAAATAGAGTTGGTGCCTATTGCTGACAACAAAATCCTGGTGGTGATTTCCATCAAGTCTGGTTTGGTTAAGACGATCATGATGGAGCTCGAGTCTAAAGTTTCCAGGGATCGATTGAATGAGACGTGCTGGATCATTAATGAGCGTTTGTCCGGGCTTTCCCTCAAAGAAATCAAAGAAACCATTGACAAACGAATGTCAGATGTCGCCTATGGCGATGCGGGCCTGATTCGCATGTTAATAGAGTCGTCAGATAAGCTGTTTAGTTTTGCTGAGCACAGGGATGTTCATTTGGGTGGTGCTCGAAACATCGTCTCGAATCCCGAATTCTCAGATCAAGAACATTTGACGAAAATCATAGAGCTGTTGGAAAGCAAACAGATCATTTTACATCTGTTCAACAAGAATGAAAACGACAATAAGATCTCCATCAGCATTGGAGAAGAAAACAAAGAAGAACTGTTCAAGAATTGTAGCATCATAGCGACCAGCTATCATATCGGAGACGTGGCAGGAACACTGGGCGTGGTAGGCCCGACGAGGATGGAGTATGGTAAGATCGTGCCCCTGGTCGATTATGTGGCGAGAGCTTTGACTCAATTGTTGACGGTTCAAATGAGCTAACCATTTATGGAGAAAATGGATAACAACACGGAACAATTAGAAACGCTGGCAGATGCAGAGCCGGCTGAAAAAACCGCTGATTCCAATGGCGGTGGCCAGACGCAGGAAGATGACGGCAAGCTAACCAAACCCAAGAGAAAAAGTGCAAGTCAATCGCCCCAATACAAAACTCTGAAGAAGAAGCTGGAAAAACTGCAACAGGAATATGAGAATGTCAGAGATCAATTGCTGAGAACCGTAGCCGATTTTGACAACTACAAAAAAAGAACGGAAAAGGAGTTTTTGAATATCGTGGCCAATGCCAATGCCGAATTAATTACGGAATTGCTGCCCGTTGTGGACGATTTTGAACGGTTCCAAAATTCTGCCAAGGACGCCGTTGACAAGGATAGTCTTTTACAGGGGGTTGACTTGATTCACAAGAATCTGATGAAAGTGATGGAAAAGCGAGGTGTGAAAGCCATCCCTGCGGTTGGACAGCCTTTCGATCCTGAGAAACATGACGCCCTCATGCAAGTAGAAAGCGACCAGCAGCCATCTGGCACGATCGTTGAAGAGCACCTGAAGGGCTACGAGATGAACGATCGGATTCTGCGGCACTCCCAGGTTATCGTGAGCAAATAATTCATTTGTATTACTCCCAATCAGCAATGGTGTTTTTCAGATAAGTAAGATGTCCAAACGCGATTATTATGAAATTTTAGGTGTCCAACGGAATGCGAGTTTAGATGAGATAAAAAAAGCTTACAGAAAACTGGCTATGGAGTATCATCCCGATAGAAATATCGGCGATGACCAGGCCGCGGAGAAGTTTAAAGAGGTTGCTGAAGCCTATGAGGTTCTGAAAGATTCTGAAAAACGCCAGCGTTATGACAGGTTTGGACATAGCGGTCTCAAAGGCGGCTATGAAGGATTTGGTGGCTTTGGGGTCGATTTGGCCGATGCGTTGCGTATGTTTATGTCTGAAGGGTTCGGCTTTGGCGACTTTTTTGGAATGGGCAAAGGTAGTTCGGCGGCCAGGCAGCGAAGGGGTAAGGATTTACAGCTAAAATTAGTTCTTACATTAGAAGAAATCGTTACTGGTGTTCAAAAGAAAATAAAAATCAAAAAATGGAAAGTCTGCGACTCGTGCACAGGCAGTGGCGCTGCCCCTGGTGCTGAACCGGTAACCTGTTTACAATGCCATGGCGCCGGCGAGGTGCGGCAGGTATCACAGTCGCTGTTTGGCCAGTTCGTTAACATAACCACCTGTCCTCGTTGCAAAGGCGAAGGAACCGTTATCAACGATTTCTGCCAGCAATGCAACGGGGAAGGACGTGTGCACGGGGAAAGTTTCATCACAGTGGACATACCTGCTGGGGTCACTTCGGGAAACTATCTCACCGTTCGTGGGGAAGGCAATGTGGGTCCCAGGGGCGGTCCAGCAGGTGATGTTGTCATCTTCATCGAAGAAAAAGAACACGAGGAATTTGAAAGGCACGGGGATGACATCTTGTACGACCTGCCCTTGAGTTTCAGTCAGGTTGCCTTAGGCGCAGAGGTGGAAGTGCCCACCCTTAATGGCCGGTGCAAGCTCCATATTGCCCCGGGAACGCAATCGGGAAAAATCCTGAGGATGCGCGGCAAGGGCGTGCCCCACCTCCATAGCAGCCATCGCGGGGACCAACTGGTACGAATCATCGTCTGGACGCCCAAAAAGCTTTCATCGAAAGAGAGAAAACTGTTTGAGGAATTAGCCAATTGTGACCACTGCCAGCCAGGTAAAGGATTCATTAAGAAAGTAAAGGACGCCATATTTTGAATCATGCTAAACCTCACGAAACAAGAACAAGGCGTGGTTCTGTTTCTCGCTTTTTCTCTGTTGGTCGGAGGCATCGTTACTCTCTACAATCGATATTTTGGCCAGGTGGAGATACAACAAGTCAATCCAAACTTTGTTGAAAAGTTCAAAAAAAGCACTGAAGCAATCAATGCACAATTAGACAGTTCCAAGCAGAACCTATCAATTAAACATTCTTTCCAGACAAGCCGCCATGACGAAATTGATAAAGAAAAGGAACAAAAGTTTTTAATCAACATAAATGAAGCTCAGAAGCAGGAACTTCAAAATCTGCCCCAAGTCGGCCCGGTGTTGGCAAGCAGAATAATAGAATATAGAAAGATCAATGGTGATTATAAGAGTAAAGAAGATCTAAGAAACGTTAAAGGCATTGGCTCAACAACGCTAAAGAAGATATCGCCGTACATATCCTTGAAATGAGCTGAGAGTAGAATAACGGCATAAACCAAATCCAGAGGGAGGAGAAATGGCACAAGCAAAAGTTAAGGGGAATATCATCTATGAAATTCTAATCGTCATTTTGTCTGTACTGTTGATCGCATCAATCATTTATCCCAAAAAGGTTACCGATCAGGAAGCCTATAATCAGCAAATCTGCCGGGATAGAATGAGCGCCATCTTGAATGCTGAGCTTCAGTATCAAAAATATAACACCGTCTATACAGACTCCTTGCCGCAACTTCTCGATTTCATTCGAACCAGCGACGCCTATGCCCATTATGTCGATTCGGTCCTGGTTCGTGGCCTGGATTCTGTTGCCACAAGATTGAAGGGATTTATAGCTACCGAGGAAATGATTCTGGCGGACATCCCAAAGGCGGTAGATACCACCATGATAGATTCGTTGGGCCAGTTGCAACAAAAAATGAGGCTCGACACTCGCCAGGTGGCCGGCTATGTGGAATATTTACATGACCGAATGAAAATTCAACCGAATATGCCCGTCGAGAAGTTGCGCGAGGCCTTTGTCGTCATCGATTCAAAGCAATTTATCCTGAACATGGGAGTCGTCAAAAATCTGGTTGAGAAGGGGAATCTTAAGGGCGCGCAAGAAGCGGCTGTTGACGTCATCGCTGGGTTGAACAATATGATCAATGATTTTGATGAGGTTAAGGCGCAGATACCTCAATACAAAAGTGGCACCCTGGATTCATTGTACACTTGTCCCACGGTGCATAAGACTTACAAATTGGTTTATATTGATACTTCGGCGATAAAATATCTAAATATCTATTGCCCCATAGACAGCACTGATATCGCCGCCGCCAAGAGCAATTTTCTGAAATATCGCATTGGAGGTCTCAAATTGGCTAACCACGGGCACATTGAAAAAGGGGAAAAAAGTTGGGAACAAAACCAATAAATTGGTTTCGCGGAGGTAAACATGGCCCAGGAGGAAAGATCGGGAATCCTTGGAATTAGTTTGATTGAAGATCAACTCAGAATCGTAGAAAGCAAAAGAAGCAATAACGAATTCCAGATTACCCATGTGTCTCAAGGGCGGGTGCGCCAACCTTTGAACTTTGAAGTCTTCTCAGACAAGAACATCGCCCGAAGATTTGCCGAAGACATCAATCGCCTTTACGAACTGCAGGAATTTGAAAACAAGAATGCGGCTTTCTCTCTGGATTCCAAAATGGTCATGATAAAAAAAATACCTGTGGACAAAAATTTAGATGGCAAGGACTTAGAAGAGCAAATCAATTGGGAAGTGCGGCAATTCATCATCTCGCCCATTGAGGAATACATCGTCGATTATGAGTATCTGAGCTCCAGCACGCACGAAAATCTGGTCGATATGCTCATCGTCGTGGTTCGCAAAAAAATAATCGACTTTCTCAAAAGCGTGTTTAAACAAACGAAATTGAAATTAAAGTCTATCGACGTCGATATTTTCTCGGCGCAAAGAGCTTTGCAAATCAATTATGACTACGGCAACAGCGACAGGATTGGCCTCATAGATGTGGAAGAAAGAAATATCCACATTTTGATCTTGGAAGGCAAGAATTATTTTATCTCTCAGGATCTGGCCTTGCCTGTGAATAATCGAAACCTGGAGTCTGAGGAGACATCGGTCTCTCGTTTAATCTCTAAGGAACTTCGCAAGATTATTTTGGATCATCAGTTGGGAAGAAGTGTTGAAGATTTAGACGAAATTTTCTTGTACGGTGAAGCCCTTGAAGATCGGCTTCTGGAAGATTTGCAGAACACTCATGATGTCAGAATTGATCGTGCCAATCCTTTCAAAAGGATTAAACTGGTAGCTCAGGCCAAGGAAGGCACAAGCCGTTTGCAGAATGAACGGTTCATGATTTCTGTGGGGGCTGCATTAAAAGAGCTTTAATAATATCTACATTTATTATGCACTAAGGAGTATTATCATGGTTGACATCAATTTAATGGGTGATGAAAAGAGCGAAGAAGAAGATCGGATAGAAGATCTTTCGCAATCTTCCAACCTGGAGGCCCAGGATTTTACTTTCGAGGACAAAACGGACACATTTGACACCTCGAGAACCGTTGACTATAGCTTCAAAAGCAGGAACTATCCCTCTGGTTTGTCGACTCTCATTATTCTGGCGATCATCGTCATATTGGGAGGCGCCGCCTACTATTTTCTGTTCAGGGGCGACAAGAAACCTGAACCGCAACAAATGGTGGCTGAGGACAATCCTCAATTCGAAGAAACCGTGCCCGCGAACGCAGAACCTGGAACTACGTCCGAGCCGGCCGCCGCTGAGGTGCCGTCCAACGTGGAACCCAAAAGTCAGCCAGCAGCGACTCAGCCTGACAATCAACCGACGTCAAGACCCGAACCCCCTGCTTCCTCAACGATTAATGATATTCTAAGTACAAGTGCGGGTGAAATCGTCTCGAAGTCGAAGTTTGCCATTGAAACCGTCAATGACATTGTTGCATCGATGCCGTCGAATATCAATCTTACCCTGCTCTCCTTTACTGGAGAAAGGTTGAGAATGGAATTTGTGGCCGCCTCTGAGGGCGATGCCCAGGACTATACGGGTCAAATCTCCCAGTCTTCTTCTGCACGCAACATCGTGGTGCTGTCTGAAAGCAAAGTGCCGGCCAACGGTCAGGCCCTGGACAAAGTTCTCATTTCCGGAACCGTGCCCAACTTTAGTGAATCGGCACCTACCGGATCGGTGCGCTCCCTCACAGTGAGCCAGGCCAGATCATGGCTTAAGCAGGCCACCGGTGCACAAGGATTGTCCTTGCGACAGTTTAAGTCAAATCAAGCCTCCTATTCAGATGGCCACCAAAGAATACCTGTCTTGGTTCGCATATCTGGCAACAAGGCATCGTTGATGAGTTTCTTACAAGATCTCGGGCAGCAAAACTTTGGCATTGAACTGAGCAAAATTCTGCTGGTTTCCCCTGACATGGCCCGGTACGACGATACCAATCTTTTGCTGGTTCTGAATATGTACCTGTATCAGGAATCCTAAGCGCGGTCAAACGCCTATGTGATGAGAGTCATTGCAGGTACCAAAAAAGGGGTTCGGTTGTCAGTCGTTAAAGTGCCCTGGATTCGCCCCACGTCCGACAGTGTGAAGGAATTGATTTTCAATGTGTTAGGAGACGAGGTCGAGAGCAGTCTGGTGTTAGACTTGTTTGCGGGCACCGGGAGTTTAGGTATCGAGGCCTTGAGCCGTGGGGCGGCCAAGGCTATTTTTATTGAAAAGACCAGAGAAGCTCAGAGGCTCATTGAAAACAACTTGAGAAAAACGCGCTTGACTAACAAGGCGGAAGTACTTAAAACCTCCACGGAAATGGCTTGCAAGAAACTCTCAAAACAAGAAATTGTTTTTGATTTGATTTTTGCTGATCCTCCCTATGGAAGGCGCTTGGCGAGCCAGACCCTGACCCTGGTTGCCCAATTCCATTTGTTGGCGGCCCAAGGTCGGTTGGTTATTGAGCATAGTTTTAGAGAAGTGCTCAGCGAAAGCGTTGAAGATTTAACTTTGGGATTTCAGAAGCGGCAGGGGGAATCCACGGTTTCCTTTTATCGACATGTCCAAAAATAACAAAATAGCCATCTATCCCGGCACGTTTGATCCCATAACCAATGGTCATCTCGACATCATCCAGAGAGCTGTGAATCTGTTCGATGTTGTGATCGTGGCCGTCACCACCAATCCTGCCAAAGCGCCTCTGTTTTCCGTACAAGAAAGAGTGAACATGATTCGACATGAAACATCTCATTTGGACAATGTGGAGGTTGAGAATTTTAAGGGTTTGCTGATGGATTATGCCGTCAAGAAACGCGCTGAAGCTGTCGTGCGCGGATTGCGGGCTATTTCCGACTTTGAGTACGAATTTCAAATGGCCCTGGTGAATCGCAGGTTGGCGAAAGACATCGTGACCGTTTTCCTCATGCCAAATGAAAAATACACCTATTTAAATTCCACCATAGTCAAAGAGGTGGCAAAATTCCACGGCGACGTTAGTTCATTTGTTCCTGCGGAAGTCCACCGGCGGCTAAAAGAAAAGTTTCGTTCTGAATGACGTTTATTGAGCAACTAAGGAACAGGGCCAGATTAGCGAACAAGACCATCGTTTTTCCAGAAGGCGCTGAGGTGCGTGTTCAAAAGGCCGCTGAATTCTTAACCAGGGAAGGCATTGCACGGTGTGTGCTCCTGGGCCATCTCCGTGAGATTGAAGCAACGGCGCAGGCGCATTCCATCGATCTTGAGGCTATTGCACGAATCGAGCCGGCGCAATCTCTCCATTTTAAAGATCTGTGGCAAGCGTTTTTCGAGCTGCGCCAGGAGAAGGGCATTACGCCGGAGCAAGCCCAATCTGCCGTGCAGCAGCCTTTGTATTTTGGCGCCATGATGGTTCGCGCGGGCCTGGCGGATGGCAGTGTGGCCGGGAGCAACTTTACCACCGCAGAAGTGCTCAGAGCAGCCATCCAGACCATCGGCCTGGCCCCTGGAATTGCCCTGGCATCGAGCACATTTGAGATGGTTTTTGACGATGATCGCGTTCTAACCTTTGCCGACTGCGCTGTGGTTCCTGACCCTGATCCGGAACAATTGGCAGACATCGCCATCTCCAGCGCCATGACGCACCGTAAGCTCACAGGGGAAGAGCCTTTGGTCGCGTTGCTCTCCTTTTCCACCAAAGGAAGTGCGCAACATCCCATGGTTGAGAAGGTACAACAAGCCCTGGCGGTTGCCCAATCGAAACGAGCGGACATCGAGTTTGACGGGGAATTGCAGGGCGATGCGGCGTTAATCGAGCAGGTGGCGCGCAAAAAAGCGCCTGACAGCCCGGTTGCAGGCAGAGCAAATGTGCTGATTTTCCCTAACTTAGATGCGGGGAATATCGCTTATAAATTGACGGAAAGATTGGCGGGATGCAAGGCGCTCGGGCCGATCATTCAGGGCCTGGCAAAACCTGCAAACGATCTTTCTCGCGGCTGTAGCTGGGAAGACATCGTCGATGTGGCCAGTATTTGCGCTATTAGGAGTTGAGCAAGCCCAATGAACTTTGCCAAAAGAATCGAGAAAATACAACCCTCGCAAACCGTTGCTGTCACTGGCATGGTCGCCGCGCTGCGCCGCCAAGGCAAGAACGTCATCGACCTGGGCGCCGGTGAGCCTGATTTTGACACCCCTCAGGTGATTAAAGAAGCCGCCATTGGCGCTATAAAGGCAGGGTTTACCAAATACACGCCAAACACAGGGTTCCACGATTTAAAGGTGGCCATTTGTGCCAAGCTCGCAAACGACAATCACTTGCAATACGCGCCGGAACAAATCGTTGTGACCTGCGGCGCAAAGCACGCCATAATCAACACGCTGCTGGCTCTGTGTGAAGAAGGCGACGAAGTCCTCATCCCGAGCCCTTACTGGACCAGCTACCCCGAACAGGTGAGATTTGTCGGGGCTACGCCGGTTTACTTACAAACCGACGAAAGTACCAACTTTAAGATCGTTCCTGACCAGCTCAAAGAAGCGATGACTTCACAGACCAAATTGCTTATTCTCAACAGCCCGGCCAATCCAACCGGGGCGGTCTACTCAAAGACAGAGCTGGAAACCCTGTATGAAGTCCTCAAAGAGACCAACACCCTGGTCATTTCCGATGAAATCTATGAAAAAATAATCTATGACGGACAGCCGCACGTCAGCATCGCTTCCTTTGCGTCGTTTAAGGAGCGGGTGATTCTGGTCAACGGGGTTTCCAAGGCTTTTGCCATGACCGGGTGGCGTATTGGCTACCTGGCGGCGACCCCGGAAATCGTTAAAGCCGTATCCAAAATTCAAAGCCATTCAACTTCGAATCCTTGCTCGATTTCACAAAAAGCAAGTCTGGCAGCTCTGAGTGCGGATCAGGGCATCGTCAAGAACATGGTATTGGAATTTGACCGCAGACGAAGATTTTTGGTGGATCGACTGAATGGCTTGCCGGGCATCCATGCCACCTTGCCTCAGGGCGCATTTTACATGTTCCCGAATGTCTCCAAGTATTTTGGTTTGCAATGCAATGGCGTGGCCATTCACAATACAAGCGATTTTTGCCAATATGTTTTGCAGGAAAATGGCGTGGCCCTGGTACCTGGAGAAGCCTTTGGCAGTAAGGAACACATTCGGATTTCGTACGCCGCTTCTCTGGAGGTCCTGGAAAAAGCCGTCGCACGTATTGGCGCCGCTCTAAGAAAGCTTACTTAAAGGATTAATAAAGGGTTACCGATATAATGAAATGACTACTTCCAGACCTTTGGACTGCAAGGTTAATGCTAAAATCATATTCGAACCTTAGCAGCAAGAAAAGGGAATTTTCCGAAACACTTCAGTGAACTAACTTAACGAGAGTAGAGCTATGGAAGAATTGGGCTTAAACAACGATATCACCGTTGGAGGTAGGAAATTTCACATTCAAACTAATTTTTCTAAGCCTCAAGAGAGCATCATTTCCAACGTCTTTCTGGATGGGCAAGTCATCGACACCAAACGGGTGCCTTTGAAGCAGGACGCTTCTATCGAAGACATCGATAACCGAATGGTTGACACCCATCGAGAGATGACCACTGAGATGGAAATCCTGTATTACATCGCCGAGAAAGTAAAAACTGTAAGACATGCGCCATCTGCAAATAAACTCGGTCTCATGTTTCTGAAGAAAAACTTGGTCGAGGAGTCCATCGAACAGTTTCAGTTGGCTTTAGAAATCGATCCAGATTATCATGAAGTCTATGCGAATCTGGGCAAAGCCCTCATTTTTTCCGAGGCTTACGATCAAGCGATCGAGACGTTGAGCGCCGGTGCAGATCGCGCCCCTGATTTCGCTGACATGCAAAATTTCATTGGGATCGCCTGTCTACGGGCTGGGAATTATGAGCAGGCCACCGCTCATCTTGAAGAAGCGTTGAAGTTGAACCCGGATTACGTGGAAGCGCACTACAATTTGGGAGTCGCACTCCTGCGGGACGGCGCGGCTACACAGGAGGACTCTGCAACAGAACAGAAAAGACAGCGCGCTTTGGAACATCTTTCTGCTGTCGCGGGAAAAGTTGCCCATGCGGACATGCCCAATCTCACCCTGGCCCTGGAACTGATGGCTTCTGACAATTATGATGAGGCGCTCGAGAGGTTGACGGAAGGCGAATCGCGAGACGTGTTCAAAAACTTTTTTAATTTTGAGAATGAGTTTTATTTGAAGTTTATGTATGGTGGCAAAGGCAAAGACGACAGTTTCATTGCTGAATACGTGAACGATCTGAAGCAGCTCATCGAGGAGTATCCGCATTACGCTGATGTGCGCAGCAACCTGGGGATTGCGTATTTGATTCAATGCAGAAACCTCTTCTTAAAATCGTTAGAGGAATTTCGCACAGCGCTAAAAATAAATCCTGATTTCAAGAAGGCTGAAAAAAACCTCAAGTTGGCTGAAAATGATGGGAAAGGATTTTTGATTCTGCTTCGAGCTTTGCTAAAATAGAATAATTGCGGTGCAATTGATTTTTTCTACTTGCTTACATTTTTGAAATTCTATACGCTTGGTCGTACAGGATTCAGAACTCAGACCATAATCCTTAATCCTTCGACTCCACTGAGGATTCGTTGGTATAATGTTTGCTCAAATAACTTTCAGGAATGTAATTTTTACCTCTTTGAAAACAATTAATGTATCAAAGTGGGACATTTCCCATGGTTTGATACAGGAGATGAGTGGATGAAGAAAATTCTCTGTCTTGTCGTCACTGCTTTGAGTGGCTACACTCTGGCTTTTGGGGCGCCGGCGGACTCGGTGCAAGTCAATCCGTTAAATCCTAAAGCGGGTGCCACGTCGATTTATCAAATAAGTTTTGTCGCCGCCGACACCCTTTTTCCCAATGGAAGCTTGACCCTTACCTTTCCTCAAGCGTTTGACTTATCTGGGGTGCGGCTGGCAAATTCCACCACGATTAACGGCGGCTTCAGAGTTAAAGTCCAGGGCCAGCAAGTCATATTGATTCGCACCGGTTTGGGCAGAATGATCTCGCCTAACGAGAGAGTGGAGGTAAAATTTGCCAACGTCAAAAATCCTCAAGACACGCAAAAAGCCTATTCGGTAAAAGTCGAA
>JBHHYI010000037.1:0-28924 GCA_046757525.1 bacterium | reverse complement strand
TCAATCCATACCCCACTGAACTCCGCACAATCTCCTGGCCGCTCTGAACCAACACCAAATCCTATCGCCGCCATTCCTTGGAGTGCTGAAGCCTTGCTTCAGCCTTCAAAAAGCAACTCCGCGGCACCGCACGCAACCCGGACTCTCAAGGCCGCCTACGCTTGGATCCCCTGCTAAGGCAAACCCGCAGTGGCGAACGCAACCTGAACGGCGGACGTCCAGAACCGCGCTCCTGCGCAGAAAAGGCGCCAGCAGGGCTGGCGCACTCCAAGGAAAAGTTGACGATCCGGTCAGGAATCTCTGGAACCCATGGTTGCAGTTTCCCCTTATCACCCCACGCGCAGTTCAACATTTCCCAACAATCTCGCCACTCTTCGGCCCACAGTTTAGCAACAAATCCAACGTGGAAAGGTTGTAAATGAAGTCGCCCCAGAGCTGCGGGTAAACGGGCGGGTGGAAATTGACCAGGGTGGTTTGGATTCCGTTGCGGGCCATTTTCTCCAAATCGAGATACTTTTGCACACCCGGAAAAGTCAAATAAACCTGAGCCTGCGCTTTTTTGCAGACATCGACCAAAAGATCGGTGCCCTTGCCCGTGGCGTTCAACTGCGACTGCAACAGCAGCTTGCCTTGCAGCGACAGAGCTTCAGCGACCAGAGAAATCAAAGCGAGATTGAATTCGACCAGCAAGCGGTATTTCTTTTGGTAAACAGATTCGATTTGGGGAAAATATTCTGCCAGGTAGGGCGCGCGGGCATAGTTCTGTGAGATGCTGCGCAGGTGCTTCTTACGCCAATCATTGTCGTGGAAGATCTCCACCGTCTGGACGGTCTGCAAGCCGCGCCCTTTTTTGTGCACTGGTACGGTCAGCCAGAGCTCGCCTTGCTCGCTTTTCAAACGGTTGCGGTTCATCCAGCCTCGACCGCGTGGAAATTGCACCTGGTCGAGCAAGACCAGGCGGTCTGCCTGCATGGCCTTAAAAAAGAACCCTGGCCACGGGAGGAAGATCGGTTGGTGGGTGGCGAGAATCATCTTCAATTGTTCACCACGAAGCCTCACGGACTTACACAGTTAGTTACCACAGATTGCACATTCTTTTCCGAGCACAAACTCTTCCAGGGTAACTCCCGTGATTAATCAAACAGATTCGATGCCGAAGGGTCGTCACAGGACTTGTCTTCGGGCAAATCAGGCTGGTTGGCGGCCAGGTTGGCGAGCTGGTCGCAGCGCTCGTTCTCAACGGTGCCAACGTGGCCACGGGTCCACTTGAACTCCACCTGGTGTTGCGCACACAACTCTAACAGACGCTTCCACAGATCCACATTTTGGGCGTACTCTTTTTTGTTGCGTTTCCAGCCGTTGGCCCGCCAGCGTTGAACCCAGCCTTTGTTAATGCAGTCCACCAGATATTGCGAGTCGCTGTAGAGCAAGACCTTGCATTTTTCCTTCAGCGCCTCCAGCCCTTTGATGGCCGCCATGATTTCCATCCGGTTGTTGGTGGTGTTCTTGAAACCGCCGGAGAGCTCTTTGCGCCGACCGGCAAATTTCAAAATGGCGGCGTAGCCTCCAGGGCCTGGGTTACCAATGCAGGAGCCATCGGTGTAAATAATGACTTGTTTGAGTTGAGTCATGTGCAGTCTGGTCAATCAAATGGTTGTTTTTTTGTGCAAACAAGTGAAGCTCGCTGACGGCCAAACGAAAAACAGTGTCCCAAGATTTCAGGTGCCATCCCGGCGGTTTTACCGGGTAAAGAGCCCCGGCCGGAAAGTTTCCACAATTATTTTGGTGGCTTGCAGTTTTCTCCAATCAACATCAACAATTGGGCAACATTTTTTTGTATGAATTCTGTCTTACTGCCAAAAAGTTTTGAATAGACGCGTCCATGTCCGTACGCCCCCATGACGATCAGCGCGTCGCAGGAGATTTTGTTCAGAAGAATGACGGGGGAACCGGAAGGCACAAATTCCCATTGATTTATCTGTTTGACATCGATTTGATGTTGCTGAACAATTTCTTCGTAGGCAGCTTTGTCTTTTTTGTTTTCGGCTAACGTGACCACATTCAGTGGGACGCCCACGGTGTCGGCCAGAGTCATGCCCCATTTTAAGGCGGTCACCGAGTAAGATGAGCCCCCAAAAAAAATTAGGATTTCAGACCAGTCACGAAACGGTCCCGGGGCAATCAAGGCCGGGGTGAGCGCATTCTTGACCAACTGTCGCACTCCGGTGCCAATGGCGCCAAGCTGTATGCGACCCTGGCGCTCAACCATGACCTTGGGCAGACTGAAGAAGTCAAAGTCTGTGGGTAAATTGGGCAAGTTGGAAGCCGTCTTTGAGGTAATCTTGACCAGGCGCAGCGCCACACCCATTTCCATCAGCACCTTCTCTACATTTTCCCTCGCGGTTTCGGGCAAATAAGAATACGACTGGTCTAATCGAATTTCAACAGCGTTTCGTTGAAAATAAAGCAAGAAACGATCAAACTCGGGGATATAGACGTTGAGATCGCTGCCTGTTTTTTTTGCAAAATCCGCCGCCTGCCTGAGAGTCTCGCGACCTAAGGGGGTGTTGCGGTATACGTGTAATACTTTCCACGGCATAAGGCTATCTCGCTCCTTTCGCTCTTTCAAGCACGATTTGAATATTCCTTGATCGATTCAATCTGTTCTTTCTTGCCAAACACGATGATCCTATCTCCTGGTTTAAACCGGTAGTTCAAGCTTGGAAAGACCCTTTTCAGCTCCTGGGTCTGGGCGTCAAAGGGATCGCCATCTTTTTCTATCATCAATACATCGACCCCAAACCGGTTTCGTAGACGCAACTCCTTGATCGTTTTGTTGACAAACTCTTTGGGTACCTCGAGGTCAAAAATGGATAAGCCTGGTAGAACTTCCTGGATTTCATTTTGTTCGATGGACTTCATATCGTCGGCCAACCCGTCGGTCAAATTCAACCTTACCCGGGCGTTGTTGTAAGCATTGAGAACGTCCTGGTAATGGAGGGTCCCCAAAATCTTTGTGCTTGCTTTTGAACTGACCACAGGCACCTCTTCAACCCTTCGTTTGCCGAAAATGCGCATAGCGTAATCTAAATCGTCGGTCTCTTTTAAGGTCGTAATCCCTGGTTCTGCCAGATCCTTGGCGATAACCATTTCTTTCAAATTCTGATATTCGGTGATTAACTGCCGCAGATTGCTGGAGAGGATCACGCCGTTTAACTTTCCATGTCGGTCCACGGTGTAAATGGTGTCGTGAGGATGATCCAGGCAATTGTGAATCAATTCGACCAAGGTTAGGTTTTCCGGCACTGTCAAGATATCCTGCCGAAACACATCCCCGACTCGAATAGTTTTCAGAATGCGCGTGTCCCTTCCCAGTGAGTACTGGTAGCCCTGACGCTGCAATTCCCTGCCATAGATTGAGCCTTTGAGAAGCATTTGCACTACCAAAGTGCTGCCGACGATGCCCACCATCAACGGCAGAATGAAATGGTAATCGTTGGTCATCTCGAAAAGCATCATGATGGCAGTCAAAGGCACGGAATTGATGGCCGCTAACATGGCGCCCATGCCGACTAAGGTGTAAGTCGTCAAGTCCAGAGAGAAGCCAAACAGGTGCGACATGCCCGCTGCGAAAAGGTGGCCAAAACAAGCCCCCAAGAAAAGAGAAGGGGCATACACGCCGCCGAAACCCCCAACGCCCAGAATCAACAGAACCAGAAAAAATTTTAGCAGCAGTAAAATAAGGACCGTTTGCATCGACAAGGAGTTTGCCAGGATTTGATTCATGGCATCATAGCCCACACCAAAAATCAACGGCACCCAATATCCGGCCATGCCCATCAAAAGGCCTACCAGGGCCATGCCAACGAAATTCGGAATCTTCTGGTACATTTCGTTGCAGCTTCTCTTGATCGCTTCGTGGCTGCGGATGAATGCAACGGCGAGCAAGCCAGCACCGATACCCATGACCAGATAGAACACAAACAAGCGGTAGGAACCAATAGCCACCGGACTGAAAATAAATCTGGGCTCGTTTCCCAGGATGATTCTGGAAACAGCGCTTGCAGAAACGGAGGCCAATAAAAATACGCTCAGGGCCGAAACACGATAATCGTTGAGCAGGACGACCTCAATGGCGAAGAACACGCCGGCCAAGGGCGTGTTGAAAACTGCCGCAATGGCGGCCCCAGCCCCGGCCGCAGTAAAGATGCGCTGTCTCGATTCGGAGAGGCCCATGATCCGCCCCAGGGTGGCTACGATGCCGGCACCCGACTGGGCCGCTGGCGCTTCAGGCCCTACGGTGCCTCCAGTGCCAATGCAGATAGCCGGTGCGATAAACTGGAATAAAGTGGTTCGGAAAGGCATGCGGCCGTTGCGCATGCCCACCGATTTTATGATCTCAATGATTCCCCTTTGAGCAGCCTGTTTAGGCGCCAGCTTCTTCATGAGGCTTTGCAGCAGCATTCCAACCACGGGAATCACAAAAAGGAGCATCCTCGGGAATGGACCGCCCAGAACTTTCTTGAACGAAACGTGGGATATCAATTCGATGACTTCATGAATCCCGACACCGGCAAATCCGGCAGAGATGCCCAGCAAGACTGAGAAAAAGGTCAAAATCGTATATTCTGGCAGCCCTAACCCGGCCAAAACTCGGCCCACACGAATCTGGTGTTTTCTAAACGTACGGCGAACGTTTTGGATGGAGCGATGCATTTTCACCCACCCCGGATCTTCCGGGTCAAAGCCGGTTCGAGGCCCAGCAGGCGCGCGTACAGAGTCAACTGTCCCCGGTGGTACATTTCCTGGGCGATGCCGTGCTGCAGCCACGCCAGACGTGTGCCAGGCTCACCGTCAAAACGCTCGATGAATTGCAGCATGTGCAGCTCCCCGGCTGCCTGAAACTTACGCATTCCATCCTGCAATTGCGATTGCAACAAAGCCAGCAAGGCCTCCCTGGTGGCCGCCTGGTAAGCTTGGGAGGCATACATTTTCAGCAGCTCGGGCCAGGGTGCTCGGCGAAAATTCGTATCTGACCGCGTGAGCTCACCGGTCATCATCATGGCCACTTCCAGAATGTGCACCACTTGCTCTTTTACGCTGCGAACTTCCGGCGTCGGCCTGAAATCGAATTTGTCCGCCGGAATGTTTTCGACTTCTTTAATAACCCCTTGCCGGGCGTTTTCCCAGGCGTCCAGGGTTTCTTCCAATAAGGATTTGAAGGATGTCATAGGTTACCTTTTAATGTTGTTACCCAATCGCCTCGACGGACGATTATCTTCAACATAAAAAAAATGGTTGTGAATTTCAATAGATTTATGAGATCAAACCGGAATTCGAGTGGTGTTTGCATCTCAAACGGAATCGAGATCATGGGCTTCAATGAGAGTTTTAAACCCGGCTTTGGAAATTGGACACCGAATTGAGAAGAAATTTGCAGGAAATGGTAAAGAGAGTAAGTTGAATTTCATGTGCTTGTCATGCACTAATTTCGATTGATTTTTGATTTGACATTTATTATGTTGATTTGTGTTATCCGGGGGCTGTACAATCGCTGGTTGGCCACATAAAGCCATAAAGAAAAAACGACAGTATGGTAAATGCGTACAACTAATACTGTAAAAGTCGGAAAATTTATTTTCCACGTAAAGTTGAAGAGAACAATCCTTTTTAAAAAAGATAACGCTCGTAGTTTGATGAAATCTGAGAATACAAGGCTAATTTGATGAAAACGAGAGTCTATATCGATACTTCGGTTTTTGGCGGTTATTTCGATGATGAGTTTACTGAGCATTCCACTCAACTAATTGAACAATTCAAGACAGGTCGCAAGGTTTTAATTCTTTCCGACTTAACACTTCAAGAATTAGAAAATGCACCCAAACAAGTCAGAGATTTGCACCAATCAATACCAACAGAATTCATCGAATTTGTAACTCTTGAGGAACAAGCAAAGTTTTTGGCTCTAAAATATATCGAAGAAGAGGCCATACCTCAAAAATTTCTAGTTGATGCCCAACATATTGCAATTGCAACCATCAATCGAGTCGATGTGTTAGTAAGTTGGAATTTCAGACATATCGTAAATCTTAGAAGAATTCAACTTTATAATGCTACAAATCTTAAGTATGGATACGCCCTGCTTGAAATAAGGTCACCGAGGGAAATTATTGATGAAAGCTAACAAGACAAAAAAGAAGTTTGATGCTGTAGCCATGATGAGAGAGATAAGGGACAAATTATCAGAAAGGTATTTGGAAAATCCTGCCTCTGAAGATGAAGACTTGGCGCAAATCCGAGAAAAATACAGCATCCGAATTAAAGAGAGAGTGTAGAGCCCTGGGCCAGTCTATGGGAAATGTCTTTATTTCCAGAAGTCAGCTCAGAAAGCACAACTCTTACAATATCAAATAATTACGGCTAAAAATTTTTTGGAGCGGATGGTGGGCTCGTGCGCTCTGGGCTACTTTTGTGGGTTTTCAAGGCCCAGTCTCACTTATTAAGTTTCGTGCTAATAAACCCACTATCGCTCAAACATGTCGTTAGCCGGATTGCACCGAAGAGGCGTGATTTTTAATCTGGGTAAGACTTAAGCCATTCAGTTTTGCAATTTTAGATCAGTTCGATGCTGGTGTAACCGATTCTGCGAAATCGTTAGAATTTACAAAAAATCCCCCTTTGGGACTTCCTAATGGAAATTGAGACAGACCTGAAAGCCATTGAAAGAATGGCCGAGGAAAAGGAAAAAGAGAACTGGAAGTTCCGTGGCTTCCTGAAGCAGCTCGATATTGAAATTGAGGAATTAGACGCTATTGTCCATCGGATTAATGATGAAGTAATCGCTCAGATAGACTGCACGGAATGTGGGAATTGCTGTAAACATGTGAAACCTACTTTAGATAAGGATGATGTATCGAAGTTTGCTTCCGGTTTAAAAATATCAATCGGTGAATTCCGGGAAAAGTATTTGATCCAGGATGCAGATGACCCATCAGAATATACATTCAATGCTCTACCTTGTCCGTTTCTTGAAAACAACATGTGCTTGAATTATGAGTGTCGTCCAAAGGCATGCGCATCTTATCCTCACTTACACAAAGATGAGTTTGTCTTTCGGCTTTGGGGAGTGGTAAATAATTATTCGATTTGTCCAATTGTTTTCAACGTTTATGAGAGACTGAAAAGTGAGTTATGGCATAATGATGATTTCTATGAAGATGACTTATTTGATTTTGATTAAAGAATCGCCCGATTATGCCTTAAGGACCTGACTCATTTCTCGAGGAACTTTTCAAAATTGATGGAGGAACGAATATGGCAAAATTAGGCACCGACAAAAAACCTGCTGTGGTACGGGTGCAGACAGAGGAAAGAATGGGAGAAATCGCATCAATATTTGAGAAACATGGTTGGAAATATATCATCGGGTTTGAGCCTGACAAGCCTGAGGACATCTCGGATTTGGAACGGTTGCTGAACCTGCCGGCGCCGAAGCGAGTTGATGAGAAGACAGGTCGAAATGAACCTTGCCCCTGCGGTAGTGGAAAGAAGTATAAAAAGTGCTGTGGCGCGTAAGCACATTCTCACGTGGATGGTCTCACTGCCACGCTCGCAGGGGATTTAACCCCCGTGCTCAACCCACCAGGGAATCCCCTGCGCCCTTCCTGAGCCTGTCGAAGGGGAATAGTTGAATTAGGGATTGCATCCCTTAATGGTCGAAAACAGTATGGCCATAATCATTCACTTGAGATATAAAGACGTTCGATGGCTCGGTATAGTATCGTTGATAAAGACGGCATTTATTTTACCACGCATACCATTCTTGAGTGGCTGCCAGTCTTCAAAGAAATCAAGTATTTTGAAATTATCATTGAGAGTTTAAAGTACTGCCAGGAGAACCTGGAACCGGATTTCATAAGCAGAATCCGTTTAATTGTGAGGTCTGACTTTCTAATTTGACATTTAATCATGTTTGCACCAAAATTTAACATCACAAATCAAATTGCCAATCTGCTAACCCAGATTGAGCGAGCACGCGGATTTCTGGAAGCGGCAGCGCTTTCCGAGGAATGGATTCGGGAAATGAGCGCACGCGCCGTACTTCTGGAGGCGCATCATACCACCCATATCGAAGGCACACGTCTGACACTGGAACAAGCGGAACGTCTGTGGAAAGGCGAAGAGGTTGTTGATGCCGACCCTCAAGACGCCAGAGAGCTGCTGAATTACCGGAAGGCATTTGATTTGGTGGCAGAGTATTTGAACAGCGGCGAACCGATCACCGAGGGACTCATCCGAGAAATTCACAAGCGGTTAGTAGCCGGGGTGCGCGGCGAGCAGGCGCAGCCGGGAAAATACCGTCTGATCCAGAACTACGTAGTCAATTCCGCTACCGGAGAAACGATTTACACACCGCCACCGTCCCAGGAGGTTCCGCACTTAATGGCAGAACTGGTCGAGTGGCTCAACTCCGAAAGGGAAGCTCATCCTGTTTTGGTCAGCGGCATCGCGCAGTTTCAACTGGTGCACGATCACCCTTTCGTGGATGGTAATGGCCGCACGGCGCGTCTTCTTTCTACACTCTGCCTGTATCAAGGTGGCTATGATTTTAAGCAGCTTTTTACAATCAGTGAGTATTACGATCGGGACCGAAGGCGTTACTATGAAGCAATCCAAAGCGTGCGAAATTCAGGAATGAAGATGACCCGGTGGCTGGAATATTTCGTAGAAGGCCTCTGTGTGCAGATGCGCGAAGTAAGGCAGCGAGGAGAACAGGTTATTAAAAGAGACGTGCTGGCAAAAAAATGTCAGCTTTCAAGCAGACAGGCCCTTGCACTGGGTTACCTGATTGAACACGGTCAAATGCAAATAACGGATTTTGAGGCTATTTGCGCCGATGTCAATCGTCGTACTTTACAACGGGATCTAAGCGCGTTGATTCAGAAAGGGATCATCAAAGCAGAAGGAGCGACTAATCGTTTGGTTTATCATTTAAAGGATCCAAAACTTGCGACAAACTTATGACACAACTCACGACATACTCGCGCCGTCACTTACGACCAAATGGGATAATTTGCCGCTGTTAGGATAAAACTCAGATTATGCAGCACAAAGCCTTCATCACCAACACCAGCACAAAGACACCAATAAAGCGCCTGGGACAGCTTATCGAACACAGCCAGGAGCCAAAGTTTCTGGTCGGGTTCTTCTATTTTTCCGGCTAACAGGAGTTGTATCAAACCCTCAGGAACCTGAAACCAAGAAGGAGATAACGAAACGCCTTGAGAAACGAGCCGAAGGTTTTGTCGGGTACATTAGGTGCTAATAAGCCCTCCACCGCTCAAACATGTCGTCTTAATAAAACCCCTTGAACTATCTGTAATGGATACCCAGGTTGGGGGAAAAATGCCGACTATTAGATAATCTTTTTTAAAGCGATAAAATAATCAGCGCCGGTCTAAGTTTTGAAGATGAGAAATCAGTAAACGGAAACCCCTTCGATGGCAAGCCTGCTTAGAACCTAATGGAATGGATGTAGGTTTAATTGCAATATCCTTGTTCTACCTATTCCAAATTCAACAACGCCAGGGCGCTCTCTTGGCCCTTTTCTCCGACTTCCAACGTCGGCCCAACACAGGACGGACAGCCGCTGTCACAGCCACACTCGTCGATTAATTCGAGAGCCGCCTGTTTTAGCTCATCGTGCAGGTGGAAGAGTTTCCGACTGAAGCCGACGCCGCCGGCGTGGTTGTCGTAGACGTAAATGGTCGGCCGCTGGGTTAAGGGGGCGCGCACCATGGGCAGGGCACGCAGGTCTTTGGGGTCACACATCATGTACACGGCGGCGACCGTGGCCAGGGCGTTGGCCAGCGCCTTCAGGCCGTCCCCCAGGGTGGCGTCGTTCATTTGCAGCTTGTCCCCGACGTCCTGGCTGAATTCCCACCAGTAAGAAGTGGTGTGCATTTCCATTTCCGGCAGCTCCACCTTGCCAAATCCGATGTTTTCGTGGCTGCCAAACTTGAGCTTCTTGTACTTGGTCGTCTGCCAGTGCACGTTGACCTCGCCGTAGCCCTTGTGACCGCCGGAGATTTCCGCTTCTTCGAACTTGTCCAGGACCCGCAGGCTGGTGTCGGTGTGGGCGTCGGTGTAGTAATCCACTTGCACCTGGTGCACATAGGCTTTCTGGCGCTCCCAGTCGAGCCTGTCCACGTGGTACTGCTTGCTTTCGTGAATGTAGATGGCGTCGTCGTGCAGCATCATGGGCGCGTCCAACAAATTGACTTCCCCGATGACGCGCTCTTCGTTGGTGGTGTCGATGATCACCACATTGTCCGGGGTGGCGCTGCGCAGGCTTACGGCTTCGGCGGGATAGGCGTCGGTCATCCAGTGGAAGCGGCCCCGGCCCGTGTCGCCAGCCTCATGTTCGGAAGCGGGCACAAAATGCAGCACGCCGTTTTCTTCCAGGTATTCGAGGATTTCCCGCGTGGTCTCTACCCCGAACTTTTCATCTTCATTAAACGGGAGTTCAAAGGCCGCGCATTTGATGTGGTCCAACAGAATCACCAGGTTGTCAGCGTCCACCACGCCTGACTCAGGTGCTTTGGCGAAGAAATAATCGGGGTGGTTGACGATGTACTGGTCGATGGGGGCGCTGGAGGCCACCAGAATGGCCACCGAGGCTTCAGCGCGTCTGCCAGCCCGTCCCGCTTGCTGCCAGGCGCTGGCAATGGTGCCGGGGTAACCCGCCATCACCGCTGCTTGCAGTCGGCCGATGTCGATGCCCAACTCCAGGGCATTGGTACTCACCACACCGAGCACTTCTCCGCTGCGCAAACCGCGTTCGATGGCCCGGCGTTCGGTGGGCAAGTAGCCGCCGCGATAGCCTCGAATGAGATCTGCCGATTTTTTGGCCTTTCTTATGATCTGCTTCAAATAAGTCACCAGAATCTCAACCCGCAAACGACTGCGCGCAAACACGATGGTCTGAACATCGTTCAGCAAGAATCTTTTGGCAATGGCGCGGGCTTCTTTGACATACGACCTGCGAATACCCAGTTCCCGATTTACCACCGGCGGATTGTAGAGAATAAAATGCTTCCTCCCTCGCGGTGCGCCGTTGCGGTCCACCAGCTCAACCGGCTGCTCGGTGATTTGCTCGGCCAGCTCTTTGGGATTGGCGATGGTAGCCGAGCAGCAAATGAATTGGGGTCGCGAACCGTAAAACGCACAGATGCGGCGCAGCCGACGTAGAACGTTGGCCAGGTGGCTGCCAAAGATGCCGCGGTAGTTGTGCAGCTCGTCGATGACCACGTAACGCAAGTTCTCGAACAATTTCACCCACTTGGTGTGGTGCGGCAAAATGCCCTGGTGCAGCATGTCCGGATTGGTGACCACGATGTGCCCGGAGCTGCGGATGGCTTTGCGGGCAGACGCCGGCGTGTCGCCGTCGAAGGTGTAGGTCTTGAGGTCGAAATCTATTTTGTGCCCAAGAATCGTCACCAGTTGGTGCAACTCGGCCACCTGGTCTTGCGACAGGGCTTTGGTGGGAAACAAGTAGAGCGCCCTGGCTTGTGGGTCGGAGAGCACGGTGTTGAGCACCGGTAGATTGTAGCACAGCGTTTTGCCGCTGGCGGTTGGGGTCACCACCACCACGTTTCTGCCTGCCAGGAGGTGCCCAATGCTTTCAGCCTGGTGCGAGTAAAGCTGCTTAATCCCCCGCTGATTAATCGCCTCAATCAGCGCCGGGTTTAAGTCAAGGGGGAAGTCGGCATACTGCGCTTCTCTTGCCTCGAGCACCTGCCAGGTGGTGACGTTGGCCGTAAAGGCCGGATCGGTTTTGAGCTGATCGAGGAGTTGGGGGAGGTTCATACAAACTCTTTTTGAATATTAGGTCACGGAAAGACCTGGAAACGAAAAGGCCGATTCTGTATATGTTCCCATCGTTTATTTCACAGCAATAATCTTTTGATACAATTTTTCTGAAATTCGAAAGCCATGTTCAATTAGTTTGTCTAATTCTTTCCGCAGGTTAAGTTCCACACCTTCTTTCTTAGCTAACATTAATATTCCGATGGTGCCAGTTACCTTGAGATTCATCGTTCTGGCTTTTTCTCGTGAAGAAAGATCGTCCAAAATAACGCTCTCATTTCCTAATTCTTTTGCCAATACAATGGCTTCAGTTTCGCCTCGATGTAGTTTTCCCATCATACCCTCAACTGCTAACTTGTTTTTTATCTTTACTTTTACCAACCAGCCTTCCTCTAATCCCCGGGTTATCTCTTTTTCTCCGGGCCTATCCTTACCTGTGAGCACAACTTCTTCAAACACAGCTTGTGGTATGTAAACGGTTGTAAATAGACGTTTAAGTAGGTGGATCTTACCAAGGATAGACAAAAATATCAAAGGCCCGGCGTTAGAAACTATTTCCTTTTTTTTCATTTATTGGTTAAGGTAGTTTCTCACAAATTCCTTATCCATTTCGAATTCAGCTTCGGTATATTCATGGGCTGATACGCCCTTAAGTCTCAAATAAACTAAATATTCATACAAGCTCATTCCCGCCAACTTCGCGGCTTGCGCAAGGGTAATTTCTTTTTCAACGAACAAGCCTGTTGCTATTGCAATTCTTATTCGATCATCAAAACTGTATTGATTGTTTGTCAATGACTTTATGCAGGCTTCTACCTCTTTGGGCAATTTAACTTTGGCAGTGGTTAATTTTGTCATATTCTCATCCATAGTTTTAGGGTCTTTTCACTCATTTTGATTATCTTTTGGAGATGGTATTTGTAATAAAAGCTATCGTGGGTATATGTTGCTCAACAGTTTTAAACCACTTCAGTTTGTTCATACGCGAGCCATTGGATTCTCTTCTGAATGTCCTGGAATTCGCTAATACCTAATATTTCCAGATGAAATATACTCACAACTGTCGTATCCTGCAAGGACTATTTTCTGTCCCTTCAAGACGACACCAATCTTCTGAAGGAACTCGCTTTGATGATGAGGTAGACTTCTCCGCCAACTTGAAGCGTCAATCTCTCCACGGTGGCTGGAACAATCTCGGCGGTAAACGATTGCCCGGCATCTATTTTTACCAACACCCGTTCACCCAAATGGTAAAGTTGCGTGATCTGGCCCGCGAAAATATTGCTGGCACTCAGGAGCTTGGGCTTTTCCTTTGCAATGATGATTTCCGAGGCCGGGATATTCAATGAAATCTTTTCACCGACTGCGCATTTTAGCAACGGCAAAATAAAGGTTAGCTCTTCGACGGCCGCGATGGTCAGGCCCTTTGTTTCGTGGTGTGAGGTGATCTCCACTTCAAAAATGTTCGGAACGTCTTCAAAGGAAAGCAACGGCGGCGCTGCCATTTTGTCCAGCAAACTGTAAGGCGAGCCGTAGCCAACGTTGCTGCCGTTTTTCAAGACAACGACCTGGTCGGCAAAATTCAATACCGTAGAAAGGTCGTGGGTTACGTACAGGATCGGCAGGGCCAGGCGCTGGTGCAGCTCTTTCAAGAACTTCAAGAACGCCAGCCGCGAGGACAAATCGAGCGCGGTTAGCGGTTCATCCATGAGGAGGTAATCAGGCGAGGCCAGCAACGCCCTGGCCAGGGCAACGCGCTGTTTCTCGCCGCCGGAGAGGTCTGCCGGCATCCGCTGCAGCAGATGGCCTACCCCGGCGATTTGAATCACATTTTCAAAGCCGAACTTCTGGTTTTGCCGCGGGGTTCTTTTGAGCCCAAAGCGCAGATTGTCGCGCACGCTCAGATGGGGGAAAAGTCGGCTTTCCTGAAAAATGTAACCAACTTGGCGCTGCTGCGGTACAAGATTGATTTTTTTCTTTTTAGAATATAAGATCCGGCCGTTTAAAACGATCTCTCCCTGGTCAGGCGTTAGCAATCCCGCCAACAGATTGAGCGTAGTCGTCTTGCCAGAACCTGAAGGCCCGAATAAAGCGGTAAACCCCGGCGCGACTTCCAACGCCAGGTCGATTTCAAAATCCTCAATCTGTTTTCTTATGGAGGCTGCTAACATTTCGAATTTGTTAGAACATTACTTTTTGAATTTCCTCAGAAGCCACTCGTTGACCAGAATGCTCAAATAAGCAACGACCATGGAAATGATAACCAGGATTTGTGCCTTGCTTTCACCGCCGGGCTGGTTGAGATAGGTAAAGATGGCCAGGGGGATGGTCTGAGTCTTGCCGGGAATGTTGCTGGCGAACACAATGGTCGCGCCAAATTCTCCCAGCCCTCTGGCAAACGCCAGCACCGAACCCGCCAGGATCCCGTTGGCCGCCAACGGCAAAGTGATTCTAACAAAAATGCTCCATTCGCTGGCGCGCAGCACCCGTGCGGCCTCTTCCAATTTCGCGTCCACCGAATCCACGGCCACACGCACGGAGCGCACCAGCAGCGGCAGGCTCACCACCGCGGCCGCCACCGCAGCCGCTTTCCAGGTAAAGGCCAGCCTGAAGCCAAACCAGCGCTGCAGAAATTGTCCCACGACTCCCTGTGGTCCCAACAGGAACAACAGAAAATAGCCGGTAACCACAGGCGGTAGCACCAACGGAAAGTTCACCACACCGTCGAGAAGCGATTTGCCCAAAAAGCTCTTGCGCGACAACAGCCAGCCTAAATAGGTGCCTACTGGCAAGATGGCAACGGTCGCCAGGCTGGCCACTTTTAAGGAGAGGAGAAGAATCTGGAGCTGGGAAGCCATCAATCGCCCCATGGCTTCAAAATGAGAAAACCCTGGCGGGTGAGGATTTCAGAAGCCGGCTTTGAGCGTAGGAAAGCGAGAAAATCTTCGCTGAATGGACTGGAGGAACCTTGGAGCAATGCAATAGAATAGCGGATGTCTGGTTGGATTTCATCCGGCAGTTCGCCGACGATGGTCACTTTCCCGCTCAAGCGGGCGTCGGTGCGGTAAACGATGCCGCAATCCACATCGCCCCTGGCCACATAAGTCAGGGCTGCCCGCACATCCAAAGCCGGAATGCACTTGGGGGCAATCTGAGGCCAGAGCCCCCGCTTCTGCAAAGCTTGCTTCGCGTAGAGACCGGCCGGCACGTGCGCCCAATCGGCCAGAGCAATTCTGTGCACGTCCGGTTTGCTTAAATCGTTTATGCCTGAAAGACCAAGTCGACTAACTTTAGGCACAATCAAAACCAGCCGGTTGCCGATGAATTCGAAACGATTTTCAGGCCGAACCAATGCCTTCTCTTCCAGGTAGTCCACCCATTGCATGTTCGCCGAAATAAACAGGTCTGCGGCGGCGCCCCGGGCAATCTGTTTGGCCAACACCGACGAAGCCGCAAACGTCAATTCGACCTTCGACTGCGGATGCCTCTTGACGAAGGCATCCCTGAGTTGCGGCATGACGGTGATTAGACTGGCGGCCGCGTAGACGCGCAGTGTTGCAGGGTGCGTTTCATCTGGCGCACAAGAGGTAACCTGCAGAATAAGGCAGAGTATTAGGACCAATAACAAAGGCTTCCATTTGGTCTCAAACAAAAATGCCATTCCACAGGTTGTCCTAATTCTTTTAGAAATGAACATTTGATTGGTTTTAGCAAATCATGGGTTTGTCATTAATGTTGCTTCCATTCGGCTTGGGGTTATATACTAACTTTTGTTTAAAAAATCAAGTCACACCAAAAGTTGCAATTCTCCAATCATTGTGTTTTTATTTTAATTTGACATCTGACTCGAATATTTCTACATTTCAGGTAAGCGAATTCAACGGAAACCAACGTATGCCCTTTCTCAAAGCGCCCCTGGAACTTTATTGGGTCCTGACCAACAAATGCAACATCGACTGTTCGTTCTGCTTCATGGATGCTGAAAAATACCATGGCGAAGAATTTGAACTATCTGCGGCAGAACGCCAGTTCATTTTGAATGAGATTGTCGATCACGACGTGCTCAAGGTGATCCTCACCGGCGGCGAACCACTGCTGGTACCTGAAATCTACGATTACATTGAGAAGCTCAGGAAGAACAACGCCTGGGTGGAACTCACCACCAACGGCACAAGGTTGACCAGGGACAAAACCTTAAGATTAAGAGATGCCGGATTGAGCGCCATTCAATTGAGCATTAACGGTTCGGAAGCAACCATTAATGATGCGCTCATGGGGCGAAGCTTTGACCGGATTGTGAAGAATGCAGGCTTGTTGAAAGAACACGATTTCCGTCTAAGCTTCAAGGTGACGGTTACCAGACAAAATATAAGAGATGTGCCTGCCATTTTGCATTTGGCCAGGAGCCTGGGCGTGGCTGAAACCACACTGGATGAGATCGCGCCCATTGGACGGGGCGCTCGCAATTACGCCTACTTAAGGCCCTCGCGTGAGGACATCGACTGGCTCAACCGCGAGGTCAAAGCCATTTACAATCGCGATGAATACGACACCGAGTTCGAGAGTTTCACCTTAGGTCTCGAAGAGGACGACACCGGACCGATTTGTGCCCTCGGCGACGATGATATTTATTCTGGACAGATTTTTCAGCACGGCGATCTCTACCAGTGTTCCATGTCGAGCGTCTGGAAAGAAAAAAACAGCGTCCTCGAGAAAGGGTTGGCCAAAGCGTGGGCGGATTTGAGCTGGCTCATGGACAAGTATGTGGAACCTGAAAAATTTGAAGGATTCTGCAAAACCTGTGGCAACTGCGCCGGCGGATGCCGCCCGCTGGCGTACGTGGCGACCGAAAATCTCTGGGGCGATTTTATCTACTGCTCGACCTGGAAATCTAACAATCCGACCGAGGTTGAAAAATGAGGAAGAAAGTTTGGAGTACGCCGCAGATGTTTAGTTTGGAGGAGGGCATCGGACACAAGAAAAAGCACGGCGATGATGACGATCTCAGAAAAAAGTGTCGAGGCAACCAAACGAGATTTAGAAAAATAAAGCAAAAGCGGTGTCGCAGAAGAAAAGGCACCAAATTCAGTTAATCCGACTCAACCGTCCGCCAGCAGCTTTGAAATCGTCGTCTTCAATTCATCTAAATCTGAAGATTTGACCAGGTAAGCATCGGCAGACCACGTGGCAAAATCTGATTTGTAGGTGGAATAAGCGGTGTTGATAATGACTTTTGCGTCCCGGTTAAACGACATCATCTTTCTTAGAATATCCAATCCATTCTCCTGCTCTAATTTAATGTCCAGAACCACCAGATTCACATCTTCCGTCTTGAATTTCTGGATCGCTTCTTGACCGTTGCTGGCTGGAATGACTCTGTATTCTTCCTCCTCCAATTCTTGTTGATACAATTTTCTCAGGTTGATTTCGTCATCAACCACCAGGATTGTTTTCATGCGGGACTCCTCACCTTGAAAAGAAGTCAATGTTCAAATGTTATTTCTCTGCACCCATTAAAAGTAATAAAATTATACGTAATTTCAATGACAAATTGCAAAAAAATAACAAATCTCTACAAAAAAAAGGCCAGTATTTTCTAAAAATACTGGCCTCCCCCCTAATCACTTAAAAAGATAATCACAGGATTATCTCATCTTGACTAAATCCGAAGAAGCGCGTGCGAGAAGCAATTGGATTAGGGAGATCTACTGATACACGAAAAGCAAATTACTCAATTGTTCGACAATCTATTAATGTGCGCAATCAGGCGTCTGTTTTTAATTGGCTTATAAAGTATGCTGTCTGCGCCGTTTTCTTGTATCTCAGTGGCAATATGCTTATCCTTGTTGTTCAGGATGGTGACGATTTTAAGGCTTTCATACTTTCTTTTGACCTTTTTCAGAAATCTAAGTCCTGAAGCACCATTGTGCTTGAATTGATTCAGGTCGTAATCCATCAGCAAGATTTCTGGCCTGACTTTCCTCAGTAAATACATGGCGGACTTCACATTCTCTGCAACTTCGACCGAATAGGCATCACACAAGGCTAAGTACAGTTGCATTTGGCAGCCCAGTTCCTCGTTCAGAATGACGATTTTCTTCATAAGATATTGGAATGTAGCCCAAGGATGTAATTTCAGTTGATGTGGATTTGTTTTTTATAATAATAGCAATTTAGGGGTTTTGCGGAAAATCTTGTGAAGAAAAAATAGAAGATTTGTCACGAAGCTGTAAATTCCTTAGTCTAAGAAAAATAAATAGTAAAATGGCTAAGGCGCGCTCTATTCATTCAGTCAAATGATGGAACCATTTCATGCTGTAGTAGGCAACGCAAGCCGCCACAACCAACACGGGCGGATAGACGTGATCGTACCAGTCGTACCATTTAAACCATGCAAAATCCGTGTTTAAAGAAATTATGGAAAAGGCGTTGGTCATACAGTGAAGTATGATGCCGGGCACAATGCTTTTGCTGCGCCAGGCTAAATACCCCAGCAGGAGACCGAATAGGAGCACTTGAAGGAGCCAGGGGGTCGGATGAAACATCGCAAACACCAACGCGGTCAAAAAAATGGCGTACGGCAATTCCAGTCTGCGCTCCAACGATTGTAGCAACATCCCCCGAAATAGCATTTCCTCTACGATGCCTGCCAGGATGACTGCTGCCAAAATCAACATGACCCAGTCCGTAAACGTGTCGGCTTTCAAAATTTTCAACAAGACTTGCTCAAACTCAGGCGGCATCTCGATGAACATACCGATGAGCCTGTCGACTTCGTCGGCGATTGCGACCACGGCCAAAGCCAGAAGTACGCTTGCGATGACCAACTTTTTGTCGACCCGGCGCAAGCGAAAAACGTCGCGGAAGTTGTATTTTTTCATGAACAGGTAGATGCAGCTTGGCACCACGATCATCGCCTCTGAAAGCAGCAACTGCATTTTTGGGAAAAACCCCAAAGGCATCAGTATCATCAGAGCGGCTAACACAAAGCCCAGGATGATCGCAACAGCAATCGCCCGCAAGCTTGGGTGTGGCACCTCTATCTGTTCGAGCGAATCGTTCAAGCACTAACTCCTCGACATTTCCGCTAAGAATATTCCAGCCGCAACGGCTACGTTGAGAGAATCTACCATACCTGTTTTCGGAATTTTCACTCTGACCACTGCGTCGCCTTTCAGCTCCTCGCTTATCCCGGTAATTTCATTCCCCAACAGCAAGACCTGGTTACCCTTAAAAGTAAGTTGCGAGTAAGACACGGAACCGTCCACATCCGCCGCTACGAGTGAATACCCGTGTCTCTTGAATTCAAGCAATGTCCTGCCAAGCTTCTGGTTGGTCAGAATAGGCAGATGAAAGATTGAGCCCATGGTTGCGCGGACAACTTTTGGATTGGTCACCTCCACCGAGTTTTCGCCAATGACGACCCCACCGGTTCCGAACCAATCTGCAGTTCGAATGATGGTCCCCAGGTTTCCGGGATCGGTTATTCGCTCCAACGCCACCACTATCCTGGGTTTCTGCTTCAGCAGCGCATTGAGGGAAAACCTCTTCGTGGCAACGACGCTTATGACACCCTGGGAATGCACAGTGTTGGAAATCTTCAGGAATGCTGCTTCCGGCAACTGTTCTACGGGAACCTCTTCATTCTTGAATCTCTCCAGCAAGGATTCGCCATGAGTTGACCGCAAAATCTCCGGGCAGTAGATCAACTCTTTGATCTGGAAATCGGATTTTAATACTTCTTCGCAGAGGTTGATACCTTCTGCCAGAAATAGACCAAACTTCTCACGGTATTTTTTTTGTGTAAGGGATGAAAGAGTTCTTAGTCGAGTTTTAGAGATCACGGGAAAATGGCGGGCTTGCAACCGCCCCAAAGTGGCGAGCACTTATTTGGGTAGATGCCTTAGCGCAAAGCTGCGCTCAAAGCTCAAAATACGATTCTTCTTCA
Source organism: bacterium (assembly GCA_046757525.1). Classification (GTDB taxonomy): domain Bacteria; phylum Zhuqueibacterota; class Zhuqueibacteria; order Oceanimicrobiales; family Oceanimicrobiaceae; genus JBHHYI01. The sequence continues at coordinate 9,108 of JBHHYI010000037.1, read as the reverse complement.
TGGCTGATGGCGTCAATCATTTCCTTTGGCGAATGGGTGTTCATCAGTTGCTCCCTGAATTTCTTCTTGTGCATCAGCCTCGATATACGACTCAACGCTTTTAAATGCGGGCCCGTTTTGTCCTGAGGCCCTACCAAAAGCCAGACCAAACGAACGGGTTTGTCATCCAACGAGTTAAAATCGACCGGGGTTTTGGTGATGCCAAGAGCAGCCACGATATCATCGACGCCATCGGACTTTCCGTGTGGAATGGCCACTTCCTCGCCTACACCCGTGCTCATGACAGCTTCCCGGTCTAATACAGCTTGCAAAATTTGCGACTTATTTTTCAATTTATTGGAATGGTCAATCATATCTACCATTTCTTCGATGATCTTATCTTTCGAGGTGTTCTCAAGCGGAATTTTGATTCTGCTTTCGTTTAAAATTTCCTTCAATTTCATTACGGAGTAGGCCTCCTAACATTCAGAATATCAACTGCTAAGCCATTAAAAGTTACAAGTTCTTAAATTTGCCAAGTAAATATAAAACAAAATCTCTAAAATTCAAATGAAATTTTGCCTTAATTAGTATCGTCAACGAACAGAATATCTATGAACAGAATCGGCTTTTGGAACAATACCACCTACGGTTCCAACAAGTTATCAAAAAAAAAGCCATCACATCTACGCAAATGCAATGGCTAAATCAAACAGTTAAGAGCGGGGCCGACGGGATTTGAACCCGCGATCTCCGACTTGACAGGCCGGCGTGTTAAACCAGGCTACACCACGGCCCCGGAATCAGGAACTTGGATGACACTATTCCCGGGACTTAACCTTACCCGTGTAGACTATGGCCAACGGGATGAGAACACAATATCCAACGACGAGCAAAATGGGCGCCAAGGTCAGGGACCAAAAACTGTTTGCTGGCCCTTGTGCCAGAGACACGTACCCCAGGATGATAACAATCAACCCGCTGGCGAAAAACAGGTAATTCCCCGGATTAAAGGGAAGGGCCTGGACAGCCCTGCGCTTACCAAATGATCTTGTTTTTCTGGATCTCTTCTCTGCCATAGTTTCCTCGCGGTCGGCAATATAGCTAAATATTTAAAAAGAGTCAAGCGAAAAAACACGGCATTCTAATTCCCCGCTGCACAAGAATCTACTTTTCCGCAACATCTTCGTAATGTGTTGCTTTTTTCTTTGACTTTTTGTTGAAAATTTAATATATTTTTTTTCATTGTAATATTTCCCCCAATTGGTTTATGAAATTATTTATTTTCAAGATAGTTTCACTTTTTCTCGTCGCCTTGCCTCTGGTCAGTTTCGCAACAAATGACAAGAAAAGCGGAAGCAGCCGCAATACCACCAGTTTCGAGGTAAGGGTGCGAAGAAATTCTACGGGACCGGTCTTAGATGGGATATTGTCTAAGAAAGAATGGACCGACGCGGCCCTGGTCACGAATTTTACTCAGAAGGAACCCCAGGAAGGCCGACCCGCTTCCGAAGCAACGGTCGTGTTAATCACTTACGATGAGAAAAACATCTATTTTGGAATTCGTTGCTTCGACAAACAGCCTTACAAAATAGTTGCCAACGAAATGAGACGTGACCACGACCTTTCGGACAACGACTACTTCGAAATCATCATCGACACCTACCATGACCAAAGAAATGCTTACTATTTTGCTACCAACTCACTGGGGGCCCGCCTGGACTCTGAGATCAAATCTGAGGGTACGCACATCAACCGGGACTGGGACGGGGTCTGGAGAAGCGCCTCCCGCAGGGACAAATACGGCTGGACCGCAGAAATCGCCATCCCCTTCAAGACCTTGAGATTTAAGAATAAAGAGAACCTGACCTGGGGCATTAATTTTGGACGCTACATTCCCCGCAAAAGGGAGGAGGACTACTGGGCACCCATATCGCGGGATGACGACTTTGATTTCTCGGGGAAATTTAGAGTTTCTAAGTTTGGTGTCATTCGGGGCCTCAAAAACATCAAGCACGACAGCCGTGTCCAGCTCAAGCCTTACACGATTGCCGGAATCGAAAAGACTTCTGCAATCAACAACACCAAGAAGATAACCGATGCTGGTCTGGATGCCAAGGTGCACATCACCTCAGGAATCGTTTCCGACCTTACCGTTAATACGGATTTCGCCCAGGTTGAATCTGACCAGGAGCAGGTGAACCTCTCTCGCTTCGACCTGTTTTTTCCGGAAAAGCGAGAATTCTTCCTCGAGGGGCTGGACATTTTCAACATTGGCGAGGGTGATTTTTCGGATCCCCAGACCCTTTTGTTTTACAGCCGTAATATTGGCCTCAGCCAGGATCCTGAAACCTTGGAATTCAAACAGGTGCAGATCCTGAGCGGTGCCAAAATCACGGGCAAAGAAGGGCCCTTTGAAATCGGCTTCTTGGATGCCTATACCGACGGCCTAAACTACACCAATGCGTTCAACACAGCCGTGCGGATTCCTGAAACAAACTATTCTGCCCTTCGGATCAAGAAAGATGTCTTGCAGCGTTCCTACGTGGGGGTCATAGCCCTGAGCAAAGACCCCGTGCAAGGCGGCCAGTACAACCGCACTTTCGGAATCGACGGCCTTTTTGCCTTTGACAACAACTTGAGCGTAAAAGGCTATTTTGCAAAGACGTTAACGCCTGGTCTAAAGGGGAAAGATTACAATGGCCTCCTTGACGTTTCCTGGGGCAACGACAAGTTTTCCACCCGGGGCAGTTACACCGACATCGGGGAAAACTTCAACCCAGAAATGGGATTCTTGCTCTGGCACGATATTCGCCGGTATAAGGGCAACTTCACGTTGAGCCCCAGACCCCACTTCGCCAATTTGCGACAAGTATTCTTCTCTAACGATGTAGAAGTGATTACCAACCACGACAATGAGCTGCAATACCGCACACTCAGCACGAGCCTCTTCAACATGTTTCAAGATGAATCCTACCTGTATTTTGGATTCATCAATTTTTACGACAATGTTCCTGCCCCAGGATTTGATTTGGGTACGACTTTTATCCCGGCCGGTATTTACAAGTACAATATTTTTGGCTTCAGTTACTACTCGGACCGTAGTCGAAAACTCTCCGGTAGCGTGGACGTACTCAGTGGCTCATTTTACGACGGTACGTTCAACAGTGTTACTCTGTCCACCTATTTGCGGCCAACCAAAAGATTTGGTCTTGACGTTTTCTGGGATTGGAATCGAGTAGATGTCCCCTTTCCCAACGGCGAATTCACAACCAGCATTCTCGGTGGCAGAGTCAGATACTCTTTCACACCCAATCTGTTTGCCAAAGCCTATGTTCAATGGAATGAGCTCGAAAATAGAGTGGTGAGCAACTTCCTCATGAACTTCATTCACACGCCGGGCAGCGACTTCTTCCTGGTTTACAATGAAGAACGGGACACCACCGGGGCACGGGATCCTGTGCGAACCGTTTTGGCCAAAGTAACCTATCTTCTGAATTTTTGATGCTCCGAGATTTTGTGGGCAGGCCTCAGATAAAACGGCGCAAGTGGTTTTTGCCAAAAATGCGAATATCGCGGCTCCCGTCCCAATCCCTCAGCTCAAAGCCGTGCATCCGAAGGCCAGGTGGTAGAGCTCGGAATTTTCTGCCTCCCGAGTTTTCAATATATTCCAATTGCACTTTTGCCTGCTTTGCCTGGCCTTTTCGAACAAAGTCTACGCGCACTTCATCGCCTTCGTCATATTCCTTGAGCAAATCGATTAATTCGTCAGGATTGGACACTTCTTCGCCGTCGAGTTTGGTGATGACGTCGCCGGCTTTGAGGCCAGCTTGCTCCGCCGGGCTATCTTCCAACACTTTCAGAATCAGCACCCCGCCATGTTCCTCAACCTTGAAATACCCGGCCAGGTCGCCATTGAGTTCCTGAATTTCAACGCCAAGTTGGGGCCGGTCTGAAACAAAAAACAACGATCGGTCGCCGCCCAATGCGAATACATTCCTGCGATGCCGCCGCCGTTTGCCAACGGTGACCTCTGTTTCCTGCTCTTGGCCATCCCGAAGATATTTTACTTTTACCTGAGTTCCAGGCGCCGTCTTGCGCACCATGCGCGTAAAATCAGCAATTTTCTCCACCTCGTGCCCGTCAAAACTCAGAATAACATCCTCCTCGTGCAAACCGGCCTCCTCTGCGGGGCTGTCCTCAGCCACGTCAGCAATAAGCAAGCCAGGACGATTGCCCATTTTCATCTCCTCGCGTAAGGTGGGCGTCATCTCCTGCACGCTAACGCCAAGCCAACCCTTTTTTGACTTTGCCAGAAGATGGTCCCCTGCGGTAAGCACAAGGCCAATCATGAGAACCGAGAACAGCGCGGTTCCCGAACATCTGCGTGACACCGTGTTGCGAATCATTTTAAACCTCCGTTACGTTTTGGTGGTTGTCACACCTCATAGCTTTTATCGTAACAGTTCACCTGCCCGAACGATCCCATAAGAAATGTGAGGCTCGTGCTCTGTCATTCCCGCAATCTTTTGAGCGGGAATCCACAACGGCTTTTCAAATGGATTCCTGCCAAAAACATGCAGGAATGACATGTTGCTGAACTGTTACCTTTTATCTAATAGGACGGCCGCAAGGGCAAAAAAGTTTTACGATGGCTCTCTGGGGGGCCAATAAAAGAAGCCGACACCGCAAATTGCGATGCCGGCTTGTAGGAGGAGAGAGAGTAAGCTTTAGAAATCCTGAAACTCAACCTTCTTGCGTAACTCTGCTAATTTCATCTTACCGCGGTTGTAAGCATCCAGGTCTTTCTTCTTAATCTTAACAATGAATTTTTGCAGGCTAAAATTCTGAAATTCCCATATATTATTGAAATCGACTGCCACTACCACAAACTCCGACGGTTTAACATTGCGCAACGTATGCCCGTAATCGCCAACCAATTCCACCACAGCACTTTTGAACTGCTTCACCACCTCGCGCGTCCGTTTGTCGGATTCTGATTTCCACGCATCCAACTTACGCTGCGGAGCTTGTTGTCCTTTTTGCGCTTCAATATATAAACGCATAGCCGATTCAAAAGGTTCGAACTCTTTTGGGTTTATTTCACCTTTCATGAAAAAAATTACGCCGACGCCATCCAAATAAATGCCTTTTGTTTTCCCACCTGAACCAAACTGCTGGTGATATTTCTTGCTCAAGGCAGTATCCATTATGTTAGCCATTATTTCCACGTTCTTCTTGATCTTGTCATTCTCAGCCCGTTCCTTGAACACGATGCGTTTACGAAAGGCGCTTTCGCTCAACTGCCCCTGGCGCATTTTGACAATGTCGCTCTTTCTCACGGTCGCCTCGAGCAGAGAAAGTGGGGCGCTTTCGGCGGTCTGATAAGCCCCCACCAGGTTGTAATACAAATTGTCGCTCCCCAGATTGACCAGCACGGTTATTCTGTCGCTTTTGCGCAACTGGCCAATGGCATCGGCATAGTTAGCCAGGAAGACCACAATCTGCTCTTTGAGATTTGCGATTCTGTCGGCCATGCTGGGGGTCTCCTCTTCTTCTTTAGCACGGGCTTTGACGCGGAAAACGCCAGATCGATTCATTTGAAAAACCTGCTTTGCGCGTTTATCCGTTGTACTCAGAACGAATATCTGGAAATCGGTGTAATCCACCTGAAAGATGACGCCGTAACCGTCAAAATACATGCCCTGGGTTCTGCCGTTCCAGAACCCTCTTTCTGAGGTGTTGAGCAACAACTTGCTCAGCACGCCTTCCATGATGTCCAGGTCGCGCTGCATGCGGTCCCGGTTGATGCCAGTTTGTGCCCGGGTGGCGGAAAAAGCAAGGAACGCCAGCAAGCCGAAAGTCAACCTTTGCCAAACAAAATAGGATTTGAAAAACATAATGCAATTGCCTCCTGTTGTCTAAACCAACGAGTTCGTTTACCGATTATCGGGCCGAGCACCCTGGAAATTGGCCACTGTGATCAAATGTTCCAGAATCTGGTCGGTCTGACGAAACCGGCTCTCGTTTGAAGACTGGAAAACCTCCAGACCCTTGCCCACGAGCTGCAAATCCCGCAGCCTTTGCATATCCATTTTCTGGTCATACTCCTTCAGGGCCAGTTGGAGTTGACGACGCTGCCGCAATTCGCTGTCTTGTACGACTTCCTGCATGAGCTGCAGCGATTGCTTGCGCCAGGCGTTGAACTGGCCCCGGGTCACCGGGGTCGCCAGAGAATCTTCAAACGCGACAGGCGTCCCATGGCGGCGGGGCAGCAAGCTCAATTGGACCCGAAAGTTACCGCTTTCATAAGTAGCCTCAAAGTTTACCAAAGAGAGAAGAACCAGCAAGACAGAGAAAGCAGCCGCCAAACCGAAAGCAAATCGTGGCCAGCCGGCGCGCACCGGCCATTTGGTCAACCACGATTCCCCGGTCCCCGGTCCTCCCTGTGTGAAAATCACATTCATGTTGGATTCTTCATCAGGCCACAAGCTGAGGAGGCGCGATGTCTGTTTCAGACGCTGCAACTCCTTCTTGCAGCCACTGCACTGGCTTAAGTGCGCCTCAAATGCGTCCAACTCCGAAGGTGCCATCTCCTGGTAGAGGTAGCCCATGAGCTGCTCTTTTGACATATTACACTTCATATAATAAACTCTCCTTATCAATATTCCATTTGTTGAAAACTTTTTTCAAAGCATGCAATCCGTAATACATTCTCGATTTAGCCGTGTTCACGGAAACCTGTAAAGCCTCGGCAATTTCCGTGAATTTCAGCCCCTGGTATTCCTTCATAATAATTACAACGCGCTGTTCTTCGGGAATGGCTTGCAAAGCCTTGTTCAAGATTTCGCGCAAGTCCTGGCTGCAAACACCGTCGTGGGGTTCCTGGGCAGTGGCCTTTTCTAATGGCAAGTTGGTGTTTGCGCCGCCATCGTCATTTTCCTGCAAACCCTCCAGCGAATAGGTCTGTCTACGTCGCCGATTTTTCAACTCATCGCGACAAAGGTTTATAGCAATCTGGTAAATCCAGCTAGAGAATTTGTCCATGTCGCGCAGATGGTGCAATTTCCGGTAAACCCTGATAAAGGTTTTTTGTGAGAGATCCTTGGCCTCCTCCCGATTGCCAACATAGCGCAAAACAAAATTAAAGATGTTGTTTTCCCAGCGCCAGACCAAAGTGTTAAATGCGGTGATGTCGCCGTCCAAATATCGTTCGATTAGTTGTGCATCCGTCATTAACGGTCATTTGTTTGGGTTTTAGGTCGATGGTTCACTGTTAGTTAGACGACGGTTGCTGCACTAAAGTTTTATGCCCAGGCAGGTAAATTAAGATTTTCCAGAACAAGCAGAGCGAACTCCAGACATACGGAATTATCCAAAAATAGGAATTTTTTAGACTCTAAATTCGTTATAATTTCAACTAAACTCTGCAAGCAATTTTCAACCAAGGAGGCACCATGTTGAACTCTTTTCGGATGTTGCTGTTGTTTACCACTTGGGGCTTGTTGACCTCTGCTGCATATTCCCAATCCAAAGATTTGTTCAGAGATTTCGAACAAATCTTGCCACGCGGAGGCATAGCCGCCATCACCCACCCACAATTTGTACCAGCCCAAAAGGCTGATGTGGACAAAGACTCCTGGATCCTGGGCGTGGTGATCGACGGTCAGGCGCGCGCTTACAGCCTGAATTTGTTGAACAGACACGAGGTCGTCAACGACCAGATCGGCAGCAAGGCCTTTGCGGCCGTTTGGTGACCGCTGGCAAACACCGCCGTCGTGTACGGCCGAGAATACCAGGGCAAAAAACTCAACTTCGAAGCTTCCGGAGGTCTGGTTCACAGCTCCCTGGTCATGCAGGACCGTGAGACTGACACCTACTGGGCGATCATGTCCGGCACTGCCATTCGAGGTAAGTTGACAGGAACCAAACTGGAGGAGCTGCCTGTGGGGGAAAAGATGCAATGGAAAGACTGGGTAAAAAAACACCCGGACACTCAGGTGCTTTCGGTGGGTGGCTTAGAAGACCTGCAGCGGAATCCTTACGCCGGCTATTTCCGCTCCAGTCAAGGATTCCGTGGGGAAAGAGCCAGGGACAAACGCCTGAAGACGAAAGAGCCGATCTTTTCATTTCACCTTCAGGGTGAAAGCTACGCGGTCGCCCACAAGATAGTCGAAGGCGGCAAATCGTTTGTCCTCGGCAGCCTAAAACTGTTTTTTTATCGACCCCGGAAAGCCGATATGTTCCAGTCCACTGCGGCTTTTATTTCCAAAAACAAAGGCTTTGAATTTCAGAACGGCTCCTGGGTCGACCTGGACTCGGGCTGCAAGTTCAATCCCGACACCGGTGCCTTTGAAGGTGAAGCAGCGACTTGCGCCGAACGCATCCCGGGTTTCGACACTTTCTGGTACAACTGGAGCTTAGCCAATCCCGATACCAAGCTTTTGAGTGACTGACGGATCGACCCGGTCAGCCGTTGTTTAAAAGCAAGCTGCGAGTCGTCCCGAGTAGGTCACTGTTGTTCAAGTGACCGTATCGAGGGGTGATGGGCTTCGATTCGTCCCGACCCAAAAGCGGTCGGAACCAAACGGTGACCTTCTTTGAGAAGGTCACCGTTTGACAACCCAACAAAAACTTGTTGCTTTGAATGTCGGCAACGCCTGCGCAATCGAGACGATTGCGTTACGTACAACAGAGCGTTTCCTAAAAGCCCCCGCAATCCGGCAGCCGCCGGATTGCTTTAAATATCGGAAACGCCCAAGAGTCGGAACAAGCGATGTCTTTCCTGCGAAAGCAGGAATCCAGGGGTTGGAGTTGGGTGGCCCCCTACCCGGCCACCCAGTGGATGCCTGCTTTCGCAGGCATGACAGCAAACACGGAGCGTTTCCTAAGAGCTTCCGCAATCTGGTGCAACAGCATTGCTTTAAATGCCGGAAACGCCAAAGGCAGCCCTGTCTTGCAGGAGGCATCTTGTTACTGGTGAGCAGTGTGCGAGTCAGCCAACAGGATTCCTCCTGAATGACATTGGAGGCTGTAATAAAGGACGGCGACAGTTAGGCGTTTCCAGAGAACACTGTGTGAGTCATCCCGAGTAGGTCACTGCTTCTCAAGTGACCGTATCGAGGGGTG
>JBHHYI010000036.1:0-28933 GCA_046757525.1 bacterium | reverse complement strand
CGCTGCCTGGTGAAGCACAAAATGAACGCCATCTACGGCACGGTATACCGTGCTCAGTGATCTTATATCGCCTTCAATCAACTCCATATCGTCTATGAATCCCTGGACATTTTCTCTTCGGCCTGTTGAAAAATTGTCTAAGACCCGAACTTGTTCACCACGCTTCAAGAGTTGTTCTACAATGTTAGAACCGATGAACCCAGAACCACCAGTTACCAAAAACTTTGCCATTGGCTTCTCCAATTGCCCGTATAAGTTTATTCTCTCGAAGGAGTTTTTTTAAAATTAGGAACTTTCATTCTCAACATAATACTCATAGCGATAAAATTTATAATCATAATAATAGGGCAAAACATGTTTCACGTTATTCAGAATCACACCGAGTATTTCTACTTTAGCGTCTCTTAACAATTTTATGGCTCTTTGAATGACGGGCTTTTGCGTTTTTCCTGCCTTGATAACGAAAAGGCATCCGTCAATCTCTGAACTCAACATCAGCGGATCGCTTACCGGGATCACCGGCGGCGTATCGATTATCACTAAGTCAAAGTAGAACCTCAACTCGGCCAGCATTTCTTTCAAGAAATCAGAATTTAACAGTCGTGACGGGATGTCCCTCAATTTTCCACAGGTCACAATCTTAAGATTCGCATATTGCGTGCTCTTGATGCAAAAGTTGGTTGGAATTTTTTGGGACAATATGTCCCCGATCCCACCCTTTTTTTTTAGCCCAAATAAGTCATGGATCTTAGGACGCCGCAGGTCAAGATCGATAAGCAGGGTCCTGGTGTTTCGATACTTAGAACATGCGATGGCCAAATAGGCTGCCGTAGTACTCTTGCCCTCTGCCAGGGTAGAACTCGTAATCATGACCGTCTTCACGTTGCGTTCTTCGCGTGCGGCTTTCAGCTTGCTAAGAATACGTCCGATTTCAGTAGCCTCAGGTGATTCTTCCCTATATTTCCCAAGCATTGGATTCCAGGTGGTTACGTTAAGGTTCGAGCAAAGCTTTCAAAAGGGTCTCAATTCCTCTTTGTTCGTTCTTCAACAGTTTGAATTTCTTTTCCGCTTTTGAAAACTCAGAGTTAATTGACAGCGCCCGTTCAAAATTGCGTATCGCTCTGCGATTAAGAAATTTGCTCATGATCACATAGGCGATCCCCAATTCATAATGCAAGTCCGCATACTGAGGACATTTTCTAATCGCGTTTTGAAGTTGCCTAATATATTTCTGAATCTCATCTATTGGCAAATGCTGTTCATCATTGAGATACTTGACATAGAAATCAATGATAAAATCCTGCTGAATGGATTTATTTTCCTCCTCCAATGCCTTCAGAAAACAGGTATACGATTGGGTCAGCCTGCCCTCTTTGAGATGTTCAAAACCTTGTGAGAAATCGTCGCTGCTATAATTCAGATCAATTTGTGCCGCCTTTTTGAAGTACTGAGTGGCTTTCTGACTCACCTCTTTCGCCAGAGAATAATCTTCTTTCCTGATGGCGTTGCATAAATAGGCCAATCCCAAATAATAATAGGCCCGGCCGTAATAGGGATTAAGTTCAACAGCCTGGTTGAATTCCTCTATGGCATTTTTGCACTTCTGCATTGCTAAGAGAGCCTTCCCTGAGCAAAAATGATAATCTGCATAGGTTTGATTCAACCGAATGGCCTGTTTTAAGTATTGAACGGCCTTCGGGTACTCTTCCAGTTGCAGGTGTATTTGACCTAAATAATAATGTATGATAGAATGGCCGGCACCGGCTTGAAGAATCCTCTCGAATTCGCCAATAGCCTCTTTAAACATTTTGTTCTTGATGAAAGCACGTCCCAATAGGATTCGTTTTCCCAATTGCCTGGAGGCCGCAAATTTTTCTGACAGCTCAAATAACGTTGCCAGACCCTGTTTGGTCTCTTTATGGAATCTCTTGATTCTTGTTATGAGCTCATCTTCTGACACATTACCATTATAAGTGTCTTGGCGAAACTTGATCAGAGAACCCTCACAAAATACTGAGCTCATGATTTGCTGCTTAGAATCATTATTCAAAGTTCTAATTAAATAAGACGCGTGGGGCACATTTAGAACATCGCTAAAAACAAAACTATCCATGTCGAAGGCACTAAGCTCAGGGGCTCATATTTTGCACAAGATTCAGTTATTTCTTGAAAATGAATATAAGCGTCGCTGCGATTGTGGTACCGAAAAACACCAACAAAAAGGCGATGCCGTCGCGACGCCAAATGCTAACATTCAACTCTTTCAAATCTGGCAGAACTCCCCAGACAGGAAGTTTAAAGCTCTTTTCGAATTCATCGAGGTCTTTTACAGACTGATCTAAATATTCAAGCAGGTAGACTACACCGGCACCTAATCCCAATCCGGCAAACATAAACATCGCCAGGACTAATTTGCGACTCTTCCCCGTGGGGTACAAGGGCTTCTTAGCTTTTTCAATAATTTGTAATTTGAACTCAGCATCTTTTCTTTGGATTTCTTCCTCAATCTGAGTGCCACGAGATTGTTTGAGAAAGTTGAGATATATTTGTCGATTCTGTTCAACTTCTTGCTGCAACCTGTCGAGTTGCATCTCAAACGACGGACCCTTGGTCAGGCTTTTTTCAACCTTTTTGACTATGGCAGATAGGGAGTTTTTTTCATAGTTCAGGACATCCAGTTCCAAAGAAATCATATTCCAGGTGACAAGAGCATTGCGAAAATTCACATTCTTATCGCCAAAGTTGGCAGTCACATACCTGGTAACTTCTTCGCCAATCAAGTCTCGGTATTTATTGATGTTTTTATTGAGGGCAATAACACGCAGATCCTGCCAGGTAAATCTTTTAAGAATGTCCATCAGTTCATCGACCTTGCTGAAGAGATCGCGTTTCAAACGCGATATCTTAGAGTTAGTGATTATCTTGCGAGGTACATGTAGCGGGGATAATGTGGATTTCAGGGAAGCCAACTGCCCCTTCTTATCCTCGATCGAAACGTTCATGGCCGCAACGTCGGTCTTCAGGCGATTCAAAGAGGCTTGTCCCGATTCTAAGTCGTCGATTTGATTTCTGAGAATATTCTGTTTGAATTGTTTTAATTTTTCTTCAGACACATGCAACTTATCTTTATAAATTGCCAACTGTTCTTCGCTGAATTCACGTACGTCTCGAATTCCTCCTAAGTGGCGCTTTTGGGACTCATCGATGAAAACTTGCGCTAACGTCTTAGCAAATAAATAGGCGATGTGCGGATCCTTATGCTTGGCGGAGATCTGAATGATGTCTCTGCCTTGTGTTATAACACTAATATTTTTCCTAACTTTATCTATAAAAAGCATGTCTTCGATCTCATGTATGGACAAATCGGGGAACTGAGCGCTCAACTTTACCGCATTTTTATGCAGCTCAGGTTCCCTTTTAAGGCCCAGGGTGTTTATGAGTTGCGCAAGACAGGCACTGCTGAGTATGTAGCGTTTAGCGGTGCTGATTTCTTCCGGTTCGCTGACGCCAGGAATAACAGACCTGACAGATCGCGTCAACAATTTACTTCTGGACACCAGGATTGTGGTTGAAGATTCGTACATCGGAACGATTGAGAGGGCTACGTAAAGCCCGACCAAACTCACAAGAATTGTCGGCAGTATGACCAGCCATTTTCTTCTGAGCAGAATATACCAGTAAGTGCGCCAATCAAAGAGTTTGCGCTCTCCATCGAGCTGAAGAGATATTGAATCAAGAATGGAATTCTTATGCATGGCAGAACTCAAGTTCTATTTATCGCACCGTAACATCTATCAGAATAAAAACCAAAGCTGAAGTCGTAATTGGAACCAACACATTGGTTAATATGAACTGCGACGTGTTTGCTTTTCGCGGAACGTAGATCGTATCCCCAGGATGGAGAAACAGCGGGGCGGGATCTGAACTGTTCAGATAATCCTTCAAATCGATCTTCACCATTCCTGCATATTTTTCCCATCGTTTGAATACCTTGACGTTAGAAAGTTTAGCTGCGGTTGTTGGCCCTCCGGCCAAGATAAGTGCATCCAACAAATTTAAATCTTTTTCAAAATCGTACCTGCCTGGAGAAGCGACTTCCCCCAAAATAAATATCTCATTCTTTGCCAAAAAAGGGGAAGACCGTGCCGAAACGCTGCCGCCGGGTCCAGCAGGTGTAATCCCCGGTACGTGAATTGAATCACCACCATAAAGTTTGGGTAATTTAGACACATCCCCTTCTTCAAAGTACTTGGTCAAATCTACCTGAATAATCTTGCCGGCATTCTTACCAGCGCGAATGATGGTTACTTTGTCCAATTCCGCGGTCTCTAAAGGTCCACCGGCTTCTTGCAAGATTTTCCAAAGATTAGGAATGACTTCAAACGAATAGCCTCCTGGTGAAGCGACCTGACCTGTAACGTAGATTTTGTTGCTCTGATATTCTGTCACAGCTACGGCCGCCTGCGTGACATCAATTCGATAACGAGAGATCTGTTCAACAATTCTTTCACTCAACCCGGATGGTGTTAACCCTTGAGCCTTAATGCGCCCAATGATTGGAAGCTCAATGGTTCCATCATGACTCACTGTGGCAGAGGTGTTGAGCTCGGGCCGTTGCCAAAATGTTATGTTGAGCTCGTCACCAGCTTGAATGACATATTGTTGCGAAAACAACAAAGTAACGCATAATGCTTGACCAGCAAGCGCTGTTAATAGCAATTTCAGTCTGTTCATCATCTTTTGCTGATCTCCGACTTAATCTTTTTGTTTTTAAGAACATATTGTGCATGATCAATTTGATACTTGTGGAGCAGGTCATAAAAAGTGGTGCGATTGATTTCTAATTCTTTTGCTGTACGACTCACGTTTCCACAATTTCTGAGCAAAGCTTCTCTAATAAATTTCTCTTCAAATTCTTGAACCACCATTCTGAAGGCCCGTCTATGCGACCTGTTGGTGAATCCTAATTTCAGATCTTCTGGCATTATTTGAGGCTGTTTGGCCATGATAACCGCACGTTTAATCTTGTTTTGCAACTCGCGTATATTGCCTGGCCAGGCATATTCTTTGATCAATTGGATACTTTGAGAGGCAAATCCGCGAATATCTCTTTTATAGTCCTGGTTGAATTGGGACAAGAAGTGATTCGCAAGTAAAACGATGTCATCTCCCCTATCTCGCAGCGGCGGCATATGGATGGAAATAACACTTAGGCGGTAGTACAAGTCTTGCCTGAAACTCCCTTTTGCAATCTCTTCCTCTAAGTTGCGATTTGTTGCCGCGATAATGCGAACGTCAAGTTCAATAGGACCGCTGCCTCCCACCCGCTCTATTTCCCATTCTTGCAAGAATCTCAGTAGTTTAACCTGGAGGGCTGGGCTCAATTCTCCGATTTCATCCAAAAAAATGGTCCCTTTGTTGGCCAACTCGAACCTGCCTTTGCGTCGCATGTGGGCTCCGGTAAAAGCGCCTTTTTCATGTCCAAATAATTCACTTTCGAGTAAGTTATCTGGAATGGCGCCGCAATTGATGACCACAAAAGGGAATTGCTTACGCAAGCTCTGCAAGTGAATGGCTTTTGCAACCAATTCCTTGCCGGTGCCGCTTTCTCCGGTCAAAAGAATGGTCGCATCCGTTTTGCTGGTCCTCTCGATGGTGTCGTAGACCTCCAACATGCGCGCGCTCTGACCAATAATTTCATGGTTGAATGACTCTTCGTCGTCATTAACACGCACTTTCTCAAGTTCCGTCTCTAATCTGCGGAGATGCAAGGCGCGCTTAAGAATGATTCGAAATTCATCCAATACCACAGGCTTTTGATAAAAATCGTAGGCACCCATTTGCACGGCCTTCAAGGCCAGTTCCTTGTTGTCGTTACCTGTAACTACGATGACTTTGGTCTTGTGATTAATCGTTTGAATGTCTTCGAATAACTGAAAGCCGTCCTGTGCTTTCCCGTTTGGCGACAAGGTCAAATCTAACACCACCAGATCAGGCCTTTCCAACTTGACCAGCTTCAGTCCTTCCTCAGCCGTTGCGGCGAGCAGCACGTCATAATCCTCCCTTAGATGCCACTGGAATTGCTCTCGAATGGCTTCTTCATCTTCTACAATCAATATTTTGTTTTTTTCGATTTCCAAAATAAGCTGACCAGACACAAATTTGACATTTAGGGGTCTTAAGCAAACACCTCGCTTCGGTGGAGCTGTTCTTCCCTGAATTCCGCTTTCCTGCCTGGCAATGCAATATGAAACGCAGAACCAGCTCCGGGGCTACTGCTTGCCCAAATTCGTCCCCCCAGGGACCTGATGATCTCCTTGCACTGATATAGGCCAATGCCCAAACCAGCTTTTTTTGTGGTTTCAAACGGTCTAAAAAGCCGGTTGTCGATAAAATCTTGAGTCATCCCCTCTCCTTCATCTGCAACAACAATTTCAATGTAATCTTTGCAAGGCAACGAAGTTGCACCGCTGGCGGGGAAATCCTCGTCTCGCCCACGCAGAGTCTGAATGGTCAATCGCCCGCCACCTGGCATAGCCTCCGCCGCGTTGAGCACTAAATTCAGGATGACTCGCTTGAGTTGACTTGCAGCAGTCAGAATCGTTGGAATTCTTCTTAACCGCATAATTAACTCGATCCCCGAGTGCAGGTTGACATCTTCCAACGTAGCTTTGATTAGACCGTTTATATCTGTTTCTTTTGGCAATTCTTCGCGTGGATTTGAAACCGTTGTCACTTTCGACACTAAAGTTCTCAGTCTGTCGACAGCCCGTGTCAACGACCGTAGTAAATAGGGACGAAACTCAGGGTCGTCCAAGGCATGCCTGGCGTTTTCTAACAACATGGAGAGCACGGAAACTGTGTTTCTGACGTCGTGCACCACAAAAGATGAGAGCTTGTAAAAGGATTCCAATTCCCTGGTTTTCAAAACCTCTTCTCGTAATTGCAAGTTTTGTATCGCCACAGCAGACTGATTTGCCAGCGATTCCAGCAGTTCTAAATCCTCTCGGGAATAATCTGCATTGTCCGGCTTGTCGCCTAAGACCAGGAGTCCGAGGAGACCCTTCTTGGTAGCCAAAGGAACGCAAACCCTGGCTTGCAAGCGCCCGAATTGCCTCTTCACAGCATCAAAAGAATCCGGTAGAATATTTTTATTGGTCCGTTGGGTCAGGACCACCGGCTGCCCAAGCCGCCACAGCCATTGCACGAAGTGGTCCCGTAGTGAGAATTCCAAAGTCTCTACCAGGAGCATTTTCTTTTTAGCCAGCACCAACCGCGATCCACTCGGGTCAAGGAGCAAGAGTGCAGCAGTTTTGGCATCATAGATTTCTGCAATGCTATTCAAGATCGCCAGATTCAGTTCCTCCAAACTCAAACTAAAAGCTATTCGCTCACTAAATTGACTCCAAACCGATCGGTAATCATATTTGCCCCGAAAAAACGCCTTATCAACAAAATTTCTGATACTCGCTTTTATTGAAAATGAGGTAATCACCATAAACAACAAAAACACCAATACACACGCCGTGATGATCGTGAAGAATAACTGGACGTCTGCACCAATCATCATCATGAGTTTTCCAATGAGTCCAATTAAAATCAAGTAGGCGCCAACCAGCAAGGTCATAAATGATGAATAGAGTACTTCTCTATTCACGGCAAGCTGTCGGGCTTGCACGAAATTCCTGAAACGCGCAAAACCGAGCAACAGATAGCCTGAGATTACAGCAAGAGAGATGAGCAGCAAGAAATTCACGTTGAGGCGATGTATTAGTAGACCTTGACTTGCCATTATGATGAAAAGGACAAATGAGGTCAAAAACAATAGAATGGGAATTCGAATTTCTTTTACGTGACGATAAGCTCTAAACTTGTTTTCAAGAATGGCAAGGATTAACATACTTGAAACAATGAGGTAAATCAACAGGTAACGGCCCCACAGACCAAATACGAAGATGACGTTTTCGGTTGGGCTGCTGATTACCGAAAGAAACTGTTTTGTTGCAAGCAAAAGGATACATCCAGCACTAAGGAACCATTGAGCATAGAGAATGGGCTTGTACCTTTTCTGTGATTCTCGCACAGCGCTATTGCCAAAGGATAGAGCTAATTGGGTGCTCAATGGAACCAGAAGACAGAGAGAAATCAGGACGGCTTTTGCCCCCCAGAGTTTGAGATTTGGTTGCACATCCATCACTAACAGCAACGTCCCAAGCAAGAGTGTAACAACCCAGGGGGTGCCCCAAACCAGAGTCTTGTAAAACAGGTTCTTTTGTCTCTTCATCGACATGATTGGACCCACGAGCAGTGCGAGGCTGCTTGCCGTCAACAGAGTGATAAACTTTAAGTCAACAATCATTATCCCCGTTGAAGCGCCTTTATTTTACTTTCAATTTGGGTGATCAAAGGATGTTGCGGATACTCTTTCACAAACCTTTCATAGATGGCAATTGCGTTCTGGTACTGTTTTAGTCTTTCGTAGATCTGCCCTAATAGCAAATAAGAACTTATGTTGCTTTGCGAGCTCGGATATATTTGACGCAAGGAATTGGCCGCTTCTGCAGCCTTTTGCCACTTATTCTGAGCAGAATAACAATAGATGATGTATTCCTGCGCAACACCCGCCAGCATGGTTTTGGGATACTTTTGCACCAGGTGAACGTATTGCTCAACCGCCTGTTGAAAAGCATTATTGGACAACTGGGTTTCACCCTTGCGACGGTAATATTGGGAAATATAAATCGGCACCTGAAGGCCTTGAACAGTGATCGGATATTCTTCCTGCACCCAGCGATATTCTACCAACGCCCGGTCCCATTTGCCCTCCTTTTCATAAGTGTAGCCAATGGTAAGTTGGGCTGATGCGCCTAAGTTCGAGTCATCGGGAAAGTTTTCAATAATCCAATGTAGTAATGGTCTCGCTGCTTCATAATTTTTCTTCTGAACCAACGCCCTGGCCTTGGAAAAATAAGCGTAACCTCTGATGTCATCATCGGGATATTTCACAAGAACAGTCTCAAAGATTTCAACGGCACGGTTGGGCATCTTCAGGAAATCCAGATAGAGATTCCCTAAAGTGAAGAGCACCTTGGGGATTTCCTTGCTTTCCGGATATTCTTCAACAATCCTTTTAAGAATATGAGCAGCTTTCTCCTGTTTTTGCTGGTCTGCATAGATAGAGGCCATGTAGTACAGGGCATAAAACGCGGCAGGTGAATTCGGCCATTTTTGCAAAATAGACCGATAATAAATCATGGCACTCTTATAAGAGTCACTCCTCTCCGATTCAGATTGATTGGTATTCTCAAGCCTTGCCACCTTCAGCGGCAGTCTCAAGATTTGCAAGTTTGGCTTCAAAGGATCCTGAAGCGGGCCGAATTTACCAATCAAGTCCTGGTACTGGTTGGCGGCTCCATATAAATTAAATATTCTTTCATTGCACTCTGCATCAGCTAAACGCACTTGCAGCCCGAGGTCGATATCATCCGGGAATTCCTGGAGAAAGGCATCGTAAGCCTTGATCGCCGCACGCATTTCACCTTGCAGCAGCGAAAGCTGTGCTAAGTTCAAATAGCTCTGCTTCCTGACATTCTTGACGGATTCGGAGTATGGCCGTGCAAGTTTTGTCAAGACCTTCTCGTAAGCAGAGGCAGCCAGATGATAATCCAAATCGCTGGCGATCTGGGGATTGATCAACACCTTCTGATAGAGTTTGTTAGCCCGCAAAAACATGCGTTCCACCTGGTACTGATACTTGAGCGAACGATCGGAAGAGCAGCCAACAAACATCAGAATAGCAAAACCCAAAGTCACTATGAATTTGATTCTGAACATAATCAAGATATTTTTAAGTCCCTTACAGCCACTTTTGCTGTTGTTTAGTAACTAAGAGAAAATACCGCGTCACGGTGCCCACCAGAAAATAGTTGGTGAACACCGAAATCAGGATGCTTATAATTAACAAAACACCTACTATTTCCGGCATGAACTTAGAAATCAAAAGATGTGTCTCACTGGTCAACAAATCGAACGGCATGTGTATAAAAGTTGGAACGGCTATCAATAGAAAACTCACGATCGGATATTTCTTGAATAACACCAAGCTCCTGGCCACCGCCTTCAACATGCTGTTTCCATCCAGAATGATTAGAGCTGTGGTATAAGCAAACATGGCACCCAGGAGTATTGCCAAGAGCGCAGTAATTAACTGAATCGAGAAGCTTCCCTGGTGGGCCAAAAAACCGATCTTAACCAGGAGTTTCGGCGCACCAAAAAGAACGCCAAGCAAGCAAAAGGTTTCGACAAACCAGACCGCCAGAAGCACCAGATATTTCGGCCCGATGCTTCGAAATCCCTTTCCCAGTTCAACGGCTTTGTTTCTGTAGCTCAGGGAGAATAGTTTGGTGCTGACACCGATGATTAAGACTCCCAGAAAGCCGCTGAGCAGAATGTTGGTCCAATTGAACAGAGTGGGCAATAAAACATAGTTGTTAGGATAATGCAGCGCCTGTTCTCCAAAGAAGTGTTTAATAATAGGAACGAGAACCCCTGACAGCGGTGGATAAGCATAAAAAATGAACATGAGAACGATAGCAATTTGCAAGCAGGCATACACTACGAAAAGTAGCAATATCTTTGTTAACTTTACGGACTCAAAACAATTCTTCCAGGCGATAAAGAATTTTCTGAATTGCTGAGAGTTTTTCATCATATTTCCTCGACTGTAAGAATCTTCAGCTAATTATTCAATCTGCCCCGCACTTCATTACTACCAGCGGCCAGACCACCCTGGTCAAATACAAGAAGTCGGTAGAAATAGTCAATACCTGGCAACAGCCCGGTATCGGAATAGGACGTATTGAGTCGATCATTAATGATGGCAACCGGGGCCTGCGTCGTATCTACCGGAGAATTTTGTGACCGATAGAGTCGATATGAATCAAAATCACTCTCTTCACTGCGCGCCCAACTCAGTCGGAAGCTTGCACTATCGGTTTGAGTTGGTTGCGTGAGTGTCACTGGACTTGGCGCTTCATTGGGTAGAGTTGTACCTTCAATTTGGTTGCTCCCGGATGCAAGCCCAAACGAGTCAAAAACAAAGAGTCGGTATAGATAATTTGTATTCTCTTTTAAATCATCGTCCACATAACTCAAAGTGCTTTGGGATTCGATCGTTGTCACCAATGTACTGTTCAAACCGATTATTCCGTTGAATCCTCTAAATAGTCTGTAACTGGCAAAATCTTGCTCAAAATTTCGTGTCCACGATATTCGTAAAGACGTTGATGACCCTTCCGGTTCTGGCTTGAGAAGAGTCACAGGCGAAGGCGGAGAATTTATGGTAATGCGTGTCGTCGTTCTAAGCCGATTAGCAACGTTTCCCACCCGGTCGACAAACCGGCCGAAAATCGGTGTATCAAAAACATTAGTACCTGATGGGATACGATAGGTTACTTCATAGACACCATCGTTTGCAGCAAGGTCATCGTTAGTTCCATCATCAAACAAAACAATGTCCGAAGGTCCGCCCGATATATCGACTCTTGCGGTTCCCATGGTTTCCCCTGCATCTAAACTAAAATGGATAGTGTCCCCTGCTGACTTTATCTGGCCCTCAGTGTCTTCACTTACCGCTCGTATAAAAGCGGTTGTATCTAATATTATTTTGTCTATAACCGCCCTGTACACTTCACGATTGTCAGGATCTCTAAACCTAACATAAACCGTTTTTTCGCCATCGCTATCAGATAGGTTCCATACTCTTGGTGAAGAAAATGATTCCCACTGAGAATCGGTAAAGAGGGAGTCATTACTAACTAACATAAACCTGGTATTTGTAGGTGCTGTCATCGTCAACGTCACAGTTTTCGAATTGGTAAATTCACGACCCGAATTGATATTCACACTAAATACCGCTGGAACCGCAGTCACTGAATCCGATTTGCTACCCTCAAACCCGTTCTTACCAACAGCGGATATCCGATAAACATAGGATACCCCATTTCTTAGATTGATATCTTTATAAGTTAAAGCAGCCGTTGAACCGATCTTTTTTGAATCAGCGCCCTCCCCATCTTTTCGATATATGTTGAAAGAAGACACCTTTCCCAACGCAGGGTGGGACCAGTTCAAGACGATGATTCCGTCGCCAACCAACGCTTCAAGGTTGAGCGGCTTTTCCGGGTACACGTCGGCATCAAACTCTGAAGGTTCGTTCAGGTTGCCTTTGCAGCCGGAAATCGCAACCAGGAGCAAATATAGGACTATTATGAAAGATGTTGACTTCAAGTTCATCACTAAAATCCTATTTTCATGGTTAAGCTGATTTGATCCTGCCCGGTGTTATCAGAAATGTCGGTGATTCCTTTCGTTGAGAATTCTATCCCTGAGCTGCCAGAAGAAAAGAAAAATATCGAGTCCAGGATATTGTAAAACCAAAATCCCGCAGTTACGTAGATCATGGTATTCCTAAAATTCAAAGCATCGTCCGCTTCTTGGAATTGTTTCTGCACATTTTGAAAAGCAATTTGCGCTTCATCTAAATTGACACTCCTATTGAAGTTCTCCAGAGCTAACTCATATTCATCCCGTTCATTGTTATAGTCTCGTGCCGCAAACAAAGTGATGATTCCGAGTGCCGTCTGGCCCATACTAATGAAAAAGCCCCTGGCTTTGTTTTGACCGTAAAACTGTCCCCAACCTGGAAATACGCTCGACCTTAAAGCAGCTTTGAGAGGCGTCTTCTTGTTTAGTCGAATGGTAATTTTGTTGTATCCGTTGCTGACCAAGTCGACGCTGGTATGCCTGCTCTCATAGCCTACCTTGGCAGCTTTAATCTGGTATTTGCCAACCAAAGGGTAAGGAACCAAGAAAGGGGTTGTCCCGACAAAAGTGTATTTCCCTGATATTTGCACCAATGCGCCCTTGGGATAAGAATCTATCTGCAGGATATTGGCGGTGTTAGCATTTTGTTCTTGACTCTGAGCCTGAAGCCGTCCTCCGCACCACAGCAGTAAAATGATGATGGTACAGGTGTTGATTCTTTTTGCGCACATATCAAATTTAACTCCAATAGGTTTTAGAAACAGTTTTATTTCTCGAACCCTTTCCATTGTTAGTATGGCCGTTTGGGATGACCTCTTTCAAGGTTAAGAACAGGATCTTCAAATCCGCGGTCAGATTTCCATTATTCACATAATGAATATCATATTGCAATTTGTTTCTCACATCCTGGATAGAAGTGTCATATCCGCAAGTCAACTGCGCCAGACCGGTAATTCCGGGTTTACTGCGGAACCTTTTTTCATAATTCAAGATATTGTGGCTTAATTGGGAGATCAGTTCGGGTCTTTCTGGTCTTGGACCTACAAGACTCATGTCCCCTTTCAGAACGTTGACAAACTGAGGAATTTCATCGAGGTGCCAGGCCCGTAACACCTTGCCAACGTTGGTTACCCGTGGGTCGTCGTGCGTGGCCCACACAGGCCCAATTTTTTTCTCAGCATTTTCCCACATGCTTCTAAATTTGTAGACTTGGAAGGGCTTGCCCAGGTAATCTTGCCTCCTTCTCTCCCCCTTTCTTCTCTCCAAAGGCACTTGCAACGAAACCTGGCGTCTGTCACATCTTCTCCGATTTTTGCCTATCCGTGTTTGCTTGTAGAAAACCCGTCCTTCAGAATCAAGTTTGATCAAGACCGGCAGTATGACGAAAAGTAACGAGGACACAATCAGTCCGACAATGGATCCCAAAACATCAATTATTCTTTTCGATATTTTGTTTACCCGGCTCAGGCTATGCGGGTCGGCTGGATGATTCGCAAAGAAATTTTTTGGTACTATTATTATGGTTAGAAGTGCTACCCCCCAAAATAGGGGACAGATAACCAAATCTCTCTTCAGAAATTGCCAAGCTCTTGCAAAACTTAAGTTTATATTTTGTTTTAGCTTGTGGTTTATGAAACAATCCAAATTCAACGTTCCATCGCGGTTCATCCAGGGCCTTGATTGCCGCTCCCGCGGTTTTCTAACTTTTATGACGGGGCTAAGTTGAATGGACATCAATCACACCTCGTGTTTCTTTGGATCATTGAAGATTGATTTCGTCTTATGACGATTACTTGCTAAAATTTCTCATCAGCATGTAATTCAAAAATGTTTCCAGTTTGTCGACGTTAATCGGTTTCAACAAATGTAACCAGATCCCTTGCGTAGCGATAGAACGTCCTGTTTCAAATGAGTTGTCATTCGTGATTACTATGATAGGCAGATTGGGCCGCACCCGTCTTATGATGGGCAGCATTTCCAATCCATTCATCCCCGCAAGATCTAGATCAAGAATTAGTAGATCAAATTCCATATCCAACAGATTAAGCAAAACGTGACTTGCCTGGGTGGCATAGACTGGATTGAAACGTTCTTCATTTAGAAGCTCCGAAATGCATTCGGACGCTGACAAATCGTCCGATGCTATTAAGACTCTTTTACTCATCAATGCTTTGCTTTCACATTAGATAAAAGAAGTAGCAAGGCTTACCGTTCTCAGAACTTGATTCTCGCGTTTGCACTGAAATTCAAATCATCTGAACTCATTTTCTAATTGCTATACAAAGGCTTGCCGAGAATTAGACTGTTGCCAGGGTCATGTTTGTGTAAAATATTGTAGATCGTTTTGCGGCTGACTTCGGCCTCCTTTGCGACTTTTGAAATGTTCCCGTTGTATCTGTCGAGAAGTCGTGAGAAGTATTGCCTTTCGAAGGTCTTAATGTTTTGTTGTTTCGCTTTGTTGTAAGGCAGTATGACAGCATTCTTGTACTCCGGTGTAGCATTGACCACGCGATTCGTGGTCATCTCGGCTGGCAAATCCTTAATTGAAATGGTGTCTTGGTCCGCTAACGTTAGGAGTCGCTCTATTAGATTCTTCAGTTCACGTATGTTACCGGGCCAACCATAATTCATCAAATATTCTATGGCTTCATCTGAGATTGCGCATCTTTTCCTATCATTCGATTTGCATAATTCTCCTACGGTATGTTCCACTAAAAGAGGGATATCCTCCTTTCTCTCTCTCAAAGGTGGAATAAAGATCGGGATCACGTTGAGTCGGTAAAAAAGATCTTCGCGCAGTTTTCTATTTAGGACCGCTTCCTGGGGATCGCAGTTGGTCGCAGAAATGATCCTAACATCGATGTCAATCAAATCTTTGCCCCCGATTCGCCTAAATTGCATTTCTTGCAGGACTCGTAACAACTTGGCTTGCAACTCGATGTGCAACTCCGTGATTTCATCGAGAAAGATAGTTCCCTGGTCTGCATATTCAATCAAACCCCGCTTGAGATTGTTGGCTCCAGTGAAAGCGCCCTTTTCATATCCAAAAAGCTCGCTTTCAAGCAAACTACGAGGTAAGGCAACGCAATCCAAAGGAATGAAAGCCTGGTTTTTGCGTTGGCTTTGCGCGTGTATCGTTCTGGCAACCAGTTCCTTCCCTGTTCCGCTTTCACCGTAGATGAAGACATTAGCGCTGGAACGGGACACTTTGATTATCGTTTTGTACAACTCTTGCATTTGAGGACTTCGACCGATAATTGAACCGAATCTGTTGAGATTTCGCATCGCTTCTTGACAAGGAAAAGCCCTTTCCTTTGCGTTGGTCAGATTCAAAGCGGCATCCGTCAGCAAAGTCAACAATGCGTAATCGATATTTCTGAAATAGTCGACGTTTGCCGTACCCAAGATAATCGTTCCCTTGACGTGCTTTTTGCTGAACACCGGCGCGATGAATATAGTTGTAATGTTTTCTATTTCTGCCAACTTTAACAGATTTGGAGGAAGCTGTTCAACCTTGTGCAAATCCTCGATCAAATACGGTGTTAAATTGCTGCCAAAACGAATGAATCGATAGTAGTATCCAGCCAAAAAATTTGCCAAAGACTTGGTGTGTACAACATTGTGGCCGCCATTTAAGGTAGAAGTATGCAAACGGTCTTTTTCAGCGATCCAAAGTAAGCACATGTTGGCATTAAAAGTTGCTATGATGTGCTTTAATAATATCTCTGTTTCAGAGGTTGAGTTAGTTTGAACTAGCATATACAAGTGTTCGAAGTCGTTGCTTAGAATCTACTTGGAATAAAGTTCAAGAGGAACCATCATTTTTTTGCTCGTTGCTCCACAGCATGAACTAATTCCTGCGTAATCTTCTCATCAATTGGTTTTCCCAACCGAAAGTAAACTCCCAATTCAGCTATTTGAACGCCGGTCTCGGACGATTTTTCATTAGATGCTACAATTAGTGGTGTGTTTGGCCGTATCTTTTTTATCAGCTTAACTGCATTGGCACCATCTAATCCTCTGATGTCTGGATCGTATATGATCAAATCAAACTTTCGCTCCAGGATGTATTCCAAGGCTTTCCTGCAACTATTGACGATGGTCACCAAATGCTTTTTTTGGTTCAGAACCTTGAGTACTCTTTCCTTAAAGTACTCATCCGTACTGGCCACCAATACAACCAATGTCCCGTTTTGTTTCCCTTTAACGACCATTGAACTTAGCGTGAAATTTCACGGCTTACACAGGTCAGAAGCACCATCGAGAAGAACTGGCTAGATGGAATCCCACTTAGCCAATCAAATAGCCCAATGTTACACAACCAATGAAATTGTAATAGGAGACTTAAATGTTCGCGATCAACCGCGAACTCCGGCGCCGTATTGACTTTGGTGACTCAGCAGAAGTCACTAAGAAGTCAGAATTAATAACAGTTGGAAGTTAAGTCTTACTGCAGAAACGACGGTTAAAAATTGGCAAGAAGCGTGCCAGTTCTTGCTCAAGCGGTACGAGAGGTAGGTTTACGAACGCGACCTATAATAAGTCGAATAAAATCAAGGTCGAACGAGTTCTTGAACAATTTGGAGTGTGCATGACATCATGCAAAGCCAAAGAGTTGACTGTTACCTTCACTACACATATAAAAAAAAATATACAAAACTCTTAAGATAATCCCTTAAAAAACAGATGCTGTGACAAAGTTTATACAATTGTGACAACTAATACACAATTTCAACCATTTCTACTTATCAAGAAATCAAACCATGTTGTGCAGCTTGTAGGTATTGATAATTCGATACAGGGTTCTTCTGCTGATGGCAGCGTACTCAGCGGCTTTTGAAATGTTGCCCTCGAACTTCTTTAGTACGTCTGAAAAATATTCTCTCTCGAAATCCTCGACCACGCGATTTCTTGCTTTGGCGAATGGGAGACTGGTTAACTGGGATCGTTGCAAGTTGCTTCGCTTTTGCTGATAAGCGATGTGATCCGGCAAGTCCGACAGATGGATCGTTTCACCATCGGCCATGGAAACCACCCGCTCGATGAGATTTCGCAGTTCACGCACATTGCCCGGCCAATCGTACTCTACGAGAAGCTCCATTACCTTTGGCTCAAGAGACTTTTTTGAAGATCCTGAGGAATTACCGAAATGCTCTAAAAAATAGTCGACCAATAGGGGGATGTCATCCTTTCTCTTTTGCAAGAGTGGCAATCTTATTGGGATGACGTTCAGGCGATAGTACAAATCCTCACGCATAGAGTGCGTTTGAACGGCCACCTCCGGATCCCTATTCGTGGCGCAAATAATTCTCAAGTCAACCTGAATCAGTTCCTTGCCGCCAACTCTGCGAAATTCTCTTTCCTGCAATACTCTGAGAAGCTTCGCTTGTAAATTGGATGACAACTCACATATTTCATCTAAAAACAGGGTACCGTGATCCGCATATTCTAAGAGGCCTCTACGCATCGATTCAGCGCCAGTAAAGGCTCCCTTCTCATAACCAAATAGTTCACTTTCTAATAGATTCTCTGGCAAAGCAACGCAGTCAACGGGGATGAAAGATTTGGCATTCCGTCGGCTGTTTGCGTGGAGGCTTTTAGCAATCAACTCCTTGCCGGTGCCGCTGCCTCCATAAATCATGACATTGGCATCTGAGGGCGCGATTTTTTTTATATTCTTGAAAATTTCAAGCATTTTAGCACTTTGGCCAATAATTTCCCCGCGAATAAAGTTGTTATTGTTCATAGCTTCATAACTTTGATCAATGAGTGGGGTATGCTTCAATGCACTTTCTATCGAAGCTTTAATGTCTTCTTTGGAACAAGGCAGCTCGACAAAGTCATGAGCTCCAGCTCTCATGGCTTCCGTTGCCTGTTTCACCGTGCCATTCGTCGCAAAAACAATGACAACGACATTGGCATTAATTTCCTTGATTTCTCGGAGCAACGTGAGACCGTCTTTTTCGGGCATGACTGATCTTATAAACACAATATGCGGCTTTTTCAAAGCAAGCTGCTTCAATGCGTCATGGCTATTGGCCATGCTGATACAAGAAGCGATGCCCAGACGCTCAATAGTGCGCGTCAAATGCCTAAGGTTACGGAGATCATCATCAACGAGCAATAACTTGCAAGTGTTGTGCATGGTATCCCTCGACGTCAGACAAAAGTTAGTGCTCCTACTTTTGTAGGCAACGATATGTTATGGGAGACAAATACTCTTGAACAAATCACAAGCTGCTGTTAATGGAAGGCATCCCCGTGCTTTCCTGAACAAAAAGCTGCAAAATGCTGGAAAATTCCCCTTACAACTCGTGTCCGGAATCGCTTTAGAATAGATCGGCAGGAGTATCGAAACCTGATAACAACAGAGACAATATACCCTTTTTAATAAATCTTCTTAATAACTTAACTACCTACATTATAAGCAATTAATTCCTAATTGTCAAGTGACTTCTCCAAAATGAGGCAAATTTATCCTTTTTTTGACCACCATGATGCACAGCACGCAAAAGTTGTACATAGAAACGGCGTGGAGAGGCAAAAAATGACTTGACTAATTGAACGGATTTTGTTAACTTTATTCCACGCGTTATGAATCGCTGATCTGCTCCTCGTACAGCTCCTTGTGATCCGGATCTAATTCCTTTAACTTTTTAAAAACTTCTTTTTTATCTTTATCATCCTTAAAGATATTAATATATTCTAAGTAATGGGCGTTTAAGAATTGTTTGGGCTCATCGTATTGTTTCTTTTTTTGAATGACCGTTTCGATCATGTCTAAGGCTTGTTTTAAATAGTCTCTGGTTTCGGCAAGGTTTTCGTCTTTCACGTAGAGTCCGTAGAAATAATAATCTTTCATCTTACGAAAGGTGGTAAACGGTTCCTGAAATATTTTCTTGATAAGCTCCTCACGCTCAGTCCAGCCGTAGATGAATTCGGTGCGAATGAATTTCCCCAAAGAAGCAATACTAAGAGCTCTTTTGTAATACACGTCTCCCCCAAAGCTATTAACTTTGTCAAATTCGCTGCCCAAGATCATATTCATATAAAAGTCTATGATACCCGTCAGAGGCCCGATATTTTGTTCGTTGTGGGTGAGCTGGTCGCCAGGCGTGTAGGCGAAACGCACACGCCGGTCGAAATATTGCACGTCGGAACTGGAAATGAGAAACTCACATTTGTAACGGTCTTCAACGTTGGAAGGGATGTCCTTCAAAAACATCTGCACGGTAATATCGACAGGCAACGAATCGTCTTCTTCGAACCATTGGACATTTTCGATATAACTTTGGATGACCTGGTGAAAATCGCGCATTTTTTCCTGATCGTCCAAGGGCAATTTGTCGATGATGCTGTGCACCTGGACTTTTATTTGAGCAACAGCTTCCACCGGCAGGTAAACCACCGCTGACAACACAAGACCAAACATGACTGCTATTCTCAAATGCTGTTCGGTACGTTTGCTAAATGAGCGGATGTCTTTAACGGCTCTCACGGTTTATTCCTCCCGGGTATTATATGATGTTTGATCTAAATCGAAATAAAGGGCGCAACGGTTTGCTTTAAAAATATAGGGAAATGAATCAGTGCTTGTCAAGCAATTTATTTGCAAGGTTAAGGAGGCCTAATTAGTTCATGAGATTGCACTCATTTTATTCTATGATCGGTGTTGCCGTTTGGTTTCTTTTATTTCTCTGCCTGGATGCACGGGCAGGCCTGGACGATCTGCCCGTAGGGGCGCGCTCCCTGGCCATGGGGGCTACCTATGTGGCGCTGGCGAATACCGCAGATGCGGTGTTCTCAAATCCTGGCGGTCTGGCCCAAATCCGGGGCGTTGATTTAACCTTGTTTTACCAGAAGCCTTTCGGCCTCAATGAATTAGCTTTTGGTACAGCGGCGCTCTCTTTTCCGGTGTGGGGACAGCGTGTTGGCATGGCCTTCTCTACCTTTGGCAATGACCATTACCGGGAACACACGCTCAGGCTGGCTTATAGCCATTCTTATCGGCAAAGATTCTTTTACGGCATCGGTTTAGATTACCAGGCGGTTCAAATCGATCGCTACGGTTCGGCTGGAACCGTGGGCTTAGACCTCGGTTTTGTAGCAACGCTAAGCGAATGGCTGCACTGGGGCTTTTCCGTGCACAATTTGAATCGGCCAGCCATGGGAGCATCCGAAGAGAAGTTGCCGCAAGTTTTTAATTTTGGCCTTTCGGTTCAACCGGACCCCAGGCTCATCTTGAACCTGGACGTTGTCAAGGATGTTCGCTTTTCCCAGGAAATCAGATTTGGCGCAGAAATCAAACCCACGGAAGCCCTGGCCTTACGTGCAGGCACCGCGGACCGTCCCAGTCGCTTCTCCGCCGGTTTCGGCATTCAAGCGAAGCGGGTAAGCGTCGATTACGCCTTTTTCACCCACACTGATTTGGGGGTCACGCACCAGGTTTCACTCTCCATCCGGTTGGCCGGGAAAAAACGAAATGAACTTCCCGAGGCAAGCAACATCGCGCAAGAGACAGGAGGCCGAAATCGGATGAACCAAAAAGAAGTCCTTGCCCGCGACCGAAACCCAGAACCAAAAATTGCCGTCAATTCAGCCACCGTAGCAGACCTGATGTCGCTGCCCGGCATCGGTCAGAAGTTAGCGCAACGGATCATCGGTTACCGCGAACAAAATGGCCCCTTTTTCAAGATGGAAGATCTGCTCAAGGTGCCTGGCTTAGGGCCCGGAAAACTGGCAAGGATCAAGGCGCGAATTCTAATCGACCAGGCGGCACAGAAATGAAGCTACGAGATTCTGTTCTAATCCTTTTCTTGCTGTTTTTGACTGTTCGCTGCTTTGCTCAGGAAAGCCTGGAAGAAAAACTCCTGGAAGGTCAGGCCGAAAGCTCCGATCAGTCGGAGCTGTTCGAAATCCTTGCTGAATTGCGCGAAAATCCCGTCGACGTCAACCGTGCCAACACCGAATCCTTGCAAAGAATACCCGGATTAAGCGCGAAGCTGGCCCGGGCAATGCTGGAATACCGGCAGCAACACGGGCCTTTTGAGAATCTGGAGGGGTTGCTCGCGGTGCCTGGCATGGACTCAGCGCAGTTCTCAGAAATGCGCCAATTCCTGACCGTGCACACTTCCCGCGGCGCCCGGTCTAAGCATCTCCAAGTTAAATGGCGCAGTCGGGTCCTGGACCGCATTGACCTGCCGCAAGGATTTCGCGACGGCCGTTACGAAAGTTCGGCCAGGAAGCTGTACCATCGCTTCCAGTTTGACCTGAACCACAGATTCCAAGGTGGGCTGCTCTTAGAAAAGGACAGCGGTGAAAAGCGTTTGGACGACCTCAAGCTTTATTACGCTTCGGCAAAATTGACCCCTCAGCTTACTTTGCTGCTGGGTAACTACGTCCTTGAATTTGCCCAGGGTCTGGTCCTCTGGGGCCCTTACGGCTTTTCAAAAGGGGCCGGGTCGCTGTTTTCCCTGAGAAAACGCGGTCGGGGACTGCGCGGATATTCCTCGGTGGACGAGAACGCTTCCCTGTTTGGGGCAGCAGCCGCCGCAGAATTCGGCTCGCTAAGATTCGTCTTATTTTCTTCAAAATCAGAATTGGATGCCACACCGATTTCAGACAATGCGGTCTCCGGATTATTTACCTCTGGCTTGCACCGCAACGGATCGGAAAAAAACAAAAGGGATCGCTTGACAGAAACGTTGTCAGGGGGAAGAATCGAATGGGAAGTTTCCACCGGCCTCTCTCTGGCCACCACTTACTACCATGCCAACTTTGACAAGGAGATTGAGGAGCCCGATCTAACCAGAAACCATTTCAAATTCCGTGGCAAAAACAACTCGGTGGTAGGATTTGACTGGGGCTGGGCTAAGAGCAATTTCGACCTGTTTGGAGAAGCTGCACGCTCCTCGAACGGCGGACACGCCCTGATTCTGGGCACGCTGGCCAGTTTCCCAACGATTCGCCTTGGTCTCCTGTTCCGAGAATACCAAAAAGACTACCAGAACTTCCACAGTTTTGGCTTTGCTGAGAGGAACGGCACCACGCAAAATGAACGGGGCTTTTACACCGGCATAGAGTACAAACTCTCTTCCCGCACGAAGCTCGTCGTCTATTACGACATTTTTTCCAATCCCTGGCGCACGTTCTTCAAGCCGGTGCCCACCGAGGGGAACGATTTGTTCAGTCAATTGGAACACCATTTGGACCGTCGCACAACGCTGACGATCCGGTATCGCCTGAAAAACGGACAAGACACGCAAGCCGCAAAAGATCAACTCAACCGCACAAGAGAGGAACTGGTTCAGCGACAACGGCGTCAATGGCGGCTGCAATTAGATCACGCCCTCTCGTCGCGGGTCCGTTTAAGCAGCAGGATCGAATATGTTCGATTTCGCCTGCACCATTATGTCGGCAAGAAACGTGACACCAAAGCAACCGGCAACTTGTTTTTTCAGGAAGTACGTTGGCAACCCAAAAGGAACTTAAGAATCTCTGCGCGCGTGATTTTTTTCGACACGGACTCATTTGATTCAAGGCTGTTTGAATATGAATCCGACTTACCTGGAATGGTCACCAACCGAGCTTTGTTCGGTCGTGGCACCAGATGGTACCTCCTGCTCAAGTACAAGGTTTTGAAAACAGCGACCTTTGCTCTTAAATACTCAGAAACCTTTAGAGAAGACCAATCCACCATTGGCAGCGGGCCGGATCAAATCGCCGGTCCCCTGGATCGAAGATATGGCGTTCAATTCGAGTGGAGGAAGTGACTCCAGCCAAAATTCTTGTTGACTCCTACACTGTATTTTCTTTATATTAGAATGTCTGACAAGCACGCTAAAAAGAACGGCGATAAGTAATTAATGTTAAGAAAAATTTTCGCGAAATTCGTTGGCTCGGCTTTGAGAGTCAAATACAGCTATTGGGTGGAGCATCCAACCATCAGCATTTCTGACCATCTCGCAGCGGCCCAGGAGATTATCATTGCCATGCCAAACAAGATTGAACATTTCGGCTTGGCGCTAAAATCTTTGGAAAATTTCCGGAGCCATATCCCGGAGGCGAAAATCACGCTTCTCACTAAACTCGAAATGATCAACCTGATCGACAAAAAGCTAAGAGTCGATATTTTGCCCTATTCTCCAGAAGACCTCACTTTCTTTGGCCTACCCAAAGGCGCCATTCAAGAGCATTTTGGAAGTTCTCACTACGACATAGCCATAGATTTGAACTTGGATTTCGATCTCATCTGTGTTTTACTGTTTCAGCTCAGTGAGGCACCGTTGAAAGTCTGTTTCGACAGCAAAGACAAGTCGACTTTTTTTAACATCCGATTCCGCCCGCACAGCCAGGAAACCTTGAAGAAGAATTATGAATCTCTGTTTAGTTACATATTCAGACTGCAAAACGCTCAATACCAAAACTAAGTAGTGCCTGACCGAAAACTCCGAACATGTCATTTCGACCTGGCAACCACCGGGAAGAAATCTGGCTTAGCAAGTACTTGTTGTTTAGATGCCTCCTCAAGAAACGTAACGAGACCCACGGTGTTTGATTAAATGAACGACGACATCAAAAGCTTGCGAGAGCAGTTAGATGTTCTGAAAGAAAAATTCACAGAAATTGAACAAGCCAACGAGAAGCTACGACAGCAACTGGCAGAAGCTGATGCCTTGTACGCAATTACTGCAACCTTGAGTGCCACGCTGGACTTCGAGGAAGTTTTGCGATTTGTAAAGAAGACTTTGACAAGCTCATTTGAAATCGACCACTATGAGCTGATGCTTTTTAGAGAAAACTTCAAACTACAAGCGGGCAGGAATTATCATGACCTTGGGATTGCGTGGACCGATGCCGCAAAGTGCGCCCAAAGCAGCGACGTGTTCGCCCAGGCCTGCTCCCAGAAGAGCAACGTGTACGTGGAAAATACCAACGCGATCAAGCTCAATCCAACTCCCAACAGCACGCTGACGCCCGACGCAGCAGCTTTTTTGTGCTTACCGCTGATCAATGAAAATGGCATCATCCTGGGTCTGCTCAATCTCTATCGCAAAGGCAAGAGCTCCTTTTCTGCTCAAGACATCGAGCTTTTTAGAAAAACTTCCGAACAACTATCTTTTGCGATCGACAAAGCCGTTCTTTACGAACATACCAAGGAACTTTCCATTACGGATGAATTGACCGGCATTTTCAATCGGCGCTATTTTAATCAAAGATTTGAAAGAGAGTTGCAAAGATCTAAACGCTACAATCATTCCCTGGCCGTCCTCATGTTAGACATCGATCATTTCAAGAATTACAACGATCTCAACGGACATATTATGGGGGACCAGGTGTTAAAAAAGGTTGCTGTGACCCTGGAAAGCAATTTGCGTAAAGCTGATATCCTCGCGCGCTACGGAGGCGAGGAATTCGTCATTCTGCTGCCCGAGATTTCCAAAACTCAAGCCCGCAAGGTGGCGCAAAAACTGCGCAAGAAAATTGAAAAAGCTACTTTCGAGAATGAAGCAGCTCAACCGAACAAATCATTGACGATCTCTTTAGGCTTCGCCGTATTCCCAGAAGATTCCCAAAACCCGCAAGACCTGATATGCTATGCCGACGACGCCTTGTACCAGGCTAAGGCTTCTGGGAGAAACTGTGTCTTCTGCCATGATTCGGAATCCTCCGAAAGCAGCAGCCAAAGTATGGCCCAGGAGAAAAACTCCGACTTCTTACAATAGGCCCATTAACCACCGCCAGGCCTTGCACGGCCAGATCAGATTCGTAATTCCAGACTGCTTGATCTATCCCGGGAATATCCGCGTCATTGGTGTCATCTCTTGCACCCCGTGCGTAAGGCTTGGTTCAGTTAACAATGGCATGCTTGAAGATCGTATACAATATCTTGCTGCCAGCCTTAATCGTTCCACTCAACGTGCCTGACACTTTTGAAACCCCAATCCTTTTTCGATAACTGACTGGCACTTCAGTTACGTTCATTTTCATTTTAGCAGCTTTGATTTGCATCTCAACGGTCCACCCGAAATTCTTGTCCGACATGTTTAATTTCAACAGCTCATTCCACCTAATCGCACGGAACGGCCCCAGGTCTGTGTATTGGTAACCAAAAAGGTGCTTAATCAAGAATACAGACAATTGGTTGCCAAATCTGGCCTGAGGCAGCAAAGCCCCTGGCTCAGCGTTCCCTCTAAGACGGGAACCGATGACCAAATCGAAGCCCTCTTCAATCTTCTTCAACAGTTTGCACATTTCATCCGGGTAGTCGCTGTAATCAGCGTCCAAAAACACAACCACACCCGGATTCAGCCTGGCGGCATAATCAATGGCCTTCAAACAAGCCCTGCCGTAACCGCGTTTGGGTTCGCTTAGCACCGTCGCACCACCCCGCTTAGCTCGCACCGAGGTGTGGTCTGAAGAATTGTTGTCCACCACGATAATTTCAGATGCCAATTCCCTGGGGATATCTTTTAGCACAAGCTCAATGGACTCTTCTTCGTTAAACGCAGGGATTATGACGATGACCTTCATCAGAGTTCGACAAGAATGTTGCGACCTTCGTTAAACAATAAATCCACAACTGACAGATCTGGTGTGAACGAGCCAAACTGCTGGTGGTAAGGGACCAGCTTCGACTCTAAGAACCGCAGTGTGAATCCGCTGTCACTAAATTCATCTCTGTTTAAATAGCTGTTGGCTTCCGCGGAAGCCAGGTAGACCTCACATCCAAGAGTTCTCAACATGTTGCACAGACGTTCGACTCCATGACCAGCCAACTTCATCTCTGAGCTCAGAAGAACTCTCGTTTTGAGATCCAGAGCGCTGGTCAAGTAGTCTATGATTTCCAAATTTAGATCCAGCAGTTTTTTCCAGGGTCTTGCCAGCAGCGTTTCGAAAAAATCAAAATATTTTTCAAAGAAGGCAGCATATTTGTAATTGACATGCAACGTTCTCAGGTGCTTGCGCGCCCAGGCTTCAGATGGGTTGATTTCCACCTGAGAAATCAACTGTGGGGACCGTCCTTTGGTGAGCACAGGTACGGTCAGCCAGCGCGGCCCATCAGCGGTCTTGATGCGGGTGCGATTGACAAAACTGTGCTTGGAATAGGCATAATCGTCCGCCAAAACGAAAATATCTGCTTGCGACATTTTGTGGAAAAAGCTTATCAGCGGGAGATAATTGGGTTGATGGGCAGCCAATATCATCTGCATAAGAGCTAAGACAGGTTGTTTTCTTCGAGGAAATTTCTGAGCAAACCGGTTGCGTCATCCCTGGCTGCCTGTTTTAACGCATCCAGTTGATCTACATCATACCATTCAGGCAGCAGATGGACGGACAAACTGGCATCTCTGGCACGCTCGAGCGTAGACTGGAGAACCGAGCTTGAGCTCCACGGAATTCCTTCGAAGATTTCTTTCACGGCTTTCTTAACTCCGACCAAGTAGTAGCCGCCATCGTTGGCCGGACCCAGAACCAAATCACAGGTCTCCAACCCATCTATGGCCTCCTCGATGAATTGGGCTGGCAAGGTCGGACTGTCGCTTCCGTAAACGATTATTTTGGGGGAGCCCATTCTCGAAACATGAGCAATGGCGTTCCACATTCGCTCGCCTAAATCGCCGCCCTGTTGTGGGAATAACTCGAACCCGGGTCCGACAAGTTTTCGAAAATCCTCATAGCGCTCTTCTGGTTCGTAGGCGACGTAAGCTCTGTGGCATCCGGCTTTTTGCACGGTGTTCAACGTGAGTTCAATAAACAACTGATAGACTTTTGCAGCACCCGCATCCCCAATTTCCGCCCCAAGACGCGTCTTCACTTTGCCGGACGCCGGGTATTTCATAAACACGATCACCGAATTCATCTGTTGAGGCCCGGACTGTTTCGCGGTACAATGACGTTCAGACTTTTCGGCAACAGAGAAATCTCCACAGTGGCCTCCTCAAAAATGGGTTCGCCATCGATGTTCACCAGACCCGGGGCTTCTCTCACGATCCTGATCTTTCGCGTTGTATGAAACTCTACATCGCGATAACTCTTGAGCTTGCCCTGGAACAGTTTGGGAATGGCCGAGAACAACTGCAAAAAAGACAGTCGGGTGACGATGCACACGTCCAAAAGACCGTCATTTAATTTGGCCTCCGGCGCTATGATTGCACCATTGCCATATTGCCCTCCATTAGCCACGGCCATCACAAAAGGCTGGATTTTTCGCGAAACCTGATTAAAAGAAACCTCCATCCATTCCGGTTTGTAACCGAAATATTCTTTTGCGCCAAGATAGAAATATGGGATGGGGCCTCGCTTCGAATGCTCATCGAACTTTTTGCCAACCACTGCGTCGAAACCCAACCCGGCCAACAGGAAGAAATAGTTGTTGTTCGCCTTGCCGACATCAATACGGCAGGTAAGCCCACGCAGTATGACCTCAGAAGCTTGTTCCACATTTTGCGGGATGTTCAGACTCCTGGCCAGGCCATTTCCCGAACCTGCGGGAACAATGCCCAGAGGCACTCCAGTATGCACCAGCGCAGAGCCGATCTCGTTGATCGTTCCATCTCCCCCAATGGCCACCACGACGTCCGCGTGATTGCAAAGCGCTTGCTTAGCGAACTCCGTGGCTTCTCCGCGTTTACTGGTTTCACATAGCGCGGTTCGGTGACCGTGTTTCACGAACGTTCTCTCTAAGTAATCAATTATCTTGCCTTTACGTTTTTTCGCACCTGCAATAGGGTTGAAAATTAAGGTAATGTTCTGCCCCATAAAGTTCAGTTAAGGTCTGGATAGAAGCTTATTTTTATAAATCTTAAGCGGCATAAAGATATTGAATATTTTGATGTTTGTCAAATTCTTTTTTTCAACAAAAAACCCCGAAGATTTCCATTTCCGGGGTTTCGTAAGTGGGCATGCGTTGTTCGAGAGGGTCTAATTTTCAAGAATTCCTTCGCCTGGAAAAAAGACAGCCCAGGCGAACCAAGAAGCAGTGTAGGACACGGTGGTTTCCAGGCGCTCCCATTCATGGGCCCAGCGACGGCTGGTTTCTTGAATAGTAGCGTTTGTCCGTCTTTTGATAAAACACGGCGGTCTTGACCCACAGTTGGCCCCGTTTAAGGGTCCATGCGCCCCCGAACACATGAGAAATATTAGAAAAAAAGGTTAGAAAAAAGAGAGCAACCCAGACGAATTTTTTGAGCATTGCTTTGGAATGCTTATGAATCCTCTAATTTTTTAACCATGAAACAATCTTAAACACTTCCGCATTCCCTCGATCCTTGCCTGCACTAAAATGGAAAACCCTCGAACATGACTGGAACGAGGGTTCAAAAGCAATCGAAAGATGCCTCAGTTGGTTTATCGAGCCTACATGGTGGACTGGCTCCCTGCTACCTGGATGAACAAACGGCCAGCCAATGGCTCCTCCCAATAAAATCACAATAGGTCAAACTTTCTCACGTAAATAAATTGAGAATTGGTAAATAAGGTGCCGTACACCCTGGCATCTTTCTTCAAATAGTCTGGATTGTGCAAAAGATCATCGGTTTCTGGCGTATGAATAAAACCCCAGATTTTCCCGTCCGCT
The DNA here is from genome assembly GCA_046757525.1 of bacterium. Lineage (GTDB taxonomy): Bacteria > Zhuqueibacterota > Zhuqueibacteria > Oceanimicrobiales > Oceanimicrobiaceae > JBHHYI01. Next base: position 30 of record JBHHYI010000036.1, on the reverse strand, counting down.
GTTTTCAGCCCTGACCGGTGCTTTGCGGGA
>JBHHYI010000035.1:0-29102 GCA_046757525.1 bacterium | reverse complement strand
TCAGATTCCTCATCCGGCAGCCGCCGGATTCGGAATGACGGTTGTCGTCAGAGACAACCCTGGCAGTCGTCCTGAGTAGTCCCGACCGTTTTTTGGTCGGGACGTATCGAAGGGCGATGGCCGTCACCCCTCGATACGGTCACTTGAGAAATAGTGACCTACTCGGGATGACTCGCACCTTGCTTCCATGAAACGCTCCTTGAGTCGGCGCACAAAAATTAGCACCGCGTCTTTTTGCAATAGGCCATTCTCCCTATGAAGGGAGACAGATTTTCGCTCGTCCTGGGCGCAAATCAGAGGGATGTCTGGCCGTGCGACCCGTGGCTTGCCGTCGGAGGCTTGGCCCGGCGTTTTCGCATTCGGTTGCAACCTTCAACTCACTTGCCGTTCGAAATCAATGAGAGCAATGAAAGCAAGATTAGAATTCCGATAACCCCGATGGTCAATAAAAGCATGTGTTTCTTGGCTGTCTTTTTCTTCTCCTCTTCCACTTCAAAAGACCCTTTTGGTTTCTTCAAATAAGCGACCCTGGTAGGCCTTTCTTCTTTTTAACTCTTGCTGAATCGCATTAATAACTCTGGAACCTTCTCGGCACCACTGCGGCGCAATGAGCAAGTCCCGGGGGGCATTTCCATACAGACGCTCAATGATGATATTGGGGGACAGTCTTTCCAGAAAACAACAGACCAGATTCACCCATTCTGCAAAGGTCAAGATGGGGAAAGGATTTTCCAGGTATTCTCTGGCCATCTTGGTGTACCGCGCTACGTACAAGTTGTGTATTTTGAGAAAACTCAGAGGCAAGTTGGAGACTGCGCTAGCCATGTCGAGCATTTGCTGCTCGGTTTCGTTGGGAAAGCCCAGGATTACGTGGCCACAAACGTTCAGCCCTCGCCGTGCGGTTGCCTCTATCGCACGTGCCGTGCAAGCATAATCGTGGCCCCGGTTGATTAGCGCCAGGGTCTCATCATAAACGGATTCAATGCCGTATTCGATGGTTACAAAATAGTTCTGGCTGAGCTGTTCAAAGTAGTTCAGCTTGGCCTCATCGATGCAATCCGGGCGGGTGCCCACAGAGATGCCCACCACTTCGGGATGATCTAAGGCTTGCTCGTACAGCCTCTGCAAGTGCTCGAGCGAGGCATAGGTATTAGAGTAGGGTTGAAAATAGACAATGAAGGCCTGGGCGCCGTTTCGTTTTTTCAAGAATTCAATGCCTGTTTGAACCTGCTGTTTAATGGGGATTCTTGCGCTGGCAGCCTTCGGGGTAAAGCTGTCGATGCTGCAGTAAGTACAGCCACCATAGGCGACCGTGCCATCCCGATTGGGACAGGTGAAGCCAGCGTTAACGGGCACCTTGTGCACCCTTGTGCCAAATTTCTCTTTTAAGAAGCGTCCGTAAGAATTATAGCCTGTTTCCTGCACAGTCATCAAAGCTCAATTGAGCGCGTTTGCAATCGCCTCGGCAAACTCCTTCGCAGCGTTTGCCCCCGAGGCGGTAATGATGTTGCCGTCCTTTTCGACTTTGCTGCTATTGAATTTGGCGCCGTGAACGGCGAGTTTCTCAAAAATCGAAACGTGTCCAGTGACCTTTTTGCCTTTCAAGAGGCCGGCAACGGCCAGTGTTACCACCGCATGGGAGCTGGCGGCCACTAACTTACCCCGGTCGTGAGCAGATTTGGCGATGGTGTGCGCACTGACGTCATGCCAATATTGGCTGGCACCGGTTCCGCCGACAAAAATGACGGCGTCGAAGTCGTCCGTGGCCACATCGTCGATCAGCACGTCTGGATCGAGTCGCATGCCCTGGAATCCGGACGCACCCCGGATTACTGTGGACGCCACCGTAATTTTGGCACCGCTGCTCTCCAGTTTTTGGCGCGCCTCGTTGTATTCTTCATCTCTAAAGTTGTTGTGAGCTATCACCATCAGCACAGATTTCCCATTTTTCGTTGACATGAATCCTCCTTACCATTCTGAACCATTTTCAGGCCATTTGTAGATGAGTCTCTCTACTGGTTTTCCTGCAACCATGTGGCTTTCAATGATCTCGTCTAAATCCTCGGCAGTTACTTTCGCATACCAAATCCCTTTCGGGTAAACGACCATGACCGGACCGCTTTCGCAAGGTCCCAAGCAGGAACAGCCGGTCACTTTTATTTCATCGGCGAGACCCTTTGCCTCGACGGCTTCTTGCAGCAACAGGAGTAGTTGGTTGGCATTGCTTGGACCACAGGAGGGCTTTGCAAAGGGCGGCCGCGCATTGACACAGACAAAGTAGTGCTGTCGGAATCTGGTCATCGGTTCATTTCTTGAGCTTGACTTTGACTTTGTCTTCGATGGATTTTACTTTGTCCTCGAAAGACACCTCGCCGTTTTTCTTGTCGTCGATTTTGATCTGGGATACGACTCGGTCGTAATCCTCCTTTACGGCTTCATGACACTTCTTGATCACGGCCATCACCTCTTTCCACTCGCCTCTTATGAGGGTACCCATGGGGGTCAATCGGTAGTCCAGGTCGCTTTCATCGATTATCTTTACGGCCCTGGCAATGGCCTCGCTCAAATGGGGGCTATCGCTAATCGGCATGATACTGAATTGTACCATCATGGGGCTTCTCTTTTCTCCTTTGGTTTGAGTGATTCCAACGGCTTGGGGGGCTTGCCAGTTGCCCATTGGGCACTGTCAACCGTGTATTCTTTTTTCCAGATCGGAACGGTTTCCTTGAGCGTGTCAATGGCAAAACGGCCGGCTTCGAACGCGTCTTTTCGGTGCGGGCTGGCTACCGCAATGGCCACGCTTACCTCGCCCAATTTCAAATGTCCAGTGCGGTGTAGCAGTACCATTTTTTCGACCGGCCAACGTTTTTTCACGGCAGTTTCGATTTCCTGCATTTTCCTGAGAGCCATTTGCGGGTAGGCTTCGTAATCCATTGCATTGACCTGGCGCCCTTCTGCATGGTCGCGCACCCGGCCCAGAAACAGGACCACTGCACCGGCGCTGTGGTCTTCGACTTGTGCCAAAACCTGCTCGATGCTGATTTTTCCCTCCGTTAGTTCTACCATGTCAGCCTCCGCTAATGGGGGGAATGAGTGCAACTTCATCGCCCTCTTGCAGCAGCGTGTCTTTGGTCGCGTACTCGTTGTTCACCGCTATGCTGATCACCTTCAAATGTTCGCGGATTTGAGGAAACCTGTCTGCCAAAACGGGCATGAGTTCCAAAACTGTAATCGAGGAGCTTAGCTCCAATTCATTCTCCTCCGAATGCAGCAAATCGCGTAGTTGCGCGAAGTACTTGAGTTTGATCTTCATTAAATATATTCAAAAATGATTTTCTTAACTTGTCGTTTGTCTTTGTTATTTGTGACGTTAGAATTTACCTACGCTATTCTGGGCGCTTCTTTTGTTTCAGGTTCCTTTTTTTCAAGCAAAGTCATGGCCAAATTGTGATCGAAACCGCGGTGGGTGGGGTCTTCTTCAAAACCCCGATAAATAGCTCGGCAATTGTAGCAGATCGTCACGGTCTTGAGCACTTTGTAGAGAATAAAATCGATGAGCGTGGCGATCGCCAGGGTTAAGCCGTAAGTGTGATAACTGAAGATGACTCCGATGGCGAAGATCAAGATGCCCAGGCGTGGATTGAAATCCTTTTGCACGTAAAATCGAATCTTGCCGCAAACAGCACAACGGTCGACCTTGTGGCCTTGCTGCATGCTCTTTGACCATTGGAGAGGCACTTCATGGTCGCAGTGGGGACAGTGAATCGTCTCTTCGGGTTTTGCATAAGGCACTGTGATGTCCTTCTTGCAGTTGCTGCATACAAATTCAACATTCATGGCTCAATTCCAACGAGGGTCTTCGGGTACGTATTTTACGTTCTTGGCTATTTTCAGTACTTTCAATTTATCTTCAATGATCTGTCTAAGTCTGTCGTAACGAGTTTCTACGGAGTCTAAGCTCAGGAGGTCTTGTTTTTCCAGGGTGTCCAGGTCCAGAAATGCGGCACACTGGTTGACGATCGCCTCCAGGGATTGCGAATTCAGTTTGAGCAAATCGTCCAAATCCTTAATACCGACCTCGTTGAGGTAGGTCCGAACCAAATCGACAAAGCGAACAGACTCCAGACTTTCGTCAAAGACGCTGTGATCAAACTTGAAGTCCTCGAGATATTTTACCTCGGCAATGCGGTAGGGGTTGTCCTGAACAAATCGTACGATTTTGACGCGGCTGAGTCCATATAACATAATGTTGTATTTTCCATCGGCCAGTTTTTCCGAGAGTTGGATTTCCCCCACGCAGCCGACGCTGTGAACTTCTGGGTTGCCGAAATAATCGTTTTCCCAGCCATCCTTTAACAACGCCATAGCGATTCGATTTGAGCCGTTAACCGCGTCTTCCACCATTTGTCGGTAGCGCGATTCGAAGATGTGCAGGGGCAAGAAGGTCTTGGGAAAAAAGACGACGCTTGGCAGGGGAAAGATGGGGACTACGTCTGTTTTTACTTTAGGCAAATTCATGGGCTTCTTCCTTTTTGCCAAGCTTGTCTAAGGCCCATTCCGCGTGCTCAGCGGTCAACGGGTCTTCGTGTTCTACCATGCTTTCCAGCAGGGGTGCAAATTTGACTTCTCCTGAATTGCCGATGGCCACAGCACAATTCCGCAAAAGTCCATTCCGCTTGCTTCTTTTGACGGGACTCTTCCGAAATTTGGCGCTGAAAGCTTCGGCGTCAAGTTGGGCCAACGCATCCAGTTCTGGATTGAACAGGCCCTGCCGAGGCTGGAAAGCAGGCGAGTTGGTCGTCGGTGCGTTGCGGTTCCAGGGACACACGTCCTGGCAGATGTCACAGCCGAAGACGTGATTGCCCATGGGTTCTCTAAGCTCTAACGGTATTTCTTCTTTCAGTTCAATGGTCAAATAAGAAATGCACAGGCGGGCATCCAAAACATACGGTTCTAAGATGGCATCTGTGGGACAAGCTTCCATGCAGCGATTGCACGTGCCACAGCGGTCGGGTGCGGGCTGGTCATATTCCAACTCGAGATTGGTGATGATTTCACCCAGAAACAACCACGAGCCCTTTTGTTGATTGATGATGCAGGTGTTTTTGCCAAACCAGCCGATGCCGGCGTATTTTGCGTACACACGCTCCACCACCGGACCCGTGTCCACGTAAACCCGCCCAACGACCTCCTCGTGGCTAACAAACTGGATGAATTCAAGCAACTCCAGGAGTTTCTTCTTCAAAATGTCGTGGTAGTCGTCGCCCCAGGCGTAGCGTGAAATCCAGCCTCTGGTCGAATCCCCTTGCTCGACAGACAGCGGGTGGTTGGTGTTGTAATTCGTGGCACAAACAATCACCGACCGTGCCTCAGGGACGACCTCTGTCACATCCGTACGTCTGTGCAGGTCTTTTTCTAAATACGTCATTTTCCCTGCGTAACCAGCTTGCAGCCATTGGACGTAAAAGGATAATTCGGGAACGGTTTCCAGGCGGGCGACGCCAACCAGGTCGAATCCCAAATCCAGGGCTTTTTGTTTTATCGATTGGGTTAAGGTCATCATTCAAATCTTGATTTGAACGTGGTCTCCGTCGAGGTGCACTTCGTAGGTGACCAGTTTCATCTTGGAATCAACGCTATTTGCACCACACACCACATCGAATTGCCAACCGTGCCAGGGGCAGGTAATGCTTGCTCCCTGCAACTCGCCCTCTCCGAGGGGGCCGCCCTTGTGCGGGCAGATATTGTCGGTGGCATAAAAGGTGCCTTCGACGTTGTAAAGAGCAATGGTTCTATTCTTTGCTGCGACGACTTTGCTTTCCCCAGGCCTGAGTTCGTCCTTGCGCGCAACGGTCACCAACTTCGTCTTCAAAGCTTCCCCTTCTGAAGCAAAAGCAATGGGCGAATCAAACATTAAATATAGGCAAAAGAATTCAAAAGTTCAAGATATAAATTTACATTTTGTACTGATTTAAGGCCGTTTCAGTGCCGTGAGCCGGGTTACGCGGACAACGTCATTCGGGCCGCCGAGAGGCCTGTGGTTCTCATCGAATCGCAGCCAATCACCACCCATCTGACTTCTCGCTTGCGGGTGCAAAGGACCTGGCTACTGATTCAACTGGACAACCGTACCGCATCAAACGTTGGTGATTGAATCCTATCGGGTAGGAGAAAATGCCTTGGTAAGGTAGCTGCCATTCCAGGAGATTGACGGAGGCTTATCAGAAAATCCCCGGACCATTACCGGCTCAGGGCTGTTTTCTCTTTTAATCTGAGCGCGCGGCGGATTTCCGCTTCGCGCCACCGGCGTTTTTCTTCTTCAGTTTCAGGTAGAATGGGCGCCACCGACATGGGACGGTTGTTTTCGTCCAGGGCCACGAATGTCAGATAGGCGGAGCTGGTGTGTTTGAGTTCTCCGGTCTGCAGATTCTCTGACAGGACTTTAGCGCCGCATTCCATGGAAGATTTAAAAACTCGGTTCACCGAAGCTTTGACGATAACGAGTTCGCCCACTTTGATGGGATGTTTGAAATCCAGGTGGTCCATTGAGGCAGTAACCACCGGCCGTCGGCAATGTCGGTGGGCCGCGACGGCGCAGGCTATGTCGATTAGATGCATGACCTTGCCGCCCAGAATATTGCCCAGGGTGTTGGCATCGTTGGGCAACACGATCTCCAGCATTTCTACTTTTGAATTAGAAACCGGCAGCGCCTGCGACTCATGGGCTGTGGCAGAGTTTTTTGTTGGCTTAATCACAATGCTCAAATCTTAAACTCCAAGCCCTCGGCGCCGGCCTGGGTATTTGGGAAGATTGCCTGCGCTTGTTTCTCCATTTCGGAAATCTTTGCATCCGAGTGGGAAGGATCGTGGTGAAAAAGAATGAGCCTCTTGGCATCTGCTTCCCTGGCGACTTTGGCCGCCATTTCGTAGGTGCTGTGCCCAAAGCCTTGTTTGGGAAAAGAAACATCCATGTACTCCTGGGGATCGTATTGGGCGTCATGGATCAACAGATCGGTTCCCTTGGAGAATTCTATCAGGCGGGAGTCGCCGCCAGCGTACCCCTCGGTATCTGTTGCGTAGACAATGCTTTTGCTGTTCGCTTCAATCTTGAAGACAAAAACACCATCTTTGGGATGGGCGTAGCTTCGCAAGATGTGTATAATGACATCTTTCTGAGGGTTGATGTGTACTCCGTTTGGGGTGCACAGCTCAGGGGCAGGGGATTTGGCTCCCAAAACCAGCAAGTCCTGATCGCTCAAATTCTTTATGATTTTTTGTGAACTCAACTCCTCTAATCTGATGGGACTGTAGTAAGGGTCCATGCTTCTGGATAAAACCTTTGCCAGATCGTCGGAGTAGGTTTTCGGGCCGTAAACGTAGAGCACATAATCCATTTCGTAGGCTGGCAAAAAATAGGGCAATCCTTGGATGTGATCGTGGTGTGTGTGCGTGATGAGGAGCGTGGCCACTGCCGCCAAGCTCTTGTGGTTGGCGGTATTCGCAGACTTTTCTTGCAACAATTTCTTGCCAAGATTGATGATTCCGGTACCGGCGTCCAAAATGATCAAGTGGTTCTTAGCTCGAATCTCCACACATGAGGTGTTGCCACCAAAACGCAAAGTGTTCTGTCCTGGCACGGGGTAACTGCCCCGCACGCCCCAGAAACGTACTGTCAAATCATCACCAGCCATAGTTTACCTTCCTCCAATGATCCAGGGTCAAAGATGCCAATAGAATCCATCTAGATTAAGCAAGGCATGATGTAATTCGGGCCGTCCTCCAGCTACGTGTGACGTTCAACTGATTTTGAAAACACGTTTTAAAAGCCCCTGGTCGCGCGTTTTCTTGGTGCTCACTTGAGCCATGATGTCGGCGGCTAACTTCTCAAATGCCTTAGAGACCGGGGAATCCGGCTCTGCGACAACGATTGGGGTACCCTTATCCCCGCCAATGCGCACGTTGGTCTCCAGGGGGATCTCGCCAAGAAAGGGCACGTTGAATTTTTCACTGGCCCTTTTGCCGCCGCCGTGATCGAATATTTCCGTTCTTTCCTGGCAGTGAGGGCACACAAAATAACTCATGTTTTCCACTATACCCAGCACCGGCACCTCTACTTTGCGAAACATGTTGACTCCTTTCTTCGCATCGGCCAGCGCTACGTCTTGTGGTGTAGTTACCACCACAGCTCCGGTCAACGGTACGGCCTGGGTCAGAGTCAGTTGGGCGTCGCCGGTTCCAGGCGGCAAATCGATGACCAGATAGTCCAACTGGCCCCAGTCCACATCTTGCAGGAATTGTTGAATCATTCTGCCAACCAGGGGGCCGCGCCAGATAATGGCGGTGTCGCCCTCGGCAATGAAGCCAACCGAAACCATGTGCACCCCGTAACGCTCCATGGGTGCAATCTTGTTGTTGCGCGTGCCCAGTTTACCTTCTGCGCCCATCATGATTGGAATGTTGGGGCCATAAATGTCCGCGTCGAGCAAGCCCACCGTTGCCCCGGTGCGGGCCAACGAAATCGCCAAATTAACTGCAACCGTCGTCTTGCCGACGCCACCCTTGCCGCTGGCCACCGCTATGGTATATTGTGCGGAGGGGATTAGATTGGCCCGCTGGGGCTGCATGGGAGTTTGAGGCCCGGGTCGTTGGGCAGGCCGTGGCTGAGCAGGTTGCGAAGAGAGGACCTTGAGCGGATTGCTTGCACGGGTCTTGACCGTCACACGGTCCACGCCGGATAGCAGCAACAGGGCAGTTTTGGCCTGGTCCACCAACTTTTCTTGAAAAGGATACGAAGGACTTTTGAATTCCAGCGTAATAGAAACCGCAGAATCCTCGATTTTAACATCTTTGACCATGTTCAAAGCGACCAAATCTTTGCCCGACTCTGGTTCTTGAACTTTGCTCAGAGATGTCAGGATCTCTTTGTCAGTTACTGTATTCATCTATGAAGTATCTCCTGTGTTATTCAGGAAGGTTATGTCAAGAAAAATATTAGTTAGTAAATATATAAAAATAAAATCAAATGTCAAATATTTTTACCTTGCCAAGAGATCGGCCACTTGGTCGTATTTCCCTGTCCCGTCAAAGATTTGTCCATTATTTCATTTGACTTTTACAGTTGAAATTTTTAAAATTGCGTTTTGACCGTACTTCAATCCGTGTCGAGGAAATAGTATGAAAATTGATAGCGCTGAGAGTTTGAGCATGAACCGTTCAAAAAAAGCCGCGGCCGAGAAGGCGGTGGCCCACATTCGCGAGCACATGACTGTGGGATTGGGCACCGGAAGCACCACTCGTTTTGCCATTCAAATCTTGGGGCAAAAAGTCCGGGACGGTTTCAACATTCAAGGTGTGCCCACTTCATTGGAAAGCGAGAGGCTGGCTAAAGAACTGAACATCCCCCTCTTGAGTGAGTTTGAGCACGTGGATCTGACCATCGATGGTGCCGATGAAGTCGACCGGCGCGGCAATTTAATCAAAGGTGGCGGGGGCGCGTTGACCAGGGAGAAGATCGTTGCCGCTGCCAGCAATCAGGAAATCATTATCGTCGATGAAACCAAACTGGTTCAATACCTGGGTCGATGCCCGTTGCCGGTTGAAGTGTTGCCCTTTGGCTGGAAATTCGTACAGAAGAAATTGCAAGCACTCGGGTGTGAGGCCCGTTTAAGAAAAGATCAGGACAGGGTATTTATTACTGACAACCAGAACTATATTTTAGACTGCAGTTTCAAGCGCATCGAGAGCCCCGCAGGGTTGGTTCAGACCATTAACAACCTGCCCGGCGTGGTTGAGGCCGGCTTGTTTATCGGTTTGACCGACAAGGTGATTGTGGGACACCCGGATGGCCAAACCGATGAGATCGACTTCAACTAATGTTTCCTGCCTGGATTAAAACAAATCATGAAGCAACCGATTTTAATTACTGGAGGCAGTGGTTTTTTAGGTGGCTATTTGGTTTCGTCAGCACAAAAAGATTATAGGGTTTATGCAACTTTTTTCCGGAATCCAGTTAGGATGCCAGGCGTGCAGTGGCTGAAGATTGATTTAACGGACAGCAAGGCGCTTTATTCTGTGATGGATGCCATTGGACCCGCGGTCGTTATTCACACGGCTGCCATGGCCAATATTGATGACTGCGAAAGGCAAAAGAGTCTGGCGGAGTCGGTCAATTATTCCAGTACTTGCAAGATTGCGGAAAAATGCCATGAGATGAAAAGTCGATTAATTTTTGTATCTACCGATAATGTTTTTGATGGTGAGAAAGGTCATTACTGTGAGGAAGATGTGCCAAATCCGATCAATTATTATGGGGAGACCAAATTGCGGGCGGAGCAGGCCGTGTCCAGCATCTGCCCGGATTATGTGATCGCAAGGGCCGCATTGATCTATGGCTCGCCGCGATGTGGTGGAAGCTCCTTTTCGGAGTGGCTCTTGATGAATCTCAAAGGCAGCGATGAGGTACCTGTTTACATCGATCAATTTCGATCTCCGATCTATGCGGAAGATCTCGCGAGGGCCCTGTTGGAATTGGCGGCTTTAAACTGTACCGGTCTCTTCCATCTTGGCGGCCCCCTGTGCTTGAACAGGTACGAATTCGGAAAGATCCTGTGCGAGTGCTATGGTTATTCAGAAAAAAAGTTGAAAAAGACGCTCATGGATGCCTCGCATCATGATGCGACCCGGCCCAGGGACTTGTCCTTCGATATTTCAAAATGTCAGGAGTTCTTGAATGGCCAGCCCCTGGATCCGTACGAAGGTATTGCGCGCATGCGGCTTGAGGCGCATCATAATTGACGGACCGTCGAGATTGGCTTGGGATTTGGGCAAAGGGTGAAGCTTACACAGAGTCCCAGTCTTAATAGTGGTCGCTATGAGGATCGTGAATAAAAAACGCGGTATGAGTGGGTTAGCCGCAAGATATGGCGCTATTTTAGAAACAAATCGCAATTAGCTTGTTAAAATTTGTTAAAATCTGCTAATATTATGAGTATGTTTCATTTTTCTCTTGACTTTTTTGAAATTAAAATTAAATTATACTTCGTTTATTCTACCCTCGACATCGATACTTCCATTTGAATCAACAACATTGGGGCCTCACGTGAAATTAGAATCTGCTGAGCCAGTCGTCAAACAATCACCAACTCTCTTGAATGAACAAGCAGAACTGAATCCAGGCGATCCCATCGTGATCGAAGAACTACCAAGATTGGAAAAATTCCCCAAGGAATTGAAAAAAAGGTTTTATCAGGGAATTGACTCCAGGTATGCCATCATCCTGTTGAGCTCTCTGTTCCTGCATTTTGTTTTGGCATTGTATGTCTCCTCACATTTGTCCAAAAAAGATAGTGTGAAGTCCGTCGAAAAAGTCCGTAAGCAATTTGCAAAGTTCATATTGGAAGGCAGAAATAGATTTCCCGAGGTCTTGAAGCGGACTGAGCCCCCTGAAGCTAAGAACACCTCCAATTTCAATATTCTGGATTCATTCCTGAACAAGATGGACACCTACGAACCGGAAATTGACAAACTGTTGAAAATCCCAGAGTCCTCCGACCTGGCAGCCAAAACCAAGCCTTCTGACAGAATTAAGGCTAATAGGGAGTTGAATACGGCAAGAAGACATGCCGCCCGTGACGAAATGATCGAAGGGGTTCAACGAGTAGGGCTGCTGAGCATCATTACTTCCGGCAGCGGCGTGGTCACGTATGCTGAAATTGCCAACATCTTAGACTTTGCCGATAGCACTTCTGGAGAGCTGGAAAAGCGGTTGGCTTTCTTGACCAGTCTGAAAGTACCGAGAGACCCACGTCTCGCCGATTATCGATTCCTGCATCAAGGTGACGGCTTCCAATCGGAGCCGCCGGCAATCAAAGGTTCGAGAGTCTATCCAGATTATGTTAAGGTAAATGATTTGGTCGAAAAGTTAGGCAACACAAAAAAGATCAAAGTAACTAAGACGAAAGAGTATGAAGAAGTGCCCTCCGCCTCCCACGCGCTGGAAAAACTAAGAACCAGGCAGCATGCCGACACCATTACACGAATGACCAGAGATCCAGGTCAGGTTAGAAAAGTGGTCATGTCGCATTACCCGGCAATTCAAGATTGTTACAAGCAATCGTTGAAGCGCAATCCTGTGCTGAGGGGCAAGGTGGTTATTCGTTTTGTGGTGGCCCCTGACGGCAAGGTGATCGATGCTTCAATAGTTTCTTCCAATATTAATGACGACGAAATGCTGGATTGTATTCTGGCCCGCGTTCTGCGCTGGAACGATTTCTCGGTTTTAAATCCTGCGGCCAGCAATATGGCCATCAAACAATCCTACATGTTCGGGCTGCATTGAGCCCTGCCCTTGTTATTTTTCTCAACTCACCAATTTCAAATTCCCAATTTCCAGATTGAGTTTACGTTCGGGATTGGAATGACTTCGGCATCCGACGATGAAGCGTGCGTGTAGATGTTGAAATTACACAGACGTGAATGAAGAACGCAATTCTTCAGACGAGTCTTGGCCGAAACAGATCGAAGCGGTTGAAGCAGGAGGGGGAATTTAACCAAACCCTCATAGGCAAGGCAGTGAAGGTTTGGGCAACACTGAATTACAACGGTCAATCTTTGGAGATAGAATATTTCTTCATCTTAAATCTCAAGGTTGCTTCAGGGATGCCTAACAACCGTGCCGCCTTGACCTGGTTGCCAGCAAATTTTCCCAGGGCTTTCTTGATGAGATAAGTTTCTACCTCTGAGATGACGCCTTTCAGATTCTTGACCTCTAAGAAATCCAAAGGGTGTCGTTTTATTTCAAACGGCAGAAACTCTGGTGAGAGTTCCCCTTCTGGCGACATCATCACCAGGTTTTCAACGCAATTCCTAAGTTCCCGAACGTTGCCCTTCCAGTCGTATTCCAGGATGGATTCAAACAACTCAGCGGGAACAGCAGGTATTTCGCGTTTTTGTTGGTAACAGTACTGTTTCAAGAAGTAGATAAAATACTCTGGAATATCCTGTTTCCTGTCCCTCAGAGACGGGATGTTGATGGTCAACGTCTTCAAAAGATAAAAGAGGTCTTTGCGAAACTTCCCGGATTCGATGTCGGGAGTCATATCCTTCTCGCAAGCCGAGATGATGCGAATGTCCAGAGCGATGTTTTCTTTGCCGCCAATTCTTCTGTATTTCTCTTCTCGAATCACTTGCAAGATTTCAAACTGATACTCAGGGATGGTGTCATTGATATTGTCGAGGAACAGGACCCCTCGATTTGCCTTGTCCAGGATCCCGATGGTGCGCTTAATAGTGCCTGCTTCTTCAGTCTCCTCACCGTACAAATCCTTTTTCTCTATTGTGTGGCCTAAGGCGGAACAATTCAAGACGACGAACGGGCGATTCTTGCGCGAGCTGTTGGCATGGATTTGTTGCGCAATGAATTCTTTACCCGCACCGGTGTCCGCCACGATGAGCAAGTTGCTGTCGACCTTGGACAGCTTTTTGACTGCTCTTTTCAAGCGTTTTGCTTCGGGACTATTCCCTATTATCTTTGCTTCGTTGTATTTCTGAATAGATTGATCAGTTGCCCTCATGACCTACCCCACTTTTGATTAAAAATTAACTACTACGGTTAACGTTGAGTAACCTCCCTTTTTGAATGCGTTTTTGGTACAGCGCTGTCAAATAGAAGAACAACACGAGTATTCCAAGAGAAATTGCTACCAGATTGAGTTTTAGGAACGGTGAAACGTCAAAATAATTTACGCAGAAAACTGTGAGCAATGTTATGAAGCCAAGGGTGTTCCGCCGCTGGTAAAAATAGGATTTGGCGAAGTCAATTAAGCTCACGTAGGCGTCTTTTTTCCGCTTGATGGGAACCCCCATGGTATTGCCAGAAACTACCAGCTTATCATAAAACTGGCCAAATTCGGAATACGTATGGTTTAATCTCTTGAATAACGTGATTAAGAAAAACGTCAGAATCAGCAATAGAACGTATTGCGTTAAAGGGAATATGGTAATCTTATAAATGTAGCCGAGCATATTGGTAACATCCATCAAAACCATAATGAAGAAACAGACCATAATGGTGTTAATGTGCTCGCCAAGGGACCAGTCGTGTTTATACAAGACGAAACCGTAGTAAAGTATAAAAAACAAAGGCAAGAAATCAAAATAAAGGAGACGCTTGTACAACAAGGAATCGTCGCTACGTAATATATAGCTCTTGTCCAGCAAATATGGGTAAAAATGCCACAAAAAAATTGGCACGATGATGGATAAGGTTATGCCATAAATTGAAAATACACTGTATTCTTTGAACAGATACTTGATACAAATATAGATGATGCTAAAAGCAAACAAAAAGATGAGAACAAAATTCAAGTACACATCTATATAATATCCTAAGGTGTCATTTCCCATCAAGTCGTGATCACCGATGAAAAGATTTATGATACTTAAGCTATGCACAATAGACATCACGCCAATGTTCAAAAAGATGGATCTGTTGTTCGAGTCCTTTTTATAAATATACCAGCATTGTAAGAACAGCATGAAATAAATGGAAAAATTGAGCCAGCTCAGTATGGGAATGTTGTCATGAGGCAGGTTGGAGGCGATGACCAATAGTAAAACAAAACATAACCAAACATTGATGATCCTAAAATGTATCTTCCAGTTTTTATAAAGCATTTTGACCCGAACAGTAGAGATGATTTCGAAGATTAGTTGATTGAAACATGTTTTGCTACAGAATTGTCGGCGGTTTCGGCTTAGGCTTTGGTGGTGAGGGTCTTCTCAAAATGTCGCCAGACAATTGGTTTCCAGAGTTATCGTTAATTCGAGCCAAAAGTTGATTATCAGTTGGCGGTTTCGGCTTAGGCTTAGGCTTTGGTGGCGAGGGTCTTCTCAAAATGTCACCTGCCAATTCCGATGATGCAATTCCTGTGTTTTGGCTTAAAGCTGGGGATGCGATGGCGCTGGTGTTAGTCAGTCCGACTCTGGTTAAGAAACTTGTGATAACGCCCTGGTTATCTGCTGACACAAACAGAACGGTAAAAAGCGCGTACAGTAAGACAACGCTAGCGACTGTGAACAGTTTATTCTTCATCTTACCCTCCTTGTTAGAAGAAATACTGTTCGGGTCGCTATAATATAATACCAATCCCTGTTTATGTCAAGCAAAAACGTATTTTTTTGCGAATAGTGCTAAACTGCCATCGCAACCTTGACATCGTCCTGATCGTCTGTAAAACGACTTCTACTTCATAAGGATTAGAGTAAGATTATAATAAATTAATTTAGGATTGTCAACAGTTATTTTATTAAGTTTGTTTAATTTTTGTTAAGAGGCTGAATGGTCGACACTGCCAGGAGTCGATTGGCATTTGGGAAATATTTTAGTGCTACCCGGAGCTGCTTGTCTCGCAAGATATTAACTCTGAACCGCGCGCTATCCCCCCATATCAAGTAAGCCAGTTCTCTTTTAATGATGAATTTGATCATTTCCTTGTCGCTTGTGTAGTCCTGTTGGGCCAGATTGGGGTCCGTGTTCTTGACAAGTTGAAAAAAGGCGCGATACTCCCGGTTAGAAAGTTCGAAATGCCGAATAAAGCCTTCCATGTCCTTTTTGACGCCCGGGTGCCTTTGGATATAATCTTCCACAAAGGTGTAGAAATACCTCTGATCCGAGTAAAACAGAAGACGCAAGTTCTGGGAGAGGATGTTTTCGCGATTCTCTACCCAGACATCCGGCATGATCCCATTTCCGCTGGATACAGGTCGGCCCGAGAGCGTTCTGTATTTGTGACTATGGTCCTGGACACTTCTTGTTTTCCGCAATTGGTCATCGTAGGCTTCGCCATAATATTCTTCTTTGGATTTGTTGTAATATTCTCTCTGAATCGGGCGTCCACTGGGGGTGTAATATTTGGCTGTGGTTACCAACAAAGCCGAGCCATCCTGAAAACGAAATTGGCTTTGAACCAACCCTTTGCCAAAACTCGACTTGCCAACCACCAGACCGCGGTCCAGGTCTTGAATGGCGCCTGCGACGATCTCAGAGGCGCTGGCTGAACCATGGTCGATGAGGACTATTAAGGGGTAAAGTGGGTGGGTGGGTTCCGAAGTCGAATAATATTCTTGAAAAGAACTTGGGAGACGCCCTTTGGTGTAGACAATTTTCTTGTTTCCCGGAATGAATTTGTCGGCCACCTCAACGGCGGCATTCAAGTAGCCCCCGGCATTGTCACGCAAGTCCAGCACGAGATTTTTCATTCCCTGGTGCTCTAATTCATTTAACGCTTTTTCGAGTTCTGCGGACGTTGTGGAAGTAAAGCGGTCAATTTTTACGTAACCGACTTCTGGTTTAATCATGAGAGCCTGGGGAATGCTGTTCAGGATGATTCTTTCTCTTCTGATCCGAAAGGCGCGGGGCTGTGGCCAGGAATCGCGATCGATCTTCAGCTCCGCAAGGGTGCCAAAATGGCCCTTAAGCCTCCTGGCCGCTTCATCCAATTTAACGCCGCTGAGTGGCTTGCCATCGATCGCGACAATCCTGTCGCCAGGCAGGATGCCCAGTCTGGCAGCCGGGCCGTTTTCTAACACCGTCAATACGGTGACCTGGCCTCGGATGATGTCATATTTGATGCCTATGCCGGAGTAGCCTTCGAAGTTTTCGTTCCAGGTTCTAAATTCATCGCTGGCTAAATAAGTTGTATGGGGGTCTAAGTTCGAGAGCATGCCCGTGATAGCATCCTCAATCAGTTCGTCGGTATCCTTTTCTTCTAAATAGGCTCTTTGAATCGTTTCTAAGATCGAAGTGAATATCTTGATTTTAGAGTAAAGGCTTTCCCCGTAGGCAAAAACCTTGGGGACCTGGTATTGGCAATAGAAAAAACCCCAAACTAAACTGATCAGTATGAGCAGGCTCAAAAGCTTTTTCTTATTCATCGCAGGACTCCTGTGGACTGGTTGAAGTTCTTATTCTTGATTTTATCATAGACAGCTACGCGATTTTTGCCAAACCTTTTTGCCTGGTACAAGGCCATGTCAGCATTGACGATCAGTTCATGCATCATTTGGGCATCGTGAGGGTAAGTCGCCGTGCCCAGACTTATGGTTATACGGCCAAACGGCTGGATTTCGCGATTTTCAAAGGGATAGGAAAAAACCACATTTCTCATACGTTCAGAAAAATGAAACGCACCCTCCGAGGAGATTTCTGGCAAGATGACGGAAAACTCTTCCCCGCCATACCTTACGACGGTATCCGTGCTGCGGACGGTTTCCGCTAAGACATTGGCCAATTTCTTCAACAGATAATCGCCCGCTGCGTGGCCCAGGCTATCGTTGTAATTCTTGAAGTCGTCAACATCCAGAATGACCAGGGACAGCGGCCGGCTGAAGCGTCGCGCTCTGGACACTTCGTTTTTAAGCGAGCTTTCAAAATACCTGCGGTTAAACAGCCCGGTTAATGAGTCTGTGACCGAGAATTGCGCCATCTCTTTATACAAACGAGCGTTGGTGACCGAGACGGCCAAAAAATTTGTCAGCAGTGAGAACATTTCTTGCTCAGCCCTGGTATACGGTTTATGGTTGTACTTTTCACTAATAATCACATGTCCCAAAATCTTACGCCGGTGGATGATGGGGGCAATCAGTGCGCCCCCTACCGATGCAACTATTTCCAGATAACAGGGACGGTTTTGCATCCCTATTGTATCATTAACCACCAGGACGGCTTGATTATTTTGGAATAAATCGAAAAATGCGTCTGATTTGGTTAAGGACAGGTGTTGCGCCTGGGTTTTGCTCAAGCCGCGATACTTGACAGCCGAATATTGGTGCAGGTTTTCAATCGAGTTGGTAACAATGGCGGCACTCTTGACACTCAGGAGACCAAAAAGATTGACCATATAGGAATGTATGAGCTGCTCCTCGTTCAACATGGAATTCAAGTCCAGCGAGATCTCGAAAAGACTGTGCAGGTCGTAAAGTTGCCTTTGAAGCTGCTTGTTTAATAAGATAAGATTTGAATTGTTTTTCTTGTTTGAATCCAAAGGATCGATGTAAAAAGCAAGCTTAGTCGGATTTCTGGTAAGGAATTTCTGCTGAAAGTTTTTCGTTACTTATTTCAAAGGCAGTCGAATTCTTAATCTGACAGATTTTTAATGACTTACCTGAAAATCAAGATGATTGCGTAATATTATTACTTAATTATCGGGGAAATTAATAAAAAAATTAACTTGACTTCGTGTCAAATTTTCGTAATATTGAAGGAGGTCTGTATGTGACCGATATTTGTGGTAGCTCTTTGGTTTCATAATTGGGAATAATTTTCCAGTTGTTTTGTACATACAATCGATACCTCTAAACACAAACATAGAGCAACTCTATTTTGACGGTGTAAGCAAGACCCCACCACAATGACAGCGTTCTTAGATTTGTTGTCCTAGACCGAGTAGGTCGAAATGAAACTCCAAGTAGGAACCGTTATGAAGACTAAAGCCTCGATCGTTCTCTGCACACTTATCATAATTTTGTTGGGCCTTAATGACCAGGTTTTCTCCCAATACTATTTTGGTCGCAATAAAATTCAATACAATGACTTTCAGTGGAAGATATTAAAGACCGAACATTTTGACGTTTACTTTTACCCTGAAATGCGCGAGTTGGCTGAAATAGGCGCTGCGATGGCAGAAGAGGCTTACAGTCGTTTAGAAGGCAAATTGAATCACAATATCTCCAGAAGAATCCCGCTCATTCTCTACTCGAGTCATGCCCACTTTCAGCAGACCAACACCATCGCCTCCCTGGTGCCTGAAGGCGTTGGCGGGTTTTTCGAATTTATCAAAGGCCGGGTGGTCATCCCTGCCAACGGTTCTATTCATCAGTTTAAGCATGTGATCAACCACGAACTGGTCCATGTTTTCTCACACAGCAAAGTGAATCGCGTCCTAAAGGATCATCGCAAAACAAATTTGGGTAACGGCATGCCCTTGTGGTTTGTGGAAGGCCTTGCCGAATATTGGTCGCAGGGGTGGGACTCGCAAACTGAGATGGTGATCCGCGATGCGGTGCTCAACGGCTACATCGTGCCGCTGAGTCAAATGGATGCCATCTATGGCTCCTTCCTGATGTACAAAGAAGGGCAGGCCATTTGCCGATTTATTTCACAGAGGTTCGGGGAGGAAAAGATTCTGCAACTGATGGAAAACATCTGGAAAGAGAACAGCTTTTCCAATGTCATGAAGCTAACCATTGGTTTAAACTACCGCGAGTTCGATGAACAATGGTTGTACGATTTGAAAAAGAACAAGTACCCATTGCTGGAGAAAGGGGATGTTCCGGCCATGGTAACCAAGGTCATCACCAGGAATGGCATTAATACCAAGCCAGCTTGTTATTCCAAAGACGGCCGTGACTGGGTGGTCTTCGTGTCCAACCGGGTTGGCTATTCGAACATTTATCGCAAGCCGCTCAATGACTTTACGGTTGCTCCAAAAGCTGAAGTGTTGATCAAAGGGGAACGGACCTCAGAATTTGAGTCCTTCCATTTGTTGCGCAGTAAGATCGATGTTAACAATGAAGGGAAACTGACTTTTGTGTCAAAAAGCGGGGCCCGCGACGCCCTGTATGTGTTTGACATCGACAAAAAGCAGGTGGTCAAGAAATTGCAATTCGATGGTTTGGTGTCCTTGTTTTCGCCCAGTTGGGCGCCCAATGGCCGCCAGATCGCCTTCTCCGGTATCCGTTTCTCCGGCCTGAGCGATCTCTACATCGTTGACGTTGCCTCTGGAAGGCTGCAAAAGCTCACCAATGATTTTTACGACGACCGCGACCCGGCGTGGTCGCCGGATGGAAATCTCATTGCCTTCAGTTCAGACCGCTCTTATTTCGGAAAAGATGGCTACCTGAACCTGTTTATTCACGATCTGAGAAAGGGCACGATTCAAAACGTTACCCAGGGCAAGTTCAACGATTATTCGCCGGCCTGGTCGCCAGATGGGCAGTATCTGGCTTTTGCGTCGGATCGAGATGGTTCGTTCAATATCTGGATGATCAAGAATAATGCTCAAAGCAGCAACGACTTGCAGGTTGCGGAGAATTCGACAATGCCATCGGCGAACGTAATCGGCAATTTCGGCGAGAACGGAAGTGGGGAAAACGCCGAAGAACCGGACTACTCCTATCCCTGTGCCCTGGAGGAAACGGACGATCTTAAAGAGCTGACCAATTTTGCAACCGGTGCCTTTGACCCGGAGTGGCAAGACGAGGACAATTTGTTGTTTACTGCTTTTGAAAACTTTAGTTTTCAACTTCGACAGGAAACTGAGGTTGGAGAAAAATTTGAGAAAGCACCTTTGGCCCAGCGGGACACTTTGACGGTTTACAAAGAGCTGTGGTCGGCAGAAAAAATCGCAGGCGATGTGGAAACGACTGCCATAAAATACAAGAGGAAATTTTCTCTGGATATCGCCCAAAGTGCCGTTACCCAGGATCCCCTTTTCGGGGTCAGCGGCGGTGCCCAATTGGCCATGAGCGACATGTTAGGCAATCAACAATACTACTTTCTGCTTTTTAACAATTCCCAAACCAGTAGCGATTTTCTCAAAAGCTTCAACTTTGCTGTGACTAAGGTAGACTTGTCCAAGAGGGTGAACTACGCCTACGGTGTTTATCACATCACGGGCAGATTTTATGACCTGGTGGACAGTTTTTTTGAGGAGCGCAGGGCTGGTGGCTTCTTTGGGGTTAGTTATCCCATTTCTGTTTTCAAGAGGATTGAGGCGAACATTAATATCCGCCGGGAAAAGAGAACCTACGAGATCGGTGGGCGACGCCAGGTCAACGGCATTGTTGTTTCAAATTCCGTCTCTTATGTCAAAGACAATTCCCTGTGGGGGCCCACGGGTCCAGTCGACGGCGAACGCTTCAATTTCAGCTTGGGGCATACCATCGATGTGCAGCACAACGATGTCAACTTCTTTACTGTAATCGCTGACTATCGCCGTTATTATCGTATCAACACGCGCATGACCTACGCGGTGCGCCTGCTGACGCGATTCAATCAGGGTAAGGAGGCCTTCCGCTATTTTATGGGCGGAAGCTGGGATTTGCGACTCTACCCAAGATGGAGAATCTGGGGCAGAAAGCTGTTTCTGGTCAACAATGAGCTGCGTTTTCCCTTCATCGATCGCTTTGCCTTGCGGTTTCCTTTCGGCGGCCTGGGTTTCAACGGCATCAGGGGCGCCACCTTTGTGGATTTTGGCCAGGCCTGGGACAACAAGTATGATTTCAATCAAATCTTGGGAAGCATGGGTTTGGGCCTGCGCATGCGAGTCGGTGGCTTTCTGGTGCTGCGCTATGAGTTTGGTAAGCGCTTTCAAATCAGAGACCTGAACAGTCCCAAGCTGCATTTTGACAGCGGCATCAAAAAAGCCTTTTGGTTCGGGTTTGATTTTTAGCATGGTTAGCATTACAAACGGTGTTTTGTCCAGGAAACTTCTAAGCTTATCTCTACTTTTGTTGGTCTGTTGCTCTTGTCATTCTATTACGGTTAAGCGAGATTTCGATAACAATCCTGCCGAAACCAACTGGACACTTTTTGGCGGCGACGTTGGACGAACCAACCATCGCACCCAGACGCTGAGCCCTCCGCTTAAACACCTCTGGACCTTCAAAGCCTCTTCGGCCATCGGCCCAAGCCTGCTGGCAGTCGACAGTGTGTTGTATTTCGCAACCCTGGACGGGCGCTTTTACGCTTTGAGAATGAGCTCCGCCAAGAAGATTGGTCGTATAAAAACGAAGGAACATAATGAAGTGACCTGCGCCTACTTCGACCGTTGTTTGGTGTTTGCCTCCAGATATGGCAACACCACTTTGGTCAAATATGACCTGGAGAAAGGCAAGACACTCTGGAAAAAAAATATCGGCCATATCGCCAGCGAACCGTTGATCACGGACGAGGGCATTTTCATCTCTGCGCTTTACAACCACATCGACAAATACCACTTTGAAACCGGCGAAAGATTGTGGACTTTCAAAACAGAAGATCAACATCGCTCTTCCCCGGCCATCGCTCATAACACTCTGGTCGTCGGTTGCGACAACGGCTTGATTTACGCTTTGAATGCCAAATCTGGCAAGCTCAAATGGCAGCTCAAAACTGGGGCCAGCGTGTTTGCCACGCCGTGCATTTGGGAGGAGGCGGTTTATGTGGGCTCGGCCGACAGCACGTTTTATGCCTTGAACCTCAACACCGGCGAGGAGCTTTGGACCTACCGCACCGATAATGCGATCATTCATGCGGCTGCCACAGATGGAGAAAAGGTGGCCTTTGGCTGCAACAACGGTCGGGTTTACTGCCTGGATGCGAGCAGTGGCGAAGAACTGTGGCGCTTTCAGGCGAAAAGCGTTATCAGCACCCAGCCGGTTATGGCCGGAAAGGTGCTTTATTTCGGAGCTTTGGACCACTACTATTACGGCCTATCGCTAAGCGACGGCAGCAAAGTGTGGGCATTCGAAACCAAAGGCAGGATTCGCACCGCCCCGGTCGTCTGGGGTAGGTTCCTTTTTGGGGCTTCTGAGGATCGTTTCGTCTACGCATTTTTGCAACCGAATAAGTTGGACAGGCATGCGCTAAAGGACCCATGGGAAAGCTCTACACCATAACCCTTTCTTGTTTCTTACTTATTGGCTCCTCTACTCTATCTTTCCCCCAGGCTGCCACAAAATCGGTAGAGAAACCCAATAATCAAGAACAAGGATTCTTGCTTCTAAGAGTCCAACATCCTGGCCTGGATGTGAGGATAGATGGGAAGCTCATAGGATTTACACCACTACCCGTTCTCACGCTGGCGCCGGGTTCCCATGCCGTTGTGGTGAACAATCCGTATCAGGTTAACTGGTTCGACCAGCCCTGGTCACAAGAGGTCACCATTGCTGCGTCGGATACTCTCATCATTTATGTGTTGTTTAAGAAAAGCTATTCGATCAATTCGATTCCGTTCGGCGCCGCGGTCGATCTAAATCGCAAGCGGGTAGGCACCACCCCCATATTCCTTTCATTCGAGGAAAATCAGATTAAGAACGTGTCTTTGACCAAACCGGGATACCTCGATACCACTTTTGTAATTGGCCGAAATGATCAAAGATTTTATGAAATCAAACTCATACCGAACACCAAACGCTTAGACGTGGTCTCCAGCTTCCCTTCCCGGCACCCAAAGAAGTCCAGGTCAAAGCTGACCTTGTACTCAGCCATTGGCATCTCGCTGGTTTCAGGAGGTCTGGCTTTGTATTTCAGAGAACGGGGAAACTCCAATTACAACCGCTATTTGAGGACGGGTAATCCCCGGCAGATGAACAAGTTCTTGAGTTCTTCCAAAAGGTTTGACAGACTCTCGGCGGCTTCGTTCGGGGTCTTCCAAGTGGGAATTATTTTTTCGTTTTACACCTTGCTGAAAAGAGCCAACCAATAACACGCCTCTGGTCTCAATCGTGTGGTAGTCCCTGTTAGCGAGTTGATGGTGTGCCACAATCCCGCCACTGGCCCCGGGCCAAATTTTCTTGATGAGCACCCAGAAAAGTGATCGGAATTCAGAATTCAGGCTTGACTTTGAAAAGAGTTTTTTATATCTTTAGAACTTTATTTTAGGAGTGGGTGAGACCAAACCCACTTTTTGTCGACCTCTTTTCTAAAACGATTTAGAATTTTGGTGAAATAAGCATGAGGACTATTGAGCACGAAATTAGACATTCTTTGCTATCAGAAGTACCCATCCAACAAACCGAAAAATGTTTCAAAATTGAGGCAACGCACGAGGACCTATTTGATGTCGAGTTTCAATTCAAGCCCAACAAGATCATATTCCCTGTGCGCGAGGGCGAGTTAATCGAGGACCCTTCAAGAATTGCGATTGGGGACGAGTATTCCGTAACTTACCCCGGAACGGCTGCCACAAAATGTTTGGTTTTCTACCAGGACACATTCAACATTTTGATTGGTGGCGCCCCCTCTTTTGATTACGCTAAGATCACCCTAAAACGAGTTGACAACAAAATCTTTCATCTGGTTTTCACTTCGCGACTGCACGAAATATTTCTAATTCCTTTTGAAGGCAGGTGGGAGGAGGCTGCCGACGAATACAAACGTTGCATCCACATGGAAACCGGAACACAGCCAAAACGTAGCCCGAAGTATCTGTTACAAGTCGGCGTGAAGAACCCGCACGGCGAGCATTTTATCCGTGACTTTGAAGAGCTGGCCCCTGCCATTGAGCTGTTTTACGAGCATTTTGGCAGCGGGAACATTGTCCACTTTTTTGGCACCAATAAGGACGGTTTTGACCGCATGTTTCCGGATTACACCATCGATCCAGATTTAGGCGGAGAAAAGTCGTTTCAGGCACTCATCGAGACGATAAAATCCTTCAACCTGCTCACCAGCCATCACTACAATCCAAGAATTGCTGACGTAGACTGGATGCAGCAATGCCCCAATTTTCGAAGGGCCATTGTCAAAAAAAATGGCCAGGAAGTGCTCGAACCGTATGCGGGGCATCTTCATTACGTCATGAATCCCAACGATGAATTGTGGTTTGCAAGATGCTTCGAGACGGTAACTTACCTGATGAATTTGGGCTTTGATTATCTTGAAATTGACCAGTTTACCTATCAACGCAACTTTTATGACAAGAACAAACCTCTGTCTCTTGGTTACAAGAGAATGATCGAAGAATTCATCCGTTTGAACTGCAAATTCTGGGTCGAAGGGGTCTCCGACATATTTCGTCTTGCGGCCGGAAATTTTTACCAGATATTGATTCGGGATCGATCGCAGTTGTGGGAAGATCACGAAAACAGACGGGGGTATCCCTACGGCAGAACATTTGCCGAATTCTTCATGTATTTGTATCCCGATTCCGAAGTGTCCTATCAGGTCATGACTGAAAACAAATCTTTTGCCATGTTTGAAGAGCGGTTGAAGACAGCCCGCAAGATCAATGCAGCGGTTTATGACTTAGAATTGGGCTTTTATGATATGCATTACCTCGACAATTTGAAGAAAGTCGCTCAACTGCTTGGAAACCATGCCACAGCCTAAAACCATTGCTATTGTGCATTACCGGGTCGGTCGTACCGATGGTGTGTCGTTGGAAATTGAGAAAAGAAGAAGCATCTTAGAGGGTCTTGGTCACGAGGTAAAAGTGATTTCCGGTCCCGTCCAAAACGGCAGTGATTTTGTAATCGAAGAATTGGAGTTCGACACCCCTGGCATTAAAGAAATCAAGGAAAACAGCTTCAAGTATTTTGGCAAGCAGACTCTACCGCCTCAAGCGTTACTCACCAAGATTCATTCGGTCGCTGCACGGATCAAGGACGCTTTTTTGCGATTTGTGGCGCAGCAGCCTGTGCACGCACTCTTGCTCCACAACATCTTTTCTCACGGCCGACACATTGCCGCCGCCTCAGCGTTTGCTGATATCGTCAAGAACCTCAATATCCCGGTCATTTCTACTAATCACGATTATTACTGGGAAAGGATTGAATATCAAGAACCGGCCTGTGAGGCCATTGGAGCGTATCTTCACCAGTACGTTCCCCCAAACTATGCCAACATCACGCATGTGAGCATTAACAGCTTGGCGCAAAAAGAGCTCAAAAAGAAGAAAGGCATCGATTCCGTCGTTTTTCCCGATGTTTTTGATTTCAAAGAGCCCCCCTGGCGTCGCGACGACTATAATGCTGATTTTCTTGCTCACATTGGATTAAAGGCGCACGATCTGATCGTTTTGCACGCCACACGCATCGTTGAACGAAAGGCCATTGAGCTGGCAATCCAGTTTGTGAAAGAGCTGTCAAAGCACAAACACGAATTAATTGGGCGGAGACTCTACAATGGAAAGATTCTTACAAAGGACAGTTCAATCGTTCTCGTCCTGGCGGGCTATTGTGAACGTTCTGCCCAGTCTTACCTTGAAGACCTGAAGTCAGAGATTGCGGCTGCTGCTATTGGGACAAAATTTGTGCACCACCTGATCGCTGCCAGGAGAAGGCAAGAGCCTTCTAAGCTCTACTCCCTGTGGGACGCGTACGTTTTTGCCGATCTGGTCACTTACACCAGTCTGTTCGAGGGTTGGGGCAATCAGTTCATTGAGGCGGTATTTGCAAGGAAGCCGGTTGTCCTGTTTGAGTACCCGGTGTTTAAAGCAGACATTCAACCACAAGGATATGCTTACGTCTCGCTTGGTGATACTCTCGCGGGGCACACCAACTCAGGGTTGGCTGTTCTCCCGAATCATACCGTGCGGCAAGCGGTTGGTGAAACTTTGCAAGTACTAACTTCTGAAGCAACCACGGCCAAACTGAACCGGAATTTTCAAATTGGTTCCCGGAATCATGATTATGATGTGTTAAAACGATTTCTTGCAAATCATATTCAGTAATTTTGTTAATTTTTCACTTGACAAGTAGAAAAAAAATGTTAATATAGTAATTATATTTTTTCTAAACTATCTAAAACGTTTTAAACCGCTGGTCCAGTCCTTGTCTAAAGAAGTTACCCTAAAAGATATCGCCAAACATCTGGGTATATCAATTCCAACCGTATCTCGAGCTTTGGGTGGTCATAAGGACATTGCTCTTGAAACCAGGGAGTTGGTCGCCAGTACAGCAAAGGCAATGCACTACCGGCCCAACCTTTACGCCAAAGGTCTGGTCACGAAACGTTCACTCATCGATAACATTGTCATCCTTGGGGTACCAAACGTATTAAAGTCGATCGCTTTTAATTCCTATTACGCGGAAATTATGCGGGCTTTTTGTGACACACTCGACACGACGCGACATCGGATAGTGCTTTCAGTGGAAGATGACAATGCCGAAGAGTTTCTTGACTACCACAAACTGATCCGGGATCATTCAGCAAGTGCCGGAATTATTCTCGACTTAAAGGAAGAAGACGCGCGGGTGGTGGAGTTGACAAAAGCGAACGTACCTCTGGTGGTGCTCGGCGAGTACACCCCACGAACCAGGCAGCAATGTGCCGTGTGGACGGACAACATCGAAGGCGCTTATCAGGCTACCCGGCATCTGATTGTGCGAGGACGGAAGCGTATTGCCCTGGTTGGCGGACTCCAAGGGCAAATGGTTTCCAGGAGTCGGCTAAAAGGATACCGGATTGCCCTGGAAGAGGCCGAAATCCCTTTCGATGAGAAGCTGGTGGTGGAGCCATTAGCGGTTGACGAACATGGCGGGTACAGTGCCATGCTCGAGCTTTTGCATCGCCAGGTGGAATTTGATGCGGTTTTTTGCGCCAGCGACCTTCGCAGCATCGGGGTTATCAAAGCCTTGCGAGAACGGGGGCGGTCGGTGCCCGAGGATGTGTCGGTAGTTGGCTACGACGATCTGCCGATTGCTTCCTTTTTTGATCCTCCGCTTACGACCATTCGGCAACCAACTTATAAAGTTGGCGCTTATGCCATGCTGAGTTTAGAAAAATTGATTCGAGGTGAAAGCATTTTGAATCGAAAGAAAATCTTTCAGCCTGAGTTAGTCATACGCCAATCTTCTTGAGAGTTGAGAAAAGTTTAGGGTTCCGCAAAGTAGTGTGGCTCGTCATTTCCAGCGAAACGAGAAATCTGTGAGTTCAATAATACCAGGAGAGTTCTCGTCGTCAGGCAACTGCCTGGCCGTTCGAAATGACAAAAAAAGTTCATCCTGCACAAGTCGACAAAAAAGCTTTTGAAAGGAGGGTTGCCTGGAGCCAGATTTTTAGCGTAAATCTAAGTCGTGCACACTAACTCAAAGGAAGGAGGACGTCATGAGACACTGTTTACGTCTTGCATTTTATGGATGCTTAGTTGTAATGTTAGTTCCTGTCGCTTTATTTTCCCAGCAAAATCAAAAGCTAAACCTGGTCTGGACGGCCAGTGCACAAGCTGAGTCTTCCACAGATATCGTTTGGAGTTCCAGCGCCATCCAGACAGGTCTTAATTCTCAAGCCGGGGGAGGTATTGTTGTGATCCCCACTACTCTCTTGCCCGACTCAATCAATCACATCAAGAATGTGTTAGCGGGCACGGATGTGGATCAGGATGGCAAGCAAGAGTTTATCGTGCCTATCTTTCACATTGTCGATGGGGTGGCTCGTCGTTCGGTGGTGGTGTTTGAGAACAGCGGAGATGACAGCTACCAGGCGGTTTGGTCGTTTACGTTTGACGGCCCGGCCTCGCAGTTTGTGACGGTGGACGTGAGCGATTTAGATGGGGATGGCAATCAGGAGATTCTTGTGGTGCACATTCCCGACACCAGCGACGACGCATCGGTGTTGTTTGCCTTTGAGTTTACGGGCACAGACAATGATTTTGGCACAGCACCAGCGGTGGAGTGGAATCTGGACACACCGGGTTTGGACATCGTGCGCGTAGCCAGGGCGGCGGATCTTGATGGGGATGGCAAGCAGGAGGTGGTGATGACCACCTTTACGACTTTGCCAGCGCTTGTGATTGCGTCGGTGAGCGATTTTTCGTTACCGGTGTGGACGACGGAGTTGTCGGTGGATTTGGGGACGACGTCTCCTGACATCGCAGCGATTGGGATTGGGGACATGGACAATGACGGGACGCCGGAGGTGGTGACCAGTGATGGTTCCACCGACAAGCTGATCGTGGTAGAGGCGACGGGGCCGGATGCGTACAATGTGAATTCCGTGGACATGCCGGTGGCAGGCAAGACGGTGAGTGTTCATGGGATTGATTTGGTGGATGCCAACAGCGATGGACGGGATGAGGCGTATTTTGCGAATTTGCAAGGTGCGGTTTGGGTGGTTGCGACCAATGGGGATGCCAGCGCCATTACGACGTCGAATATCACTCAAATAGCGGACACCGGCGAGCAGTGGTTGGAGGCGAGCACGGGTCGTTTGGGTATTGGTGGTTCCGATTTTGTGATTGCAGCGAGCAATGCGACCAAGGCGGTAGATTTTCGTTACATTGGCGGGCCATTCGGCGATGTGACCGATGTGGGCAATTACCAGATGTTGACCGTAGTGGACTCCAACGACGTTGCGGTGAAGGTGCCCGGTGGCATTCGCGTCTACGGGTTGGACATAGCCA
>JBHHYI010000034.1:0-29496 GCA_046757525.1 bacterium | reverse complement strand
GTTTGTGCCAGGCTCCCGGTCGGTTGGCTTTGGCGGTTCGCTGGTGGTTCTGGCCCGCGACCCATCTACGATTTTTTGGAATCCGGCGGCGCTTTCCGGTTTAAAAGACCGCGAGATTTTAATGAGCCTCAATCAGGCTTTTGCGTACAACTTCATCGGACTCACGCAACACATCCCCATGTTTGGAACTTTTGGGGCTGCTCTTGCACGAATTACCACGACGACGGACAGTCTGTCCAGCAGTGTTTCGCGCGGCACGGCGTCGTGGGGCTACGAAGTCGCCAATGCGTTTTCGTTGGGAACCAATTTTAACATCGAGAAACGCAACGACGAATTGTCCGCTTCGGCCAGTGTCGCTTTGTTTCTCGGCAACACTCGCATCGGCACTTTTGACCGACCGCTGCCTGTGCCAGGGCGTGCCACGACTTTGGACAAATTGAGCTTTGGCATAACTCTGAACAATTTGGCGCTTAACGGCAGGAACTTTGAGACCTCTGCTCGGTTTGGTCTCAGCTATCTGTTTCCAGCCGCAGGCATTCTTTTCAACTCAGGACTGGACGTCAACAAAGGCAACGATTCAACCCATTTGGGATTGGGCGTGAGGCTGTCCAGGAGATTTACCCTGTTTTCAGGCGTGGAAAATTTAGACTTCGACAATTTGGGAGTGGGTTTAGGCTTCTCCGAGGACATTTTCTCCTTCGATTTAGCCTACGCCAACAACCAGGAACGCTTCATTCTGACCATTTCTGTGCGGATTAGCCAGCATCCCAGGCGCATAGCTGCGAACCATTACAAATCGGGGGAAGCCTACGTAAAGCAACGCAAGTTTAAACTGGCGGTCCAGGAGTTCAAGAAGTATTTGTCGTTCAAGCTCATGGACGAGCGTGACTTGACCGTGCAGAAAGCCATTGACGCTTTGGAAAAAAGAGAGCTGCGAACCAGGTTCTTGGCAGACTCTCTCTATGCGGTGTCCCGGAAACTCATGGCCAAGGATGACAAACAGAAACTTTATGCAGCCCTTATCTTGAATCGGGTCATGGAGTTGGAACCAAATTCCATAAGAGCGCGCCGAAATCTGCAAATTCTCAAGCCCGTGATCGACGATTTCATAGCCAACGCTTATGATTCCGGTGTACAGCAGTTTAATTCCGGCGATTATGCCGATGCCAAAAAGACTTTCAAGCAGGTTCTTGTTTTTGACAAGGACAACGAGGAGGCGTCGAAATACATCACCCAGGCTGATAGCATGTTGAGTGCCATGGCCGAAGAATATTTTTTCCGCGGGGTAGGCTACTATCAACAAAAAAAGTATGCTCAGGCTGAGAAGCAGTTTTCGCTGGCCCTGGAAGCCAATCCTGAATTCAAGGAGGCTGCCACTTATTTGGATCGAACAAAAGCGAAGTTTGGGGAAATTGCTGATCAGGAAGCCAGGTTGTTGCAGTCGGCAAAGGCCCTGGAAAGGAAGAAAAACTATGTAGACGCGGTCAAGAAATACCTGGAAGTGCTGAATCTCGATCAAGATAATGGCGTGGCCAAAAGGCGGATTGCCGTTCTAAAACCCAAGATAGAAGTCTTTGTGGAAAACAAGTTCCAGGAAGGGCTGCGGGCCTATCGTAACGAAAACTTCACCGCTGCCGAATCCGCGCTCTTATGGGTGCTCTCCATCGATCCCAAACACCTGGCCGCAAAACGGAATTTAGCCAAACTGCGCAATGAGCGGGCAAAAAAAGTCCAGGATTATTTGGAACAGGCCGAAGCGCATTTCCAGAATCGCCGGTGGGAAGAGGCGTTGGCCTATTATGAGAAAACTCTGAAGTTATCTCCCAAAGATTCAAAAGCGCAAAAAGGGAAACAAGCAACCGAGTCCCAGCTCCAAATCGTTCGCCTGTTTGAACAAGGCCAAAAGCAGTTCCAGGCCAAGAACTATGTGCAAGCAGCGGAAACTTACAGACAGATATTGAAGTTGGAGCCGAACAATGTTTCTGCACAAACAGAATTGAACAAGTGCACCGCCATCATCGGCGAAATGGCAGAGAATCTGTTCAATGCCGGCATGAAGCTTTTTACTTTAGAAAAATACCGGGACGCCATAAGAAAGTGGGATGAAGTGTTGAGGTTAGAGCCCCACCACAAGCGCTCTCTGGAATACATAAAACAAGCTCAGCAAAGAATTAGAGCTTTAGAGTCTTTGCGACCCAATGAGTAGACTTGCGACAGAGTTGACAAGGCTTCTTACCCGTGGAGACAAGCTGCTGATTGGCCTGCTGTTGTTAACCGGACTGGGCAGCTCTTTTTTGTTTCACTTTTTTTCCAGTCAGGGTCAAACAGCCACAATCATGGTGCAAAACCGCTTGTTGCTGCGGAAGAATTTGTCCGAGAATCGGGTTTTTAAGATAAGAGGGGCCATGGGCCAGACCACGATTGAGATTTCCGATTCCGCCATTCGCGTTCTGGATTCGGATTGTCCTCAGAAGTTGTGTGTGCACCAGGGGAAGATCAGCAGAACTGGGGAAGTCGTCGTTTGCGTACCCAACAAGATTACCATTTGGATTGAAGGCAGTCGTAAGAATAAATTTGACGCCGTCACCGGCTAAGCTTAGGGCGAGGAAGAGCACCGATTCGTTCTCTCTCAACAACGTTGCCAGCTTAACCCGAGTCGCCGTTCTGGTAGCTGCGGGCCTGGTCTTGTTCTTATTTGAATCGGCCATCCCGCGACCGCTGCCGTGGTTAAAACCCGGCCTGTCAAATCTGGTCGTCTTAGTTGCGCTGTACGCGTTCGGTTTCCGAATGGCCTTGGTGGTCATGCTCCTGCGCGTGGTTGTGGGGGCTTTGATTTTGGGCACTCTGTTTAACCCGGTCTTCCTCTTTTCCCTTGCCGGGGGGATCGTCGCCACTAGTCTCATGGCCTTCCTTTACCACCATTTCGGTAGAATCTTCAGCATTATCGGCGTTAGTGTTTCGGGGGCCTTCGCCCACAATCTGGTGCAGATTCTAATCGCTGCCTTTTTGCTCGTCGGCCGGGCGCAGCTCCTCTATCTGCTGCCGATCATGCTGTTGTCCTCTCTGTTTTCAGGGATGATCGTGGGATTGGTTGCCCATTTTGTGCTTCTGCGAATGAACACCCTGAACCCGGCTGCAACCTACTGATTGGACTAAGTGAGATGGAAAAACATCTTGCGCTTAAGAGAAGCAGGCCTTACATTGAATGGTTCAGCCACGCAGTCAACAGGTCTGGCGGACCGCAGGGTAAGCGTGGAGGATTTCCGGGAACATCGTGAGAAATTAGATCGTTAAGTTTAGTAGTTTTTTGTCCACGAGTTTTTTAATTGCCATATTTCCGCGGTATTTGCAAATGAAATTGAGACGTCTTGTGGTGATAAGTGTCTGTATCATGGGCTTATCATCTTGTGCTTATTACAATACTTTTTTCAATACGAAGAAAATTTATGGTGAGGCCAGGAAAGAACGGGAAAAACGGCAAGGCGACAAACCTACCTCCAAGGAACTCCAGCTTTATGACAAGGTGATTGAGAAAGCGTCCAAGATATTGGAGGTCTACCCGAATAGCAAATACGTCGACGATGCCATCATGATCCTGGGCGAGAGCTTTTATTACAAGGGCAATTACATTAAAGCCCAGAGAAAATACCGGGAACTCATCACCTATTTTCCGAAAAGCAAGTACCTTGGCCGGGCAAAACTGTGGCTTGCAAAGACCAGTATGAAACTAAACGATTATGATCAGGCCCAGTTGATGCTCAAAGAACTGCTGGAATCGCCAAAAACCAAAAGACGCCTATTGCAGGAAGGTGCCCTGCTGTTGGGAGACATTCATTTTGACAAAGGCGAATATGACAAGGCTGAGGCTAAGTACCAGTCCGTTGTCGAAGGCGCAAAGGAAAAGGAGATTCGCGCCCAGGCCCTGTTTAAGTTGGGACAAACGCAGTTAAAGAATGCAAAGTTTGCTGGGGCGATTGAGAGTTTCAGACAGGCAACCAAATACAGCCCGGACAGATCCTTTGAATTCGACGCAGAAATGAACCTGGGCATTGCCTTGAAGTTGGCTGGTGATTACGACCATTCGATTAGAATTTGCAACTCGCTTCTGGAGAACACGAGTTTTAAGAAGAAACATGGCCTGGTGCGTCTGGAGTTGGCCGACTGCAAATATCGCACGGGGAAATCCATGCGCGAGCAATTGCGGGAAGCCAGCGTGGACTACCTGGGCAAAATAGACGAAGCCGTGGATGAGTACAACAAAATCACCAAAGAGTACAAACGTTCGGAGGTTTCGGCCAGGGCCTATTTCGAGTTGGGTAAGATCTATGAGGACGATTTTGGAGATTTTGTCAAAGCAAAAGAAAACTATGAGCGCGTGAGAACGGAATATGGCAGATTCAAGCATCTCAAGGAAGCCAACCAAAAAGCCCGAAGTCTTGGTGAGTTGATCAGGCTGCAAAACAAGATTCAGAGCATTTATGGCCGTGGCGGCAAGCAGTTTGGTTCTGGTTCCGACCAATTGACCGAAATGGAAATGCTGCTGCTGGAGCAGGGTGTGCATCCAGAATTCAGGTTTTTGCAAAAGCAAAAGCAGCTTGCAAGAAAGAAACAGTCCTCTGAGGCTGCCCAGAAGGCTGCCAAGGCTGCAAGAGAATTAAATGAAGGCGAAATCATCTCCAAAAAATTGCAATTAGCGCAACTCTATTTGTTCCAGTTCGGCAAGGTGGACTCAGCGCTGAACGAATACAACCGAATCCTGGCGGCCTACCCCAATCGCGAGGAGGCGGCTTCGGCGCTCTATTCTTTGGCCTTCATCTACGAGAATGTTTACCAGAACAAGGCAAAGACGGACTCGTTGTTGCACGAGGTCGTGCAAAGGTTTCCGCAGTCTGAACAGGCCGGAGATGCCAGAAGAAAGTTGGGATTGCGACCGCTGATGGACGCACGCGATTATGCCGCCGAGCTGTACGAATCAGCGGAGAGGACTCTGTTCAACGATCACAACTTGGCAGCAGCCATCCGCACCTACCAGAAGGTTGTCGATCAATATCCGGATTCTGAATATGCGCCACGGTCGTTGTATGCTGTCGGCTGGATTTATGAAAACAAAATGTTTGAAAACGAGCGAGCCATCCAGACCTACCAGGAATTGCTGGAAAAATATCCCGAATCGGAGGTCTCAAAAAAAATAAAGAGCAAACTTGGGGCAGTAGCCAACGCCGCCAAGAAGAAAGAAGCAGAAGCGAAAAAACAAGCGTTAGAGCAACAGAAACAAGAGACTGCCGACACCAAACAACCTGAACCCGAAGGGGCGCAGCCAGAGCCCAAAAAGGCTATGCGCTTGATGGAGGAGATCAACTCTGCAAAGAAGATCGACGCTCAGCAAAAAGACTCAGATAAAAATGAGACCCATAACCGTGGTGAAAAGAAGATCGAACCTTAATGAGTGAGCCCATCCCTTCTCATACAAAAGTTATCGTAGACTCTCCAATCTTATTCGTCAAGAAATTAGTCGGCAAAATCTATCTGATGCGGCTGCAGTGCGAACAGGTCGCACGCACCGCCGTGCCCGGACAGTTCGTCAATATTAAAGTCAACCAGGAATTGATCCCCTTGCTGCGAAAGCCGTTTAGCGTATGCCGTCGCAGCGTGCAAGAAGGCTGGATTGACATTGTGTGGAAGATTGTCGGCAAAGGTACCCGCACCCTGGCGGAACACACCTCTGGCGACCTCTTGAACCTAATTGGTCCCCTGGGCGGCGGGTTTACCATCCCACCGGAAACCAGGACGGCCCTGCTGGTTGGAGGCGGCCTTGGCGTGGCCCCGCTTCCTTTTTTGTGTGAACAGCTTTTGGAGGCGCGCAAGCAAGTGGTGGTTTTCCTGGGTGCAAAGACCAAAGACGAACTCTCTTTGGTCGACGTTTTCTTGCACATGGGGGTTGAACTGCTGCTAACTACCGAGGACGGGTCGGAAGGCAGCGCCGGCCTGGTTACCGACATTTTGCGTGATCGTTTAAAGCCGGCCAAGAATCTTGCTGGGTATCATCTGTTTAGCTGTGGTCCGACCGGATTCCTGCAAGCCATGCAAAGGATCACCGATGAATTTGAAGTAGACGGCCAGATATCCATCGAAACCATGATGGGCTGCGGCTTCGGGATTTGCATGGGCTGTCCGGTGCGCTTGAGAAACGGTCGCCCCGGAGGGGGGCTGTACAAACTAACCTGCATTGACGGGCCTGTTTTTGACGCTCGCGAGGTGGTGTTGGATGGTTGACCTGACCGTACACGTGGGCGCTTTGAAGCTCAAGAATCCTGTTCTGGTGGCGTCTGGCACTTTCGGATATGGCCAGGAAAGTCAGGAGTTGGTTGACCTGAACGCCCTGGGGGGCATCGTTACCAAGTCCATTTCACTCGAGGTGAGGGATGGCAATCCGCCCGCAAGGATCGTGGAGCTGCCGGCAGGTTTGTTGAATTCCATTGGTCTGGCCAACGTGGGGGTCCAGGCCTTCATCTCAGAAAAGTTGCCTTTCTTGAGAACTTTGGACACAACGATTGTCGTGAACGTTGCTGGCAGCACCCCTGAGGAGTTTGTGTCGGTGGTGCAACTCTTGGAACAACAGGACGGAGTCGACGCTTATGAGTTGAATTTTTCCTGCCCCAATGTGAAAGAAGGGGGACTGGAGTTCAGCCAGAATCCTCGTGTTACCGGCCGGGTGACCGGCATGGTTCGGGCGGTCACCAGGCGCCCGTTGCTTGTCAAACTGACGCCCAATGTCACGCGCGTCGGGGAGATCGCCCGGGCGGCCCAGGAAGCCGGTGCAGATGGGGTTTCGTTAATCAATACCTTAGTCGGAATGGCGGTAGATGTCAACACCCTTCGTCCGCGAATCAACACCATAGTGGGTGGTTATTCGGGACCAGCCATTAAGCCCGTTGCGCTGGCCAAGGTGCACGAAGTCGCCAGCGAAGTCGATATTCCTATTATTGGCATCGGTGGGATCATGAACGGTACGGATGCGCTGGAGTTTCTCGTGACCGGCGCAACAGCCGTGCAGGTGGGTACAGCCAATTTTATCGATCCTGCCACAGGCGAAAAGATAATCGCTGCGATAGCCCAATACTGTGAAGAGCGGAACATCGAGAAGGTTGCAGATCTGGTAGGCACTCTAAAAACAGACACGTAACATTCTGGCAAAAAGTCACCCGGGCAAGCTGAATCGATCGAGAGGCGTGTCAACCTCTTTTGTTGTTCCCGCTTTCGCGGAAATCACAGCCACAGCCGGCTTTTAACATGGTCTCTTATAGTTAATCAGTGGCTAACAATTTTGCGGCTTCGCCGCGCTGGGAAACCACTAAACAGGAGGGAAACTGTCTTTGGAAAAGCTTGGTGTGCGTGCGCTGGTCACCGCTCTTTTTGGGCCGTTGATCTTGCTGTCGGCCTGGCAAGGAGGCTACATCTTCTTGGCCTTGATTGCCTCGATCATCCTATTAGCCATCAACGAGTTTTATGATTTAGCCTACCAAAAGGTGACCCATCCTTCAAAATACTTGGGATTTGCCCTCAGCCTTGTTCTGTGTTTGCTGCTTTATTTTGGCCAGTTTCAATATCTCTGGATCTTGTTGGCAGCAGCGTTCTTTCTGATCGCCGGGCTGGAGCTGTTTCGCAATCAGGTGGCTCCGGTTCTGAACATCGCCGTCACCTTCATGGGTTTGATTTACGTGTCTTTATTTCTGGGATTTTTTATTTTGATCCGGGAATTGCCCAGGCAACTGAGCTTGAATTACAGGGCAGGGGGTGCCTGGATCATTTTGATATTTCTGGCCATCTGGATTTGTGACTCTGCCGCTTACATGCTGGGGGCTCGCTTTGGCCGGCACAAACTCTTCGAACGGGTCAGCCCCAACAAGACCGTTGAGGGCGCGGTTTTGGGCTTTTTGTTTGCTTTGTTGACGGCTTTCGGGTATTCTTTGTTCTTCTTAAAAGAGGTGCCACGCGTTCATTTGCTGGTCGTGGGGGTCATTTGTGGTAGCATCGGACAGCTTAGCGACTTGCTGGAGTCGTTGTTCAAGCGCGATGCCGGGATCAAGGATTCTTCCAACCTTCTGCCCGGTCATGGTGGCATTCTGGACCGCTTCGACAGCGAAATCCTGGTCGCACCGCTGGTCTATTTCTATCTGAGGTTTGTGCTATTTTGAACGCCTGGCTACACCAGCAGCTTTCCGTCTTTGATGATAAGTTTCCCATCGATGCTCAGGGTGGGATTCTTGATCAACCCTTTGGTGGTTTGATTGAATTTGCCGCGTACTTTAGTGACATGGTTCTTGCCAAAGGCGATGTGAATGGTGCCCAACACTTTTGCGTCTTCCAGGGCTGAATGGCCCAGTTTTATGGCGTAGTTTGTGCCGACCCCGATTTCGTAGATGGTTCTCCCGTGTTTGCCGAACTTGCGCAATTCCTTTCTTAGATTGTCCGCCGCCTTGTTGCCTTTGATTTGAGTGATTTGTCCATTCTTGACATTCAAGACAATCGGTTCCTTAAATGCATTTTTGCTGCCGGCAATGCCGTCCAGAATAATGCGCCCGTTGAGGCTGTCTTTGTGCAGCACTAAACACGATTGGCCCGCAGGTAAGAATGAGATATCGCCATTGTGACGCACCTGTCCCGTTTCAGCCGTGCCTTTGATTCTGGAGATGGAAATGCTGGCTTCGGTGCCCGAAGGGGAGGTCAATTTTAAGCGTTTACCAATCGTAAAGATTTCGGCGATTCTTCTGCTCTGGTGCGATATCTTGTCGTAGTCTGTTTTGGCCAGGCGTTCGAGCAATTTTCTTGAAGCGTCTTGAATAACCAAAACCCGTGTTCCCTTTTTCCTGGCCTCATTAAAAAGTTCGCTGTTGACCAACTGTTTACTCAGAAACAACGCGGCTTCGCTTGATTGCAAACAGTGACATAAGATGTCAGGAAATGCCTGCGCATTCAGACTTGAACTCGAATACACGTATAGAGTGGGGAGTTTCGACAACCGCTTGGCATACTTCCAGAAAGTCTCTCCCAGCGCCCACAAAGAATCTTCGATGATGATGAGAACGGACTCTTTAGCCCTTACACCCAAACAGTTTTTCAGGATCATGCGTGCTGCTTTATCAAGTGGGGTCATTGTGCCTACCTCGCATTTGAATGATGAACTTGCATAATTCACTATTCATATTGTTTGGGAGACAAAAAAGAAATCTTGGTTTTGCGTTGAGAGTCGCGAGGTAAAAGGGTCTTAGGCTAAGATCGTCATAGCAGCCGAAGAGCTTCGACACCTGACCTTTTGAGCGTGTGCGTAAGAATATGACCAACGGGATTCTTCCGATTCACCCCTTTTCAACCATCAATATCCTGATATTGTCCCTGTCGATGACTCTCGTACGTACTGGAATCCCCTCCAGAGTCCCTTTAGAGAGAGTAAAACCCGCTACAACCGACATCAATCGGCCAAAGCTATATGGGCAAACACCATTGCATCCTTCATGATGTTGTCAATCTTGACATATTCGTTGGGTTCGTGCAGCGTTTCATCCTGCGTGGCCCAGACCGCTGCGTTGAACCCGGCTTCTCGAAAGAAAGCAGCAACCGTGCCGCCACCAATGCCTTGCGCTTTTGCCCGTACGCTGCAAACTTCAGATATTGCGTTTTCCAGCAGCTTTACCACCGGAGCGTCCACAGGGGTGGGCGGCGCAGCGCGCAGTTCTTGCTCCTTGGAGGCTTCAATCTTTACCTTATATCTACCTTCAATCTCACTGCAAATGCGTCTGACATTTTCCCAGAACCGATCGACGTCGTAATTGGGCAGCAACCGGCAATCGTAATAGAACACATCCTCTCCGGGCACGGTGTTGATGTTTGGCACGTTGGCTTCTTTTTTGGTCGGCTCAAAAGTGCTGGTGGGCGGATCGAACACCGGGTCCGCAGCGTTGTACATGACATACAGATTGTTCAGTTTGACGATCAAATGGGCGCCGGCTTTGTGGGCATTGTTGCCTTTAGCGGGCGTGGAACCGTGCGTCTGTTTGCCGATGGTTCGGAACTTGATCCAGACAATACTTTTCTCCGCCACTTCGATCATGGTGCCATCTTCGTTGCCGGCGTCCGGAATGACGATGATGTCTTCCTGTTTAAACAGCGCCTTGTGGTTTTGGAGTAGGTATTGGATGCCGTATTCGCTGCCGGTTTCTTCATCGGCAACCAGGAGCAGACCGAGATCTTGCGTCGGTTGAATGCCTTCGTCTCTAAAGGCTTTTGCAGCAATCAGAGACGAGACGATGCCTTGCTGGTTGTCTTCCGTGCCGCGGCCATAGATCTTACCGTCTTGCACCCGTACGGTCCAGGGGTCGCCATCCCACTTGGCCGCATCTCCGGCCGGCACCACGTCCGTGTGGGACATGATCCAGGTGGTTTTGCCCGGATTCTTGCCCTTTATTTTGGCGATCAAATTGGGTCGGTAACCGGCAGGTACGCGGTCATCCGGAGCCTTGAGCAGTTTTATCTCGTCGCACTTCAAACTCTCCTTCAAATAGGATTGAATGTATTCAGCCTTTTCGGCCTCACCTGCGCCGTCATTTTCTGGTGCCAGGGCCGGTATGGCCGTCAACCCTTTTTGTAGTGCGATGATTTCGTCTTCATACGATTCTATTCTGTCGCAAAGTTTTTTGAACGCCGCTTTGTCCACCAAAATGCTCCCAAATTATGACCAGATTATTGATTTGCTGTTTTCCAATTGCTTGAGGAACAAACGGAGACGTTCCTGCACCGGCTCCACCTTTTCACCAAACTCTTGCCTGAGGTTATTACTGATCTCTTCCACGCTTGCCATGCCATTACATTGCTGCCAAACAAAGCTACCGATTTCGTCCAACTTCAGGCGGTAGTAGGGATTTTTCAATCTTTTCATGAGCCATTTCCCCAACGGGTGATTGCCGAATTTGGGCACGATGATAACGGTGCGGCCGTTGTTCGTTTTTTCCCACTTGCGGTTCCATTTGGGGTGCAAAGTTCTTAGATTTTGACAGGTTTTTTGATTCATGGTCACAAACCTGCTATTCACACCTCGAGAAGCATTTCTTGAAGCCGTTGGGTCACCTTGTTTGTAACGAGTTCATGTAGACCTTTTGACTTCGCCGAAGACATATCTCTTTCGTGTGTTGCTGAGCAGATGGCAGCACCGATCTTTTTAGGAACGCTCCTTGAGTTGGGGTGCAAAAATCGGCGAAGCGGATTCTTGCGCAGGCAATTCTCCCTTTGAAGGGAGACAGATTTTCGCTCGTTCAGAGCGATGTCTGGCCGGACCAACCGTGAGTCGGGTTTTCAGGACGCCTCCTAAAATTCCCCTGGTTTTTTCGCTGGACGCTTCAGTGTGTTATCCAACGGTAACCTTCGCAAAGAAGGTCACCGTTTCTAAGATTGCGCACACAGGTAGTCGTCCTGAGTAGTCCCCCGGGTTCTGGGTCGGGACGTATCGAAGGGCGACGCCCGTCACCCCTCGATACGGTCACTTGAGAAACAGTGACCTACTCGGGATGACTCGCACAGTGCCTCTTGATTACCGGCCCGAGTTCTTTATTTTTTTAAACTGTCCAAAGGGGTCTTGATCAGCACGTAGAACAAGACGGCAAAAATCAACAAACCCATCCAGGCGGAGTTAAAAGGGGCCAGTTTTGCAAGCGCAAAAGAGCTGCCCGACATGTTAATTCCCAATACCACAAAGGCTAAGATGACGGCCATGAGAGATTCCCCGGCGATCAATCCGGACGCCAGCAGGACGCCTGTGTTTTCAGCCTTGGTTTTGCCTTGTTCGCCCAATCCTCTGGCAGCCACGTTCTTGTCCAGAATCCACTTGACAATGCCACCGACGAAGATCGCTGCTGTTGAACTAAACGGCAAATACATTCCCACTGCGATCAACATGGGCGACGGTGCATTGATCAGGATTAAACCGATGGCGAACACGATGCCTACGATCACCAGCGGCCAGGCCATTTGACCGCCCACAATTCCTTGGGCCATCAGCGCCATGAGTCCGGCCTGGGGCGCCGGCAGCGCGGCGCTGCCGATATGGTAGACTTTGTCCATGACAGCGATGAACGGCATGAGAACCGCACCCGCGATAATCACTCCGATGATCTCGCCCATTTCCATGCGCCAGGGCGTGCCGCCCAGGATGTGCCCCACCTTCAAGTCCTGGGTCATGTCGCCAGCGATGCCCGCTGCACAGCAGACCACGCCAGCCACGCCTAACACCGCAGCGATCCCCTTGGGCCCGGTTACGCCGATGGCGACCATCAGGATGGCGGAGATGAGCAGCGTGCTCAGGGTCAGTCCGCTAATGGGATTATTTGAACTGCCGATGAGCCCCACCAGGTAGCCCGCCACTGCAGCGAATAAGAAGCCAACGACCAGCAGGACCACCGTCAACACGATGGAACCGAGCAAAGAGCCGCTGAAATAGTGGTACAGAATATATTGCGGCACGGCCAGAATCAAGATAGCGATGATTATTTTTTTGAAGTCCAGATCGATTTCCAGACGGGAAACCGGACCGGCATGAGCTTTCATCTTTTGCAAATCCCTAAAAGCCTTACCAATGCCTTCAATGAGAGAGGTGCGCAGATTGAAGAGCGTGTAAAAGGCAGCGACAATCATGGTGCCGACGGCCAGGGGTCTTATCTGGCGAAACCAAATCTCGTCACTGATTGCCACCCAGCTTTGTCCAGCGGCAGCAAAATCGCCTAACGTGGGATTCAAAAAGATGGCCAAAGGCACCAACAACAGGTGGCCAAGTACTGCGCCAGCGAAGAGGACCGCGGAGATTCTGAATCCCACGATGTAGCCAACGCCCAGCAACGCCGGCGAGGCTGCGGGGGTTTCCAGCTTCATGCCGCCGGCAAAAGATTTCAAGGTGCCCAATATTTGAATTTTTGAGGCAGGAAAATGGAAAAAGCGGTTCACCGTATCAGTGATGATGTGAATGCCGTTGCTGTTTTTGAACAGCTCGATGAGCCCGGCGAGTCCCATGGCACCAAAAACGTAACTGGCACCGGTGGCGCTGCCCTGGCCCGCCTTGACGATTTCTGCGGCGGCCACGCTTTCCGGAAAGGGCAGCTCGGCCTCTTCTACCATGGTCCGTCGCAAGAGCACGATGAACAGCACCCCGAGGGTGCCACCGATGAGCATGATGATCGCACCTTCGACGAGGTGTTCCACGGACCACAAGGTATCCCAAACGCCGCTTATTACAAAGGCGGGAATGGTGAAAATGGCCCCGGCGACCAAAGCCTCACCCACCGAAGCCGTGGTTCGAGCAATATTCTCCTCTAAGATCGTTCCCTTGAAGCCTCTTAATGCAGCCATGGCCACGACTGCGGCCGGAAAGGTGGCAGCCACAGTGAGCCCTGCCTTCATGCCAAGATAGGCATTCGCGGCTCCAAGCACCACGGCCATGAAGACCCCTAAGATTAACGCTTTGAAGGTAAATTCTTTCAGGTCCGAATCTGCAGGTACAAAAGACTTAAATTCCGGGTTGTTCATGTCTCCTCCCTTCCGAAATTATGGGCAAAATCTAAGTGGAAATGATAAAGCAGAAATAAGAAAAGAATAGGATCCTGCACCTTCCTCCGAAAACCGTCGATCAACTTAAAGGAAATAATTTAAAAAGTCAAGGGAAAAATTAACCTCTTTGGGAATATCTCGGTTTCGGTGAGGTTTCCGTGCGCCTCTTTTTCAGGCTAAGCACGGGCCAGAGTTCAGGCCTCAGCAAGATAAATGAAACCGCATTTGCACTTCTTTTTTGTTTGATTTTATTAAAAAAAATTTTATATTGGCTGGTGACAAATAAATCATTTTATGAGCTTTTTAAACGACTTAACGCTTGGACAATATTATCCTTCGAATTCGATTTTACACAGGATCGATCCCAGAAGCAAGCTCTTGTCCAGTCTCATCTTGATGACAGCTCTACTGCTTGCAGACGAGATTAGCCTGGTCTCGTTGTTTGGCGGTGTCTGTGTGCTGGGGATCCTTTTTTCTAAGTTGCCATTTAAGACCATCCTTAAGAATCTGAGACCCTTTGTCTGGCTGTTTGGGTTCACGTTTATCATTCACCTTTTGACCACCCCGGGTCGCTTACTGGTTCAAGTGCCGTTTTTGGGCGCATCCGTAACAGAAGCTGGTGTGACCAACGGCATCGTATTTACTCTGAGGCTTGTTTTTTTGATTGTTTTAGCAACGTTGCTCACGATGACGACCTCGCCCATCGAGCTGACGGATGGTCTGGAAAGGCTATTTTCACCGCTCAAAAAACTCAAGGTACCGGTACAGGAATTTACTTTTATGATGACTTTGTCTTTACGATTTGTGCCGATCTTAATCAGGGAAGCTGAAAGATTGAAAAACGCACAACTGTCCCGGGGGGTGTCCCTGGAAGGCAGTTTGTTGCGCCGGGTCAGGAACATCGTTCCCATGTTGTTGCCCTTGTTTATTTCGGCTTTCCGGCGTGCAGATGAGCTGGCGCTGGCCATGGAAGCGCGTCACTACTTCGGCGGTGAAGGCCGCACGAGTTTTCGGAGA
Organism: bacterium; assembly: GCA_046757525.1. GTDB lineage: Bacteria > Zhuqueibacterota > Zhuqueibacteria > Oceanimicrobiales > Oceanimicrobiaceae > JBHHYI01. Next base: position 14,892 of record JBHHYI010000034.1, on the reverse strand, counting down.
TTGCAATTCAAACGGGCTGATTTTGTCTTGTTGCTCTTGTCTGCTGGCTCTTTGGCATCGATGGTTTGGTTGGGGTAAAACCTCTTGAGTGGCCCAATAATCCTTATGAGAAATATCAAGCTCACCCTGGAGTACGACGGGACGGATTTTTCGGGCTGGCAGTGGCAGCCGCAGGCGCGAACCGTGCAAGGTGCGCTGGAAGGCTCTTTGGAACAGGTGTTGCGCCAAAGGCCTAAAGTGATCGCTGCCGGTCGAACGGACGCTGGCGTGCATGCCTTGGGACAAGTGGTGAACTTCAAAACGGAGCGCTTGCTCAAGACTGACGCCTTGTGTTTAGCGTTGAACAGTGTGCTGCCGCAAGATGTGCGAGTCTTAAAGGCAGAAGAGGTGGACGAGCAGTTTCATGCCCGTTTTAGTGCACGAGAAAGGGAATACCGTTATGTGTTTTCCAGGAGATTGCGCGCAGTTGGCAGGCAGTATTGCTGGTACAGCAAATTCAAGTTGGACCTGGAACCGATTACGCAGGCTTCGCAATTTCTGCTTGGCACGCACGATTTTTCCGCCTTTAGCAGAGTCGTGGCCGGCGAGTCTCATTATTTGTGCGATGTGAAACTGGTCCATTGGCAAGAAGGCGAGGACAAGATTGTTTTTAGAATTGTGGCGAATAGATTTCTTCACAACATGGTTAGGATCATTGTTGGCACGTTGTTGGAAGTCGGGCGCGGCAAACTGGATCCGCAAGATATTAAAGCAATCCTGGAATCCAGGGACAGAACCCGCACGGGTTCTAAGGTGCCGCCCCAGGGATTGTTTCTGGAAAAAATTTATTATTAATTGGGAGTAACCATTATGAAATTCTTTTTGGACACGGCGAACCTGAACGAAATAAAGCAAGCCGCCAGCATGGGCATTCTGGACGGCGTGACCACGAATCCGACTCTGGTTTCGAAAGAAGAAGGGAAGTTCGAGGATATTTTGTTGAGCATTTGCGAAGTGGTCAACGGTCCGGTTAGCGCGGAAGTAGTTGCTACGGAGTCAGAAGGCATGCTCAAGGAAGCCCGTGCGCTGGCGTCGCTGCATCCCAATATCGTTGTAAAGATTCCCATGCTGCGCGAAGGCTTAAAAGCCGTTAAGGCGCTTTCTGCTGAAAGCATTCGCACCAATGTGACCCTCTGCTTCAGCCCGACCCAGGCGCTCATGGCCGCCAAGGCCGGCGCTACCTTTGTCAGCCCTTTTGTGGGACGGGTCGATGACATCAGCGGGGTCGGCATGGACATCGTTTCCGATATTCGCACCATTTACGACAATTATGGCTATGAAACCGAAATTTTGGCTGCCAGTCTCAGGCATCCCTTACACGTGGTTGAGGCAGCCCTGATTGGAGCAGATATTGCAACGATGCCGTACAAAGTGTTCGACCAGCTTTTCAATCATCCGCTCACCGATATCGGATTGAAAAGATTTCTGGATGATTGGGAAAAGGTCAAAAATAGGGTTAGCTAATCAATTTAAAGGCCTTGAGTTATGAATAAGAACATTTTTGGCTTTGTCGTCTACTTCTGCTTGTTGCTAATTGTGGCTTGTGGCAAGCCAGAAGAGCATGCGCCGATGAAGAACCTGGATTTAGTGTCGTTGACTACAGAACCCCCGGGACAACACCAGCGCTATGCCAGCAACGACCAGATTTCTTACAGCCGAGAAACGGCCATCACCCGGGCGGTGCGGAAGGCCAGCGGCGCGGTGTGTGGCATCAATGTGACGCAGATGCAGGAGCTCTATCCTGCCCCCTTTTATGATGATCCTTTTTACAGATTGTTCTTTTCGGACCGACGGTATCGTGAACCGGTAAAAAGCCTGGGGTCTGGATTTCTGATTTCTCCAAACGGCTTTATTTTGACCAACGAGCACGTGGTTGACAACGCCACCGAAATCGTCGTGACATTGACCGACGGGAGTACCAAGAATGCCAAGGTGGTGGGCATGGATTATATTACCGACATCGCCCTGCTGAAGATCGAGGGAGATCAATATCCGTATATTAAATTTGGAGATTCAGACGATATCATCATCGGTGAATGGGTGATTGCGCTTGGCAATCCGTTCGGCCTATTCGAGCTAAACGCGAAACCTACGGTGACGGTGGGAGTGGTCAGCGCTGTGGACCGCGACTTCGGCAAGCAGAAAAATCAACGTGTCTATCAGGATATGATTCAAACAGATGCTGCCATTAACCAGGGCAACAGCGGGGGGCCTTTGTTGAACAGTTTGGGTGACGTGATTGGTATGAATACCTTTATCTTTACCGGCAGCAAGGAGTCGGTAGGTTCCATTGGCTTGGGATTTGCCATTCCAATCAACCGTGTCAAAGAAGTTCTAAGTGAACTCAAGAAGTATGGGGAAATAGACCATTCCTATTGGTCCGGACTCGAGGTGGATGACATTACCCCCATCATGGCGCGTTATTTCAAATTGGATTCTCGTCGTGGGGTTATCGTCACCAACGTCGAGTCGGGTAGTCCGGCTGAGCGCGCCGGGTTGGAAATCGGCGATGTTATCCTCGAAGTCAATGGGCAACAAGTGAAAAGTCCCAGACAAATCCGGAAGATTATCGAGGATGCGGATCTGCGGGGCGGCGATATTTTGCACTTGAAGGTGCAACGGGGGCACGAACTTTTGAATATCTCGTTGCAACTGGAGAGTGCCCCGAGGTAGACTTGGAATACGAATTTCCCTTTTTGGCTCACACAATATGAAAGGCCTGTTTGCGTGATCACACGTTACACCCGCCCTGAAATGGGCAAAATCTGGAGCGATGAGCACAAATATCGCACCTGGCTGCAAGTCGAGATTTTGGCTTGTGAAGCCCAGGCTGAACTGGGCATTGTGCCAAAGCAAGCTTTGCAGGCCATCAAAGAACGGGCTGATTTTGACGCAGGCCGAGTCCTGGAGATCGAGGAGACGGTCAAACACGACGTAATTGCATTTTTGACCAATGTGGCCGAATCTGTGGGGCCGGAAAGCCGCTTCATCCATTTGGGCCTGACTTCTTCTGATCTGTTGGACACTTCTCTGGCGCTCCTGATGCGGGAAGCTGGTCAAATTCTCGTCCGAGATTTGGAGCAGCTCAGAGAAGTTTTAGCCCGGCGTGCCCTTGAGTTCAAGGATACCGTCTGCATTGGCCGTTCGCACGGGATTCATGCCGAACCCACCACGTTCGGGTTGAAATTAGCTTTGTGGTACGACGAAACAGGCAGAGGACTCCAGCGCTTAGAGCGCGCTCTGCAAACCATTGCCGTAGGCAAGATATCCGGTGCTGTGGGAACTTTTGCGCACATGAGCCCCCAGGTGGAAGAATACGTGTGCAATAAACTCAATCTCCAGCCGGCGCCGGTTTCAACCCAGATCGTACAAAGAGACCGGCACGCCGAATATTTGACCACACTCAGTCTGATTGCTGGCTCCCTGGAAAAATTTGCCACCGAGATCAGGAGTTTGCAACGAACCGAAATACTCGAGGTAGAGGAGCCTTTTGCCAAAGGCCAAAAGGGCTCTTCGGCCATGCCGCACAAGCGCAACCCAATCACGTGTGAACGAATTGCTGGATTAGCCAGAGTCCTTCGCGCAAATGCATTGGCTGCCTTGGAGAACATAGCTCTCTGGCATGAACGGGATATTACTCACTCCTCGGTGGAACGGATCATTATCCCTGATAGTACCATTACATTAGATTACATGCTGCATCGGTTTACGAGGGTTGTGGAAGAGCTGATCGTCTATCCGGAAAACATGGTGGTAAATTTAAATAAAACAAAAGGCCTGGTTTTCTCGCAAACCCTCCTTTTGGCGTTGACCAGAGCGGGGCTGACGAGGGAACAGGCCTATCAGTTGGTCCAAAGTAAAGCCATGCAAGTTTGGAACGCACGCAGTGATTTTAAGCAAGCGATTTTGTCTGACCCGGAAATCCTGCGGGTTCTCTCGAAGGAAGAAATTGAGAACTGTTTCGATCTGAAGAACAATCTCAGAAACGTAGATTACATTTTCAATCGCGTGGGCCTGACCAGACATTCAAGAAACTAAACTGAGGGAGGGAGAAGGTTAAAATTGAAAGAGTCATCACTAAAAAAGAAGAAGTTACTTTATGAGGGGAAAGCCAAAAAAATGTATCACACGGATAATGAAGATCTGGTTATTCAGGAGTTCAAGAACGACGCCACCGCATTTGACGGCACCAAGAAGGGAACCATCAAGGACAAGGGCATCATCAACAATCAACTGTCGGCTTATTTGTTCAATCTCTTAGACAGCTATCATGTCCCAACACATTTCGTCAAGTCGTATTCCGACAATGCGATGGTGGTGCGGAGACTCGATATGATTCCGGTAGAGGTGGTGATGCGCAATATTGCCACCGGCAGTTACGTCAAACGCAATAAGATCAAAGACGGCACAAAATTGGAACAACCGGTTTTGGAGTTCTTCCTCAAGGATGACGAGAAGCACGATCCGCTGATCAGTGAAAAAGAAATATTGGAGAACGAGTACACTACTGCGGAGGAATTGACCCTTATTGAAAGGTTTGCAAGAAAGATAAATGCTGTGCTCAAAGATTTTTTCCTAAGAAGAAACATGCTGCTGGTAGATTTTAAGTTAGAATTTGGCCGGAACAAATTGGGAAAAATCTTTCTTGCCGATGAAATCTCGCCAGACACCTGTCGATTTTGGGACGCGACTACCAACGAAAAACTCGATAAGGATCGGTTTCGGCACGACTTGGGGAACGTGGAAGAAGCTTACAGAGAAGTATTCAATCGAGTTTTCAGGCTACAAGGCGCAACACAGACTTGAACCGGCGTGGTTTGATTGGGAGGCACATTGAACAAAGAAGGCTTCGGAATCGTAGCGGGAATGATTCTGTTCACCACGTTGGTGACTGTGGGTGCCTTTGTTACGCGCTACTTGCATCTGACGGTTTTGGCCGTCATTAGCTTCTTGTTGACCGGGTTGGTCGTCTATTTTTTTCGCGACCCTGAACGCACCATACCTGAAGAGGAGGGCGTAATCGTGTCGCCCGCAGACGGAAAAGTGATTGAAATCAAAGAGGAATTTGAAAGAGAGTTTTTGCAGCAGGCCGCCACCCGCATCAGCATTTTTATGTCGGTTTTTGACGTGCACGTCAATCGAATTCCCTTGACCGGCACGGTGGGTTACTTTCAATACAAGGCGGGCGCGTTCCTCAAAGCTTACAAAAGCGACGCGTCCTTATTGAATGAACAAACCGTCATCGGCATTGAAAACGGGCAGTCGAAGATATTGTTTAAACAAATCGCAGGCATTTTAGCCCGGCGCATCGTCTGCGATGTCCGCGAAGGGCATAAAGTTAGGAGAGGAGAAAGATTTGGCATTATCAAATTCGGGTCCCGTGTCGACATTTTTCTTCCAAAGAATTTTGAAATCAAAGTTGCAATGCATCAAAAAGTAAAAGGTGGCGAAAGCATCATAGGAGTATTGAGCAATGTTACATAAGAGAAGTTTGGTCCCAAGTTTATTCACCATGTTGAATTTATTCTTTGGCTTTTTTGCCATAGTTAACGCATTACAGGAGAAGTTTGTCACGGCTGCCTGGTTGATCATAATAGCAGCGGTTTGGGATGGCATTGATGGCAAAATAGCGCGAAAGGCCAATGCCTCCAGTGAGTTCGGCGTCGAATTCGATTCTTTGGCAGATGTCGTTTCTTTCGGCGTTAGCCCGGCGGTGTTAATCTACCAGGTTTATTTCTACAAACTTGGGGCTCCGGGCGTCATTCTAAGTTTCCTGCCGCTGCTGTTTGGATCGATCCGGCTGGCCCGCTTCAACGTGAATTTAGAGGCTTCCGAGAAGGAGAATTTCTCCGGGCTACCCATTCCCTCCATGGCCGTAACCATTTCCGCCTACGTGATCTTTAACTACGATCTTTGGGAGGGTCTCCGTTTTGCCCCGGTTTTTGCGTCGTTGGTGGTTTTGCTGAGCATTCTTATGGTCAGCAATGTTGAGTATGAAACCATCCCAAAACTTACTTTTCGAGGAGGCAGAAAAAACTCCCTGGCTTTGACTGTTCTCGTATTGGCTCTTGGTTGCATCGTCGTTTTTCGTGAAAAAGCCATGTTTCCGTTGGTCCTGGGATTCGTTCTATTGGGAGTGTTTCGGTCGATTTTGAATCATGTCCGGGAAGAGGACGAGGACGAGGAAGTTTTCGACATTTCTCTTCCGGATTAACACTTCAGGGCCATTTCCATGCTTGTTGCAAAAATCCATGTTACCTTAAAAAGTGGAATTCTGGACCCTCAGGGCAAAACCGTGCACCACGCCCTGGAGAATTTGGGTTTTGAGAATATCGACGAAGTTCGCATGGGCAAGTACATTCAATTGAAATTTGGGACGGTCTCCTGGCAAGAAGCCGAGCTTCTCACGGCGAAAGCGTGTGAGCAACTCCTGGCTAATCCGGTGATTGAAGATTACAGTTTCGAATTGGTTGAGAATGGTGCAAAGAGTCAGGTGAAGCGCTGAGATGAAATTCGCGGTGATCGTTTTCCCGGGTTCTAACTGTGACCACGACTGCTATTACGCGCTGAAGGACGTGTTCACTCAGGAGGTCTCGTACGTATGGCACAAGGAAACTTCCCTCAAAGGATTCGATGCGGTTTTGCTGCCGGGCGGATTCTCCTACGGTGACTATTTGCGCACCGGCGCCATTGCCCGCTTCTCGCCAGTGATGCAGCGGGTCATCGAGTTTGCCAATGCCGGCGGCATCGTTTTGGGGATTTGCAACGGATTTCAGATTCTGTGCGAAGCCGGTTTGCTGCCAGGGGCTTTGTTGCGAAATCAAAACTTGCGCTTTGTTTGCAAGTATGTGTACTTGAGAGTGGAAAACGAACAGTCCATCTTCACCAATAGGTGTCACGCCGGAGAGCTCCTGCGCATCCCCATCGCGCACGCGGAAGGGCGGTTCTATGCCGATGCCGAAACGCTTGCGGAGCTGAATCGGAATCAGCGGGTGCTCTTTCGCTACTGTGACGCACAAGGGAACACAGCCGAGCAGGCGAATCCCAACGGCTCGCTGGAAAACATCGCCGGAATCATGAACCAGGCGGGCAACGTCATGGGCATGATGCCTCATCCCGATCGGTGTGCGGAGGCGATACTGAATTCCACCGACGGTGCGAAAATCTTTCAGTCGATTATTGAGAGAGATTTCGCATTGGTCTGATTAACAGAAAGGGGAAAGCCGGATGGCGCGAAAACCATTTGGGCATATTGTTTTGGTGGTTATTTTGGGGGCGATGCTCGGTACGTTGTTTGGAGAGCTGCTGGCGCTGCTGCTGCCAGTCGGCGTGGTGAAGGAGTTTTTTTTGAAATCGGCTGCATTTGGTGTGGGGCCAGCCACCCTGGATGTGCGATTGTTCTCTCTGACGCTTGGCTTCACCATAAAGTTGAATATTGTTGGATTATTTGGGATTGGGGTAGCCGTTTATTTGCTGCGTTGGTATTGAGTTGCTTTCTTTTTATCTTAATCTTTGCCTTTGAAGGAGGTGTTTTCCATGGGCTCAATAGGAATGCCGGAACTCATTCTGATCTTTTTGGTGATCTTGCTGCTCTTTGGCTCCAAGCGATTGCCAGAACTGGCGCGAGGGCTGGGCAAGGGCATCCGAGAATTCAAAAAGGCCACCAGCGATTTGAGAGATGATCTCGACATGAGCGACATCGAGAAAGAGGTCAAGAATGATTTGAACAACATTCATAGAATAGACAAATAGCATTTCTCACTTCGACAAGAGGATAAAACTATCATATAAACAAGACCTTATCTGTCATTCTGGAAGAATCTTTTTAATTCTAAGAAAAGAGTGTCGAAGCAGCGTCTTTGCTGAAAATCAAAAAGATTCCTACTGAATGACAGTTGCGGCAGGCTCTTTTTGACCGCAGGTAAAGTGAGAAACGTTGGCAGACAATTAAATACGAATATTTAGGAGAATTGAAATGTCATTTGGCATGCCAGAAATTATCCTGATTTTTTTAGTGATTCTTTTGCTGTTCGGGGCCAAGAAGTTGCCGGAATTAGCCAGAGGATTGGGTAAGGGTTTGAGAGAATTCAAAGACGCAACCAAAGAACCCGAATTAGAAGAAAAGAATTCAAAGATCGAGTCCGCTGAAAAAAAGGATTAGCAAGAACGGACAGGACGGGGATTTTGAGAATTGACACCCTGAGTTTCGACACGGTGCGAGAAGGTCTGACGCAGGGCGAATGGACCTGTAAAAGCATTGTCGAGCATTATCTGAAACAAGCAAATGAAGGCGCTCCTCTCAACGCCTTCATTTCTTTTTTTGGGGAAGCGGCCCAAAAAGAAGCCGAGGAAATCGACCTGAAGATTCAGTCCGGTCGGTCGGGCAAGTTGGCCGGACTCGTGGTGGCTGCAAAAGACAACCTGGTCATCAAAGGGCAGCGGGTAACCTGTGCTTCGCGCATCCTGGAAAACTTTGTTGCTCCGTACAGCGCTACCGTCATTGAACGCCTGCGGGCCGAAGATGCCATCATCATCGGCAAGACCAACATGGACGAGTTTGCCATGGGCAGCTCAAACGAGAACTCCTACTTCGGCGCCGTAAAAAATCCGCACGATCCGGAGCGGGTGCCCGGTGGGTCCTCCGGCGGTTCGTGTGTGGCCGTGGCTGCCGATTTGACCATGGCTGCCCTGGGAAGCGACACCGGTGGTTCCATTCGTCAACCGGCCTCGTTTTGTGGTGTGGTGGGAATGAAGCCGACTTACGGCCGCGTTTCAAGGTTTGGCCTGGTCGCTTTTGCTTCCTCGTTTGACCAGATCGGGCCAATCGCAAAGACCGTGGCAGATGCGGCCCTGATTTTAGAGGTCATCGCCGGTCCCGACGCACGCGATTCGACTTCAGCGGCCCAACCGGTGCCGGCCTTTTCTGAGGCCGTCGGCCGGGATGTGGCAGGTTTGAGGATCGGCTTACCCAGAGAATATTTTGCTGAAGGACTGGATGAAGAGGTCCGCAAGGGCGTAGAGAGCGCCGTCGAGTGCCTCAAGCAGGGCGGGGCGCAGCTCGTGGACATCTCGTTGCCACACACCGACTACGCCATCGCTACCTACTACGTTCTCACCACGGCCGAGGCTTCCTCCAATCTGGCCAGGTACGACGGCGCCCGTTACGGATTTCGTGCACCGGAGGCCAGGAGTCTGGAAGAAATGTACGTCAACAGCCGCAGCCAGGGGTTTGGCGAGGAGGTGAAGCGCCGGATCATGCTGGGCACCTACGTGCTCTCAGCAGGCTACTACGACGCCTATTATCGCAAAGGGCAGAAGGTGCGTACTTTGATTAAGCAGGATTTTGGCCAGGCCTTTCAGAACTGCGACTGCCTTTTGTCCCCGACAGCGCCAACCACCGCCTTCAAAATCGGTGAAAAGATCGACGACCCTCTGGCCATGTATTTGTCCGACATCTACACGGTTTCCGCCAATTTAGCCGGTTTGCCAGCCCTTTCGGTGCCCTGTGGTCTCGATTCAAAGAATCTGCCGATTGGCGTGCAGGTCACCGGCAAACAGTTTGATGAGGAAATGGTGTTGCGGGTTGGGGATTTCATCGAACGGAATATTCAAGCTAACTGAGATGAAATACGAACCGATCATCGGTCTGGAAGTCCACGCGCAACTGCTGACGGTGTCCAAGGTTTTTTGCCGCTGCAGCACCAGGTTTGGTGGTGCGCAGAATTCCCAGGTGTGTCCCATTTGTCTGGGCTTGCCAGGGGTGCTGCCCGTGCTGAACAAGCAAGCTGTGGATTTCACGGTACGCATGGGCCTGGCGACCCACTGTCGCATTGCCTCGCAATCCATTTTTGCCCGCAAGAATTATTTTTACCCGGACCTGCCCAAGGGCTACCAGATCACCCAGTACGAAGAGCCTCTTTGTGAACAGGGCTACGTTGAGATCGAACTGGACGGGCAACTAAAGCGCATTGGCATCATTCGCATTCATCTGGAAGAAGATGCCGGCAAGTCGGTGCATGCGGAGGCGTACGTGGAAGGCGACGAGACCCTGATCGACGTGAATCGTTGTGGCGTTCCCCTCATCGAAATCGTCAGCGAGCCGCAAATACAGTCGCCAAGGGAGGCCTACCTTTACCTGACCCGGATTCGGCAGATCGTGCAGTACCTGGAGATTTGTGACGGCAATATGGAAGAAGGCAGCTTACGCTGCGATGCCAATGTCTCTGTGCGACCGGTTGGCACAGTAGCGCTTGGCGTGAAAACCGAGCTCAAAAACATGAATTCCTTTCGCGGCGTGGAGAAGGCTCTGGAGTTTGAACTCGAGCGCCAGATCGCGCTGTTGGAGAGCGGTGGCCAGGTTACCCAGCAAACCCTTTTGTGGGACGCCGACAGGAACGAGGCGCTGCCCATGCGCAGCAAGGAATTCGCCCATGATTACCGCTACTTTCCGGAGCCAGATCTGGTGCCGCTGGCCATGACCCCTGCCTGGATCGAGCAAATCAAAGCGTCGCTGCCAGAACTGCCTCTGGCGTTAAAAAAGCGGCTGGTCAAGGAATACGCCATTCCTGCGTACGACGCCGACGTTCTCACCGATGACAAAGCGCTGGCTGAGTACTTCGAAGCCGTGGCCAGAAGTTCCGGTGACGCCAAAGCTGCCAGCAATTGGGTCATGGGTGAAGTCCTGCGGGCCTTGAAAGAAAACAACCAGTCCGTCCGAGACTTCTCGGTGGCGCCCGTGGACCTGGCCGATTTAATCAAGCTGATCCATGACGGTACCATCAGTGGCAAAATCGCCAAGGCCGTTTTCGGTCACATGGTGCAGACCGGCCAACCTCCGCGCAAGATCGTACAAGAAAAGGGACTGGTGCAAATCTCCGATTCGGCGGACATCGAAAAGCACGTGCGGGCCGTGCTTGAACGGCATTCAGAAGAGGTGGCCAAATATTTGGGGGGCAAGGAACATCTCCTGGGATTCTTTGTCGGCCAGGTCATGAAGGCCACGCGCGGCAAGGCCAATCCCAAAGTGGTGCATGAAATCTTGCAAAGGGAGCTGAAACAACTGCAAAATGGCGGTGACTAACAAAACCAAGGGCCAGCTTGAATCGGAAATCAGCGTGGCCATTACCCAGTTTGAGAAAGACCACCTGGGGCGAGGGCCACAGGAGGCCCGAACGTTCATCATCAGCGACATGGTCTTGATCAGACTCAAGGGAGTATTGACCCCAGCCGAACGCAAGTTGGCGGTCGACCACGACGGCGCCCAACTGATCAAGCAGATGCGACTGCGGCTCATCGAAAGCTCGCGACCGTTGCTGGTACAGATTATTCAAGAGAAGACCGGGGCAAATGTAACGACTGTGCACACGGATATTAGCACCCGTACAGGCGAAAGAGTCTTCGTCCTCGGATTAGACCGGGATCTGGAAAGCGAACTGAGAAATCGACTTTAATCGTTGAAGCAGGAAACCGATCTCAAAAGAAATCGTTTAATCAACTAAAGTGTGACATTGCCCTCCTGGCGGATGAGATAGAGCGCAACTCCAAAATGGAGAAAGCGAGCTAATTCGTAAGCCAGCACAATCATCCCTGACAACGGGATGGGTGCTGGCTTTTTTTGTTGGTGTGAGCCTTTCTTCAAGGTATCGCAACAAAAAAATGTTGCTTTAAATATCGGAAACGCCAAAGGCAGCCCTGTCATGCAGGAGGCACCTTGTTACAGGTCAGCACTGTGCAGCCAGCAGACAGGATTCCTCCTGAATGACACTTGAAGGCGGTAATAAAGGACGGCGAGAGCGTGGCGTTTCCTAAAAGCGCTGTACATGCTTTGCGTGCTTTTACATGAAAAGAAACGCCCTCGCAAACGAGATGTTTGGGTTACTTAAGAGAGTGCAGGGAATCCGGGGCAAAAATATTGGAGTGCTCTAGAAATGAGCCAGAATGGTTTTTATAAACAACATTAAGGAGGACAAAATGGCGAAACACGAAATCCAGAGCAAGCAGGAACAGAAGTCCGTGAGTGGCGGCTGGGCTCTTTTTATTTTTGGCGCCCTGTTCTTGATCGTTATTCTGTTAGGGTTGCTTCTGTAGGATCGAGAGTCGAGCCCTGGGGTAGGCCGGAGTCGGTCAGCCCGTTGGCTGCTTGCTCATGGAAATGGAAAGCCGTTGGTTTCAACCGACGGCTTTTTTTATTGCATTTTATCCTTTTATGTCTTAATATAAATAATAAGCAATTTCGAGGTGTCCCTATGAAAACTACGTTTGTTGCGGTGACTGCGCTTTTGTGCGGGGGATGGTTCTTGCAGGTGGGCTGCCTGGACAGTCCAGGCAGAGACAATCCTCTGGATCCGAATTCCGGTAAATTCGAGAATGTAGGCAGCGTTTCCGGCACAACTTTGACCTTTTTTACCCCCTTCAAAGCGCTTGGAGAGGTGGAAGTCCACATGGAACCGGGCGCATTTGTCAGCAAGAGCAACGGCCAGGGGCAATTTCGGTTCGACAGGGTTCCCGCGGGCAAATATGCCGTTACGGCGCAAAAAGATGGCTACCAGGCTCAGCCAGAGTCTTTAGACGTTCAAGTCGGGCAGACGGCTACTGTGCAGTTGAATCTGGACGGACTGCCGGCGTTTAACGACTTCTCAGTCATTTCCTGTCACTTCAACCGGTGGTGGCCGCAAACCGATTTGTTTCTCCTGGAGATCACCGCACAGATCGACGACCCCGACGGCCTCAACGATGTTCAATTGGTTCAGGTTGAGATTGCGGAAATGGCCTTCGTGGACACCCTTACCGCCACGCAGACGCCAGGCATCTTCAAGGCACAGATTAGAGAATCAAAGCTGTCCGGGGGCAATCTGCACGCCGTTTTAGGCCGAAAGATCGTTTTGAAAGCCCATGACAATGCCGGCTTTACCAATGTTTCACAGCCGAAGTTTCTTGCGAGAGTGGTGGACAAAGTACCTGAATTCGATTCACCTATTGGCGTGACCTTGCAGTCGTCGCGGCCAGAACTGAAATGGAAACCGATGACCCTGCCTTTCGCTTACACGTTTAGCGTGGAGGTGGTGCGGATCGATTTCAACATCAACACGCTCGTCTGGGCCTTGTCCGACATCGATCCGGCGATAACTTCGGTGACCGTTCCCGACTCGCTGGTTTCAGGCAATTATTTTTGGACTATTGCGGCCATTGATGAGTTTGGAAACTGGAGTCGTGCCAAAGAAGCGTCGTTCAACATCGATTAAATGGGAACCATGGTGCAGGGAAAAGAGAAGCTTCCACGAGATTCTTTAGCAGCTCTTTCGGAGATTGCTCAGGTCATCAATAGCATTCAAGAAATCGATCCCCTTTTGGCAAAAATCTTGGACATCGCTGTTGAAACCCTGGGGGCCGAAAGAGGATTTGTGCTGCTAAAGTCGACTGCCACCCCACAGGGATTTGAGATCAAGAGCCACCACAACTTTTCTGACCAGCAATTAAACGATATGACCCGCATTTCCACCAGTGTGGTGCACCAGGTCCTATCCGACGGCAAACCGTTGTTGCTGTATGAAGCGCAAAAAGATCCCATCTACCGCAAGGCAGAAAGTATCGTTTTACAGAAAATTCAATCCATCGCCTGTGTGCCGCTTACCATCAAGAATCGCCAGATTGGCGCCATTTATCTGGATAGTCTGACCAAGCGCAGCCGGTTTACCCCGGAAAGTTTACCGTTTTTGAATGCGTTTGCAAACCAATCGGCTATTGCCATCGAGAACGCACAGCTCTACCAAACTTTACGCGATGAGAATCGGCGTTTGAGGTCGGAAGTTAAACGGCTGCACGGCTTTAACGAGATCATCGGGCAGAGCCGCAAGATGCGCGAGGTTTTTGATGTCATGACGCGTGTGCTGGACTCCGATGCTTCCGTGCTCATCGAAGGCGAAAGCGGCACGGGTAAGGAATTGGTGGCCCGGGCGATTCACTACAACGGTCATCGCAAAGACAAGCCGTTCATGGCCATTTTTTGCGGTTCCTTGCCGGACAGCCTGCTGGAGAGCGAGTTGTTTGGTCACAAAAAAGGGGCCTTTACCGGCGCGGTCACCGACAAAAAGGGCTTGTTTGAAACCGCCCACGAGGGCACATTCTTTCTCGATGAGATTAGTGAGTTGAGTCCAAACATTCAAACCAAGTTGCTGCGCGTGCTGCAAGAAGGCGAGATCAAACGCGTGGGTGAGAATCACATCCGCAAGGTGGATGTTCGCATCCTCTCTGCCACCAACAAGGTACTCAAGGACCTGGTCAAAGAAGGCAGCTTTCGAGAAGACCTGTACTATCGCCTCAACACCATAAGCATCAAAATGCCGCCACTGCGGCAGCGGAAGTCCGACATTCCCCTCTTAGCTCACCACTTTTTAGACAAATATGCCAGCAAGAGAAGCCCACATATTAAGGGGATCGACAAGCAGGCCATGGACCTGCTCAAGGCTTTTCCATGGCCCGGCAATGTACGTGAGTTGGAGAATACTATTGAGCGCGCGGTGGTTATGAGCAAGAGCGACATGATTATGCCGGAGGACTTGCAGCTTCCTGAGCACGAAGAGGCGGAGCTGTTCGAATCTGGTCATACCTTGGCGGATTTTGAAAAGCGCCTGGTTTCTCAAACTCTGGAGGAAAACAACGGGAACATCTCAGAGTCTGCACGCATTCTCGGAGTCTCCAGAAGGTGGCTGCACTACAAAATTAAAGAATGGCAACTTTAAAACAATTAGGTGCGATTCAAATATTCGCCGAGATTTACCAGGGCGCTACCGCCTCCGTTTACAAAGGTTACCAACCGGCCCTGGATCGTGTGGTGCTCGTCAAGGTTTTGCGGCC
>JBHHYI010000033.1:0-29665 GCA_046757525.1 bacterium | reverse complement strand
ATATTGTTTGATGCCCGCGGCTGTTTCTTGCTTTTGCGTCATGCTTGATCAACTTAGATTTGAAATGAAATCCTTCTTGACATACCACATCATAATGTGTAGATTTTTTGAAAAGGAGATTTACACTATGCCTATTAATTTAGCAATTGATGAAAATTTGGTTGAAGAAGCTCGCCTGATCGGGCATCATAAAACCAAAAAAGCAGCCGTTACAGAGGCGCTGCAAGAATACATTCAGCGACGGAAGCAACTTAAGATACTAAAACTATTCGCCACAATCGATTACGACCCTGAGTATGACTACAAACAGCAACGGAGGCTTTGAGCTAATTAACCCCTGACACTGATTGTGATTAGTTAGTCATTTTCTTCACTTCAAACCAAAAACTTCGTACCCGTCCGCACAATTCTACTGCGGTCCACGATCAGGCGGCCGCTGGGCAGTTGCTCCACCTTAAACCAGGGCAAATTTTTTGGCGCTGGTCCGTGGGTTACTTTGCCGGTTAAGTCATAGCGGGAACCGTGGCAAGGACAGGTGAATTGTTTTTCTTCTTTGTTGACTACACAGCCCAGGTGGGTGCACACACTCGACACGGCAAAGATTCCGTCCTGGTCGGCAAAAACGTAGGTGCGCTGCTCTTCGAAATATCTGGCCGTCCCGGGCGGAAAGTCCTCTTTACGTCCGATTTTAAACTTGCCCGACTTGCCGGGCATGAGGGACGGCAACGGCATTCGAAACGCCGTCAGCAAAAACACAAAGAAAGAGGCCATGCCAGTGAAAACCGCAAACCCCCAGCCCAAAAAACCGCGTCTGGAGATATTTTCATCCGAGGCGGGAATGTTCATGCCACCAACTCCTCCATACAATATTGTTCCATGGTAATGGCTGAGGCCGGACAACGGGCCGCACACAAGCCACAGCGGATACACGTGGCATCGTCTTTTAGAATGACAGACAGCTCGTCCTCTTCACCGGCAAGGCTGTTGCGCAGGTCAAAGATCTCGCCGCCGGTTTCCAGTTGCTCAATGCCGACTATTTTCAAACAGGCGCTGGGACAAATGTCCACGCAGCCGCCGCAGAGAATACACTTCTCGCCGTCAAAAATGGTATTGACCCCGCAGTTCAAACAGCGGCTGGCTTCATAACGCGCCTGGGCTTCAAACAGGGGCAGCTCCACCTGGGTGGCGTGACTGCTTATCCGCTCCGCCGCCGGCAACACCGCCAGTTGAATGCGCTGTCTGGCCTCGTAGTCGTAATCGCGCTGATAGTCCGGCAGAGCAATATGCAGGTCAACCGCGCGCGGTGCAATCTCCTGGCGCATGAATTTCTGGTAGACAGAACGCGCCGCTTGTTTGCCGGAAGCCACCGCGTGAATGAGAAGTTTAGTGCCGTGGGCAAGGTCGCCGGCCACGAAAACATTCTCAGCCGTGGTTTCCAGGGTGTGGGGATCGCACTTTGGCGCCCCGTTTGGCAGCAGCTCGATGCCGTCGCGTTCGGTGTCGACAAAGGACAGGTCGAAGCGCTGGCCCACCGCCAGCAGTACGGTGTCGCACTCAATGGTCGTTTGCTCTGATTCGTCAAACAGGGGATTGAACCTCTGCTGCTCGTCGAAGACCCTGGTGCAGCGGACAAAAGTAACTCCGGTCACCTGGCCATTCTCAACATGAATCTCCTTTGGGCCAAGACTGGTGTGCAGTCGAATCCCCTCTTCGCTGCCCTCGATGATTTCCACCTCGTCCGCCGGCATTTCCTCGCGGCTTTCGAGACAGCAGATGTGGGTCTCGGCTACCGAAGCCAGGTGCGCGGCCACCGTGGCCACATCGAGTTGGGTGTTGCGAATCACCGAACGGCCCACGTCGAACGCCACGTTGCCGCCGCCGATGACCACCACCCGGCGACCCAGGCTGACCGGATGGCCCAGGGCAATGTCGCGCAAGAATTCCACACCGCCGAGAACCCCGGGGGAATTGGCACCAGGAATCTGCAGTGGACGGCTTTTCTTTGCGCCAACTGCCAAAATGACCGCAGCAAATTCCTTTCTGAGTTCAGGCAGGGAAATGTCCTTTCCAACCGCCGTGTTGCAGCGAATTTCCACGCCGAGCTCTTCGATCAACTTGACTTCCGCCTTGATGATGTCCCGGGGCAGGCGGTACTCAGGAACACCCAGGTAGAGCATGCCCGCGGGCACCGGCTCCATCTCGAAGATCACGGGCACAAACCCCATCAGCGCCAGGTCGTGGGCAGCCGCCAGACCCGCCGGGCCGGAACCCACGACGGCGATGCGCTGACCGGAAGCCTTCTGGAACGTGCCGCGGGTATTGAGATCCAACAAGGGACGCGAATTTCCATTTTTCGGCGCGGAAAGTTGACCGCCCAATCGTTCGCGCAGCCAATCTACCAGGTGTTCCACCCGTTCCGGTCCTGTTTCGACACCAAATCTCTCGGTAACAAATCGCTTCAAAGCGCGAATCTGGATTGGACTGTCAATCTCTCCACGCCGGCAGGCGGTCTCGCAGGGGGCGCCGCAAATCCGGCCACAAATGGACGCCAGTGGATTTGGGGCGCGAGCAATCAAATACGCCTGCTCATAGTCTCCCCGCGCGATGGCCTGCACATAGCCGCGCGCATCTGTGTGCACCGGACACGCGGCCTGGCATTTTATCTCCTCGAACCAGTGGTTCTCAGACGGAATTTCTGCTCTGTATTTTAGCAACTTCGCTGCAAGTTAATCCATTCAATAGAACACGGATGTAACGGATTAAACAGATGAAAACGGATTCAACTCTTTACTATGAGAAGAAACCGAAACTTGAACATTCGGAGAGCAACGATTCATCCTTCTTGAGCACCTTATTCGACGGACTCGACAGTGCAATCCGCATTGATCTGCGAAATCCGTTTGATCCGCGTTCCATTCAGTTTTCAATCTTTAAACTACTTCCGGCTGATACCGTCAACTTTGTGAATCTTTACTTCCGAGACCGCTGGTTTACCGTTTTGGTCGACCACGTAGAAATCCAGGTCGAGGACGCTGCTTCCTTCCTTCATGTCGGTGCAGGCAAGGTAGCGGCCCGTTCCGAGCGTGTCTACCGATTCGTGAACGTGATCGAATTTTAGATGCCTGGTGCGGTTTTCGACGCTGT
This sequence comes from bacterium, assembly GCA_046757525.1. Taxonomy (GTDB): domain Bacteria; phylum Zhuqueibacterota; class Zhuqueibacteria; order Oceanimicrobiales; family Oceanimicrobiaceae; genus JBHHYI01. Next base: position 26,521 of record JBHHYI010000033.1, on the reverse strand, counting down.
CTTCGATGGCGAATGTACCATCGGCATCCAGGTGGCCCTTGACGTAATCCTCAATGGTTTGCACCACTTGCTCTTTCGTAAGCTGCACTACTGGAGCGGTTTTTTCGCTTTTTTGCTGATTTTTCTGACAGGCAACAAAACCGAGCAAGACGGACAAACAGGTAAAGGCTACAAATGTCTTTGACATGTCGTTTCCTCCTTTTGTTTGGTCTCCAATCCCCAGGGACTAATTGAATTAGGGAATGGAACACAGATATAGCGGATCAAACGGATTCACACGGATATCAGCCTTGATTGTTCAACTTCATCATTTTATGATAGTTCAAGTCGTTGTGTGGTTCCAACCCTGACAGGGTTCGGAACCCTGTCAGGGTTAACGATTCTCTACCGGTGTAATTTTATCTCAACTTCAGAGACCTTGCCTTCTTGCACCGTGATTTCCACCGGGTCGGCCTTGTAGCGTTCGTTCCAGGTGAGCAGCTTGTACTTGCCGGGCGGAACGTCTTCAATGGTGAAAGCGCCGGTCTTGTCGCTCATCCCATAATACGGATTTTGTAGCACCATCACATACGCCAGCATGGTCGGGTGCAGCTTGCACAACTGCGTGTAAACACCGACCTTCTTGAACGTGTAGGAGAGCTTGCCACCCTGTGTGGTGACACCCAGGTCGTATTTTTCACGGTCCGGCGAATAGACGTTGTGTTTCGTCGGATCAGAGTTCAGAAAAGTGACCGTAGAGCCTTTAATCACCGGCAAGTATTTGGGAATGAACGTGCTGCCCTTTTGGTCGATTTCTGCCTGAGTGGGCTTCCAGTTACCCTTAACAGTTTCAATGTAGACCAGGGAATTTCTCACCCATCTTTTTTTCTTGTAGACGATTTTACCTTTGATGGTGCCACCGGCAAACGCTGTGGCAGCAACCAGAAACATCATTAGAATTGTTGTGATCTTAAGTATGCGATGCATTTCGACTCCTTGTTGTTTGCAATTGTGAAATGAGGTACTAAGCCTCTGTGACAATTGAGCGTGACTTAAACGTCATCTGCGTAAATGAATGTTTGTAGGGCGATTCCCCGACCTTACGAATCTTGCCGACGCCGAGTTTGTAGCGGTAATTGTCAGAAATTGGGTCTGGCACGCGTGGACTGAGCGAATTCGCCGGATTGTCCGGATTGAGAAAATACATGAAGCTGACGCCTGGCTTGGGCACTTCCATGACCATGGCCACGGCCTTGACTTTAGCCGAGACAAATTTGATGTGCCCGTTCTTCAAGAGATTTTTGAACAGCAGGTCGTCAGTGTCGCGACCGTAAAACCCGGACACCTGCACCGGCACGCGGTCGCTTTCCACCGATACATAATCGCCGCTCTCAATGCCGAGTTTTTTGGCGTCTTCCGGATTGATCTCGATGAAATTCTCCGGGAAGCGATTGGTTATGTACGGCCGTCGTTTCACATCGTCAAAGCACGACTGCCAGATTTCGTTGACCCGGCCGTTGAGGACCCAGAGTTCACCCTCCCGCGGCTTTACGTAGTCGTAAAAGTCTGCAAACAGAAACCACGGGGATTTCATGAAGTTGGCCTTGCCGGTCTGACTCTTAAACATGGTCAGCCATTTGGGCCACACGGTTTCCTTTTCCGGGCCGCTTTCAGGCAGCTTCAGCGTCGAGTCGTGCAGCCGTTTGGTGCCGACCAGCTTGCCATTCTCCAATCGGATGGGACCTTGAATTCCGGTGGTGCCGTATTCGCGCAGCAGTTCGTGGCCTTTCTTGCCCTGCCGCTTGGCCATCTTCACCAGCGGGTGATAATTGAGTCTGCCACCACGGCTGAAACGGGCCGCTTCTTCAAACACGTCGTTGGAGTCTTTCCAATCGTAGCCCCTGAATCCCATTTTCCTGGCGATTTGCGCCACGATCCACCAATCCGGCTGGGCCTCACCAGGCGCGTCGTAAAACTTGGAATACAACCGGATGCGGCGTTCGCCATTGGCGCGGGAAAAGTCGCACTCACCCCAGGTGGCCGCTGGTAAGACCATGTCCGCCAGTTCGGCCCCGATGGGGTGGCGCAGGTAAATGTCCTGGTCCACCAGCACCATGCCGCCGCTGTCCACGCGTTTCTTGAACATGTCGACGACGTGCTGAACATCGGCATTTTCTGGTTGATTGGGATTGCGCGTTATTTGATTGCGGAACACGTCGGCATTTTCTCCGGAAGCGCACATACTTGCAGTCCAGGTGGTGCCGACGACGTAGGCGAAGCGCACTTTGCCGGCCTGCACCCAGCGGTCCAGGTCGAGGGGCTTGCGCCGGCGACCGCCAAATTTCTCCGGCGAGCGGCCGACCGGATAGCGGCCTCCTTTCATGCCGCCGCGCTGATGCCCACCGAAACGGGAAATCATTTGCCCTGGCCGATTTCCCGCACCGCACAAAATACCCAGCGAAGCCAGGGACGCGGTGTTGGCGTAATTATTCGACCAGTAGTTGCCTTTTTCAACCCCGAAAGAAGTCTTCGGACGACTACCGTCAGGCCTCGGCTTGGCCATCAACTCGGCGGCCCATTGGATGTCGTCGGGGTCGAGGCCGCAAAAATCAGCGGCATACTGCAGCTCCGATTCCTTCTGACTGAGAATCCACTTTTTGTAGTCTTCGTACCCTTTGGTTTCAAACTGTCCCCAGGTGGTGCGCCACTGCCAGTCGGTGTTGCGCGTGCCCTGTCCGAATCCGGAATCGGTCTCCCATTTGTTGTTGGTGTACTTCTTGATCCACTCCTTGTCTTCCCAACCATTTTCCAGGATGATGCGGGCCAGCGCCAGGTGCAGAATGGTGTCGGTGCCCGGGTTAATCCACAGATGCAGTCCGCCGTGTTCTTCCGCAAACGCCACGCCGCTGGTTTTCCGCGGATTGATGTAGATCACCTTCTGCTGGTGTTCGGTGATCGCCTTCATGATCCATTCGTTCCAAATGATGGTCTTGGTTTCGAACGGATCGGTACCCGAAATGACCAGGGTGTCGGCGAGGTACCAGTCTTCATAGGAAGCTGAGAAGTTGTCGATGCCCACGTCACGGAAGCCTGGCGTGGCCGGCGCCACCGTGGGATTGTCGTGCCAGGCAAAAGCGGGCGTGCCGATATTCCGCAAAGCGAATTTGGTCAGCGCGTAAGTGTTCTCAAAGAATTGGTAGGAGTACATCTTTTGTGCCCAGGCGTGCACACCGAATTTATCGATGACATATTTTGATGTTTCAGCAAAGATGGTAAAGGCGTCCTCCCACGAAATACGCTGCAGCTTGCTGTTAACGCGCAGTTGCGGATATTGCAAGCGGTCGCGCGTGGGCTTGTCCGGATTGTAGCATTTTTGTGCGATGGCACCGCCGCGGATGGAGTGATCGCCGCCTTTGTTTACCACCTCGATCTCAGCATCCGGGGCCACCACCACGTGGTGCGGCTTGCCGTTGTACGAGACGATATTGTGCATGTTGGGGCTCACCCAGCCGCCTTTGTCCAAAGCGATGGGCAGGTCGCGGCCAAAGGCGTTGTCCTTAGCTTTGACGCCGCCTTTCTTGCCAACCGGCCAGCGGTAAATCTTGTAGCCACAAGCCACGATGCAGTAATCGCAGCAGGTGGTCAAGACATCCGCATCCTTCGGCGGCAGCGGCACCGAATCGATGTATTTTGCTTTGCTCATTTTTGTTCTCCTGTTTTACTCGTCTAAGTTGAAAAGCTAACCTTACTCGCAGAAGGTCAGCTTTTTCACTTCATTCCCGGATTCTTAGCGCCGCCGAAGATGAGGCCGGCAACGCCGGTGGCGTAGACATCGTTGCCCTTGACCTCGAGCACGATTTGCGGCAAGCTTTCTACCGCATGTCCGGCCACCACCATGCCGTGTCTGGTCAAATCAAAAGTTGAAAGGTGAGAGGGGCATGGGCCAGCCACTTTGTGCTCGGCATTGTACGACTTGTTGAGCAATCCGCCCATGTGGGTGCACAAGCTGCTAAAGGCCACGATGTCCTGGTCCGGGCCGACGCCTCCACCTGCCTTCTCGCCTAATTTCACCAGGAAACATTGCGCATACGTTGGATCGCTGTTCGGGTAGAGAAATTCGAGGGGCGTGTCGAGCTTCAGGTCGCTCAGACTTGCGATTTTCTTGTGCGGGTATTGGGCAAATTTGGCCTCTGAAGCAAAGGCCGCCGTGGCCCCGAAGATGGAGCTCAACGCCAGGGTCGAGACCGCGCCGGCACCGTAGAACAGGAACTGTCGGCGGCTGATGCATCCCGGGCCTCCGGATTCGCTCGTTTGTCTTGCAACGATTTGTTCTTTCATTGTGCTCCCTCCACTTTTAGGCCGTCGCCGCGATCAACCCCGTAGGGCGGCAGCTCAGGGATGTCCATAACGATTTCTTGGCCGCTCAAGCTTTCGAGAAAAGCCACCAACTGCGCCTTTTCCTGGTCGGTCAGGTTGAGCGGTTTCAGGAGGTCGGTTTTGGTGCGCTGACCGAAAGTCTGCTCGATCTGGTCTTCGCCGCCGCCCTGGTTGTAGAAGTCGATGACTTCGTCGAGGGTCCAGAATACCCCGTTGTGCATGTACGGCGGGGTGTAGACCAGGTAGCGCAGCGGCGGCGTGCGGAATTTCCCCATGTCCTGCTTGCGTTTAGAGCGGTAGTAAAGACCCAGGTCCGTCTTGGTTTTGCGGTACACCTCTTCGGAAACCCCCTTGGCGTATTGTTCGTACCTGAACGTGATTTGCTTCAGAGCGTCCTCCTCGAACACTGGATTCTCCGGCACGCCGAGATTGTAATATTTCTGGTCGGTCAGCATGGGGCCGTTGTGGCACTGGATGCAGTTAGCCTTGCCCTTGAACAGCGCCAGGCCTTTGACGGCGTCCTCGGACAGAGCGGATTTGTCGCCCAGCATATATTTGTCGAAAGGCGTGTCTCGCTGTACCAGCGTTCTTTCGAAGGCAGCGATGGCCCGCCAGGCATCTGCGATTAGCGGTTCCTCTGTGCCAAAAGCTTTCTTGAAGAGATCGATGTATTTCGGAATTTGCCGCAGGCGCTCCTCCATCATGTCCCGTTCGCCGTTGCCGGCCACACCGCCTCTGGCTGCGCTTGGCGCCTGCATCTCGAGACTGCGCGCCGCACCGGCCCAGAACAGCTTGTCGAAATAGGCCGAATTGATGATGGTCTGGCAGTTGCGCCAGTGTGAGGTGCCGGGATAGCCGCGACAAATATCGGCGCCGTCCTGCCAGCCAATGCTGGGGCTGTGGCAGTCGCTGCACGCGGTGGAAACGTCGCCGCCCAGACGGGCATCGAAGAACAGCAGCTTGCCCAGCTCCACTTTTTCCGGCGATTGCAAATTATCTGCCGGAACCGGTGGCGCGGGCAAAGCCGCCAATTCGGGCACTGCCGGCGCTTCTTTGTTCGAAGCCCGACCGCTCATGGCTACGAAAACCAAAAAACCAAGACCGAGGAGCAGTGCCCAGACCAAAAGTGTCCAACGTTTACTTTTCATGATTCTTTTTCTCCTCACTGAAATAAATCCCAAACACCAAATCCCGACTGAGTCTCTTTTGGGATTTGCTACCATTGGATTTCATGAATTTCAATTGGGTACCTCCCGCCAGTTTTGAATGACCTGATATTCCGGAATCTCGGGAGGCGCCATGGTGACCTCGTCGCCGCTCAAGCTCTCCAGAAAAGCTATTAGGGCTGCTTTTTCCTTTTTCGACAGATTTAGCGGCTTCAGCTCCGAACCTGCGCCACCGCCCTTGTTGTAGAAGTCGATGACCTCCTCGAGCGTCTTGAAGGTGCCGTTGTGCATGTACGGCTCGGTGCGGCTGACTTCCCGCAACGACGGCGAGATGAACTTGCCGAAATCCTGGTCCAGTTTGCTGACACAAAAAAATCCTGGGTCGCGGCGCAGATGCTCGAAATTGGGCACGCCCATGTATTTCATCACCGAACGAAAGGTGGTGGCCCGTTCCGGGTCGGTCAGCAGGTCGGGATATTCGGGCACGCCGATTTTGTGCGGCTGAAAGTCGGAGAACATGGGGCCGTTGTGGCACTTGATGCAGCCTGCTTTTCCCTTAAAAAGTTTCATGCCTTTCCTGGCTTCCTTTGAGAGCTTGCCGGTGTCAAACGGTACATTCTTCGAAACCAGCGTTTTCTCGAAGGCGGCAATCGCTTTCAGAGTGCGGCCAAAATTGGGTTCCGCCCCAAACGCTTTCTGAAACATCTGGACGTACTCGGGCACCTGCTTGAGTCGCTCCTGCATCAGTCGGCCGTCCAGGTTCATGAAGTGGGTCTCGGTGATTTTGTCCCGCACCTGGGTGGCCGCGTCTTTTCCCGACAGGCGTCCGTCCCAATAAAAGTAACGCTTGTAGGCCATGTTGAGAATGCTCTGGGTGTTGCGGTAGTATTTGGAACCAGGATAGGCCAGGGACACATCCAAGGCGTCGGTCCAGGCGTTGTCCGGCTGGTGGCAGGAAGCACAGCTCAAACTGGCGTCGCCGCTGAGACGCACATCGAAGAACAGCAACTTGCCCAGTGCCACCTGATCCGGATTGGGCGCTTGCAATTGCGGCAGCGGCCCGATATCCGGAACCGATTCTTCATCGTTTGAGCCGGGCTCAGCAAAGGCCATTAGAAAGGCCACCGCCAAAACGACTGCCAGCCCCAGCGAAAGTCTTGCTAACCGTTTCATTTGGACCCTCCGTCGCTTTTGAAGGTGAAATCGTGTGTCACCTGCTGTCCGGCATCGACTTTGACCGAGGCCTCTTGCGTACCCAAATTGGGATGCCAGACGACCAGAGTGTAGGTGCCGGCTGGAATGTCGGCGATGTTGAAGGCGCCGTCTTTGGCAGTGACACTGTAATAGGGATTGCTGGCCACAAACAGATAATCGTGCATGAAATTGTGGGCGTCGCACTCGATCTTCACATACGGCGTCCTTTTGACGTCAAACAAAAGATTCAGGGTTGTGTTCTTGAGCTGTCCCTTGTTGAAAATGGTGCGGCGGCCGCGGCCGATCAGCTCGTAGGCGTGAATATTGTGCATCACCGGGTCGCTGTTGCGAACCGGAACCTTCGTGCCTTTGCGAATCACCCGGCTGTGCACGATGAATTTCGCCCCCTTCTGGTCGATGAGGCCGCCGTCCGGCAGCTCCGGCCAATCCTTGCCAGCCGCGACCTTCTTGAGATAGACCACTGCTTCGGCCAACTTGCCGTCGTTGACTTTTACGACATCGACTTGCCGCTTGGCGTCGTGAGCAATCTTCTTGTCTTTGGTAACCGTAAGCACGCGCGGCTTGGGCGGCGTGCCTTCGAAAAACACCGTGCCGGAAATGCTACCGCCGTTGGTGACGGGTTTGACCTTGTAGGTCTGCGCCCGGGCTGACAAAGGCAACGCCACTGTCAGGCCGAGCACTAACGTCAAGCTTACTTTGCTCATTCTCTTCATTTTGCCTCCTGAAAAAGTTTATATTTTATTTTGCCTGAATTAGTCAGAATGCGGTAAAACCGCAAGTAACAATTGTTTTCCCTTGAGCAAAAAGGTAGTCGTCCTGAGTAGCCCCGACCGCTTTTTTGGTCGGGACGCATCGAAGGGCGACGCCCGTCACCCCTCGATAAGGTCACTTGGACAACAGTGACCTACTCGGGATGACTCGCACAGTGCTCTTGGGAAACGCTCCGTTAATCGTATTGCAATCGTCTCGATTGCAGAGGCGTTTCCTACCGTTGGCGCACGGGGAATAATTCCTGTTTAATATTTGACATTAAAATCCGCTCGAAACCGGTTCGCGTCTTTGTTGCCGACGATCATATCCGTCACGTAATGCCGCACCACCACATTCATTTTCTTGCCCAACTGATAGCCGAAGCGCAGCTCGAAACCCCTGAGGTTGCTGGAATCGGTGTGGCCGCTGCCGAAGCGCCACCAGTCGTCCTGGGCAAAATTGGCGACCACGGCAAATTTCTCGATGCGGGCGTAGTAAAAGCCGAAGAGCCAGTCGCCAGGATTTTTTAATTTCCCTACTAAAACTTGAGCGACGAAGCCGTGCGTTTCATTTTCAAAACCGCTGAGGGTGGGATCCTCGAAATTGTTCATGTAGTCCGCGCCAACGGTTACCGGCAAATCGGGACGAACTTGAAACTTCGCCTGGCCGCTCACCACCAGTATCTTGTGATCCATGTCGTTCAGGGCGTTGAAGGAGACCGTGTCGGCCTTGTTGTTGTTGAAGAAGTAGTAGCCAACCGCTCCCGTCACATTGGCCGAGGCCAGTTTGTGGTTCAGACTGGCCTGCAGGGCGGTCATGGACGAGTTGAACAGAGTGTTAAAATCATCGATGACGTACTGGCCGCCAGTCAGGGTGAGCTTCGTGCCGGGGCCGGCAAAATCTTTGGGACTGTACGACACCGAGATGCCTTCCGGGTTGACGTCGCTGTCCCAGAACATCTCATTCTGCTTCCAGAACGGGAAGGAATTCTTGCCAAACCAGACCCAGCCGGAATCGAATTTGTATTTGAAATAGACTTTGTCCATGAAGAAATTCTTCTTACCGAAATCGTTGCCCAGGGTTTGGTGCGGGGACTGTTCGTCGGTGGGATTGCCAGAGGCCAGCCGCGCGCCAATTTCAATGTGGTCGCCGCGCTTATGAACCAGACCAAAACGGAAGCGGTAGCGTGCCCGGTCCCGGCTATCCTTGCCGGTTACATCGTAATCTTTCTCAAAGCGCAGTCGCAGGTCGCCTGAGAACTTCAAGCTTTCCTTCTTATCCGACTTTTGCGCAAACAACGCCTTACTACTGAAAGAAACCAGCAACATGCACACAACCGCAAAAACCTTAATCGCTTTCACAATACGCTCCTTCCTCATAAATCTGCATATTGAAATGACATTGGATGGTTGTTGAGACAGCCCCAATGCAAATCCGGTACCAGGCCAAAAGGTTGTGGATGAAAGCGATGGTAAAGTTCAAATATTCAAAGAGTTGCTGGAATGCGAGCTACCTGTGAGACAGGGAGGTGGCGGGAAAAGCGGTTCCCGAAAATCGGCAAGGGCTTCCCGATTTTCGGTAAGGTGTGCTGGGAGACAACTGATTCACCGCTTCAGGAAAGTACCGAATTCAATTCGATTGCATCCAATATAGCGTCTGTCATTTCAGTGGTGCCAAGCAACGTTCCGGTACCAGAATACAAATCAGCGCAGCAGTAGCCTCGTGTGAGTGTTGTGTCAATCGCTTGTTCGATGGCTGACGCAGCGCGCGCTAATCCAAAGGTGTAGCGAAACATGAGAGCGACCGAAGCAATGGCGGCCAGAGGATTGGCGACATTTTTCCCGGCAATGTCCGGCGCTGAGCCGTGCACGGGTTCGTAAAGACCGCCCCTTTCACCCAGGCTGGCCGACGGCAGCATGCCGAGGGAACCGGTTAACATGGAAGCTTCATCGCTCAAAATGTCGCCGAACAGGTTTGTCGTCAAAATGACGTCGAACTGACGGGGATTGCGAAGCAACTGCATGGCGCAGTTGTCCACCAGCATGTGCTCGAGGGTGACGTCCGAGTATTTGGCCGAAAGCCTGTCAACGGTCTTGCGCCAGAGTACCGAGGTGGCCAGCACGTTGGCCTTGTCCACCGAAGTCACCTTTTTCTTGCGCCTCTGGGCAGCCTCGAACGCGACTTTCGCGATCCGTTCAATTTCCCAGGTGCGGTATTCCATGGTGTCCACAGCCCGTTCCCCGTCTCCGCTCTTTTTCGTGAATCTGGGTTTGCCAAAGTAAATTCCGCCGGTCAATTCACGCACGATCAGAATGTCGGTATTCTCAATTACGTCTGGCTTCAGGGTAGAGGCGTCGAGCAAGGGTTGGAAAACTCTAACCGGTCGCAGATTGGTGAACAGCTCCAACTCTCTACGCAAGCTCAGGAGAGCGACTTCGGGACGGTTCTCTTTGGGCAGGCTGTCCCACTCAGGACCGCCGACAGCCCCTAAGAACACGGCATCGGCCTGGCGGCAAGTTGCCAAAACCTTCTCTTGAATGGGAACACCAAATGCGTCGAGACTGGCTCCACCGATGAGGAATTCCTGCATTTGGAGCGCAATGCCCATACGTCCACAAACCATTTCCAGCACTTTCACTGCGGCCCGGGTGACCTCCACGCCAATGCCGTCGCCTGGAAGCACGATTATTTGCCTGGTCATGGCATCATTTCGTGTTGACGCGCGTAGGCAAAAATGCCCCCGGCTTGGACGATTTCGGTCACCTCGCCCAGGGATCTCAGCGCGTGGCTTTGCCCTCTGGTTAAGTTTTTCAGTGTGTTGTCTGCCTGGTCTATTTCCAGGAGGTCATGGGTTCGAACGAGCGTTGTGAGATCGTCCCTGCTTTCATAAGGAATCAAAAATCCTCCGTCCACGGCATTGCGGTAAAAGATGCGGGCGTAGGAGGATGCGATGACGGCCTTAACGCCAGCAATTTGTAGGGCAGCCGGCGCGTGCTCCCGTGAAGAACCGCAGCCGAAATTCTTTCCGGCCACCACGATGCTAAATTGTGACTTGAACTGCTCCGGTTCCGTGAAGGGAATGCCTCCGGACGGTAAGCCAGACCGTTCTTCGGGAACAGCCGAAAGCGCGTAGCGTCCGTAAAACTTGTTTTCCGCCGGGTCATCCAGACTGTAAACCAGATGGCGAGCCGGAATGATCTGGTCGGTGTCGATATTGTCCCCTAACACAAAAGCCTTGCCTCTAATTTTCTGGCTCATGACTTCAACTTCCTTTTTCTTAATTGCACCAGGTCCATCAGACTTATGTTTGGCAAGCCTCCTTCAAAAGAAATCCCGTGGATCCGTAATCTTGCCGGTGAGGGCCGAAGCGGCCACAGTGTAGGGCGAGGCCAAATAAACCTGGGCCCGCCTGGAACCCATGCGACCCGGGAAATTGCGGTTGGTCGTAGAAATGCAAACTTCATCGCCGTTGAGCCGGCCGAAGGTGTCGCCGGGGCCACCCAAGCAGGCAGCACAAGACGGCTGGCCTATTTTAGCCCCGGCATTTTCAAAGATCTCGAAAAGCGATTCCTGGTCTATTCTTGTGGTTTTTAAGTCACGGGCAATTTGGGTGGTTGCCGGCACCACGTACGTGTCGACTTTCACGCTTTGATGCTTGATGATCTGAGCCGCCGCAATAAAATCCGAGATTTTGCCGCCCGTGCAGGAACCGATGTAGGCGCGGTCCAGAGCCGTGTGCCGCATCTCATAGACCGTCGCCTTGTCATCCGGGGAATGTGGCCGGGCCAGCATGGGCTGCAGTTCTTTGGATTTGTACACGTGCACGCTGTGGAATTTGGCGTTTTCATCGTTGAAAGCCGGGACAAACGGACAGTCGGTGCGAGCGGTAACATAGTCGAAAGTCACGTCATCGGGTTCGATGATGCCGTTTTTGCCGCCAGCTTCGATGACCATGTTGGCCAGGGTCATGCGGCTCTCCATGTGGAGCGCCTGCACGCCGTCGCCGGCGAACTCCATGGCGCGGTAGCTGGCGCCTGCCACACCGATGTCGCCAATGATTTGCAAAATCATATCCTTGGCCATGATGTAAGGATGAATTTCACCTTCAAAGACGAACTTCATCGTCTCCGGCACCTTCACCCACAGCTTACCGGTGCCCAGAATAAAAGCCGCGTCTGTGTTGCCGATGCCCGTGGCAAACTCGCCAAAAGCGCCGGCAGTGCAGGTGTGCGAATCGGTGCCGAACAGCACCTCTCCCGGCCGGGTGAAGCCTTCCTCGGGCAGAGCGATGTGGCAGACCCCTTTGTAGCGCTCCGTGCCCACGTCATAAAAATGCGGCAGGTCTTGTTCTCTGGCAAACTCGCGCAGAATCGCCACATTGCGGTTGGCGTATTTGTCTGCGGTGAAAATGTAATGATCCGGAATGATCACCACCTTTTCTCGATCCCAAACCCTGGCGTCAGCCCCGAATTGTTTTTTGAAGATGGCAAAGGTCGGTGGCCCGCAAACGTCGTGCGTCATTAAGAGGTCCACATCCATCCACACCGTGTCACCAGGATTAACCTCGGATTTGCCGGAATGCCTGGTCAGGATTTTTTCTGTAATCGTCATGGGTCAGGCCTCATTTAGTTGGGGTTGGGGTTGCAGTTGCTCTGCCTCGGGTTGCGCTTGGGTTTTAGAAACCTCCTTGTTTGCAAGCACGACGAGCTCCTCGTCCAAAACAACTTTCTTGGCGTCGGCCCGCTCGATGAACGCTTCATAGATCTGCTGCAACTGTTCTTTGCTACAATTAAATCCCAGTTGCTGCAACCGACTATTGAGCGCATTGCGGCCCGAATGCTTACCCAGAATTAGCTTGTTGCCGGGAACCCCCACAGATTCCGGAGTCATGATTTCGTAGGTCAAAGGATTTTTCAAGACACCGTCCTGATGAATGCCGGCTTCGTGGGCAAAAGCGTTGCAGCCAACGATCGCTTTGTTCGGCTGCACTGGCACGCGAGTGATCTCGGACAACAGTTGGCTGGTGGCGTAAAGCTCCGTCGGTTCGACCCGCGTGTCACAGGCAAAACAGCCAGGCCGCGTCTTTAGCGACATGACGACTTCTTCCAAAGAAGCATTGCCGGCCCGTTCCCCGATGCCGTTGACGGTGCACTCTACCTGTTGGGCGCCGGCGTGCACCGCGACCAATGAGTTGGACACGCTGTGACCCAAATCATCATGGCAGTGCACGCTCAAGACGACCTCCTCGATGCCCGCGACTTTTTCCTGGAGCTGGCTAATCAGCTCACCAAACTCCCACGGCATGGAAAAGCCCACCGTGTCGGGTACGTTGACCACCGTGGCACCGGCCTCGATGACAGCAGAGAAAATCTCCAACAAGAATTCAGGATCGCTGCGGGTGGCGTCCTCGGCAGAGAACTCCACGTCGCTGCAAAAACTCTTGGAATACTGGACCGCCCAAACCGCTTCTTGCAGCGCTTCTTGCCGGCTTTTCCTCAGCTTGTGACATAGGTGAATGTCCGAGGTGGCGATGAAGGTATGGATGCGTGGATGCTCGGCAGGTTGCAAAGCCTGCCACGCCCGGTCGATGTCGTTCTTTTTGGTGCGGCACAGGGCAGCTACGATGCAACGCCGGGTCCTTTTGGCCACTTCACGAACGGCCAGAAAATCGCCTTCCGAGGCAATGGGAAAGCCCGCCTCGATGACATCCACATTCAACCGTTCTAATTGCGCAGCCATGCGAATTTTTTCTTCCAGGTTCATATTGAAGCCCGGCGCTTGCTCCCCATCGCGCAAGGTTGTGTCGAAAATGAGTACTTGGTTTTCCATTTGGGTCTCTCCTTTCCCTAATGAGCGTTTGGCCTATCACAAAGGTTGACTTAGCAGGGCACAGAGAGGTCATTTTTGAATCCAGCTCATCATTTCTCTCAGATGCTTGCCCACTTTCTCGATTTGCAGCGCCTGGTGTTCCTTCCGAAGCGCGTTCATGACCGGCTGACCGGCCTTGTTTTCCAGAATCCATTCTCTGGCAAAAGAACCGTCCTGGACGGCCTGGAGAATCGCTTGCATTCGTTGCCTGGTTTCTTCGTTGATCACCTTTGGCCCCCGTGTCATGCCGCCATATTCCGCGGTCTCACTGACCGAATAGTACATGCCTGCGATTCCGCCTTCGTAAAAAAGGTCGACGATGAGCTTCATTTCGTGCAAACATTCAAAATAGGCGATTTCTGGCTGGTAGCCTGCCTGCACCAGGATGTCAAAGCCGGCCTTGATGAGCTCGGTAATGCCGCCACACAAGACGGCTTGCTCGCCGAACAGGTCCGTTTCGGTTTCTTCTTTGAAGGTGGTTTCGATGACGCCGGCCCGCGTACCACCGATGCCTTTAGCGTAGGCCAGAGCCAGTGGTTTAGCTGTCTGCGTGGCATCCTGGAACACCGCCAGCAGGCAGGGCACACCACCGCCCGCTGAGAACACGCGCCGCACCAGATGCCCGGGCCCCTTGGGCGCTACCATGAAAACGTCCACATCTTTTGGCGGCACGATTTGATTGAAGTGGATGTTAAACCCGTGGGCAAAGGCGAGTGCATTGCCCGCGTCAAGGTTCGGCCGGATGTCCTGTTCGTAAACTTCAGCCTGGTTTTGATCGGGTAGCAATACCATCACCACCTCACCCAGCCTAACTGCCTCTGCGGTCTCAACAACCTTCAAGCCGTCTGCCTCCGCCTTTTTCCAGGAGCCGCTGGTCTTTCTGAGGCCAACAACCACCTCGACGCCGCTGTCTTTAAGATTCAAAGCGTGCGCGTGTCCTTGACTGCCGTACCCAAGCACGGCAACGGTTTTGCCGTTCAGCAACTTCAGGTCTGCCTCGCTGTCATAATAGAGCTTCATGGTTTTAATCCTTTCTTTGAGTTTATTTCATGGGTCCTTGCAAGTATGAAACAGTCTACTAAGTGACTCCCTTGAACTCCCGCTGCAAGGCCACGCTGCCGGTGCGGGCCACTTCCAGGAGACCGAAAGGGCCGAGCATGCCGATGGCGGCGTTAACCTTGTCCTCTTTGCCAGTGACTTCGATGGTCAGCGTTTCCGGGCTGATGTCGATGATCTTGGCGCGGAACACATTGACAATTTCGGTGATCTCCGACCGACTTGCCGGCGTGGACTTTACCTTTACCAGCGCCAACTCTCTTTCCACAAACGGCTCATAAGTCAAGTCCGTCACTTTCATCACGTCGACGATTTTGTCCAGTTGGTTGTTGATTTGCTCGATAATACGTTCATCACCACGGGTGGTGATGGTCATGCGGGCCATTCCGGCTTCCTTAGCAGCGCCAAAACTCACGCTGTCGATGTTGAATCCGCGGCCGCTAAACAGACCGATGATTCTGGAAAGCGCATTAAAGTTGTTGCGGAAATAGACGGAAATCGTATGTTTCATTGTTCAGCTCCTCTAATCTTCGGGGTTAGGCGTCAACTTAAGCCCAAAATTGTCATTTCGAGCGAAACGAAGTGGAGTCGAGAAATCTGACAAATGCACTAAACCAGATTTCTCCCCGGCGGCTGCCGGGTCGAAATGACAATCCAATCCTTTCTAAAAAGAACTTTGATAGAAATTTGAACCTCAGAATAACATTTTTGATAGATAAAATCTCTTAGGTTGACGCCAAAAGGCACCCGACGGCTCTCAGCATTTCCCTCCCACTTTTAACAAAACTCTTGACTCTACCCCTTCGGGATATTGTCAAAGATTTTAGCGTCAATAATTTTCACCGTCGACCATCTCCACCAGGGAGGCACCAGCCGGCACCATGGGGAAGACGTTTTCTTCCTGGGCCACGGCAAAATCCAAAACCACCGGTTTATCTTTGATCTTCAGGGCCTCCTGAAGGATGGCGCTGACTTCCCGGGGCAGATGGGTTCTGAAACCCACCGCACCGTAGCTTTCTGCCAGTCGCACAAAATCAGGATTGCCCCCGCGAAGGTCCGAAAAGGCGTACCGTCCTTCGTAAAACAGTTGCTGCCATTGACGCACCATGCCCAAATAGCCGTTGTTCATAATGGCGATTTTTACCGGCACTTTGTTTTCCACGGCCGTGGCCAATTCAAAGGCTGTCATTTGGAAGCCACCGTCGCCGGTAATGCAGACGACCTCGCGGTCGGGGCAACCTAACGCAGCTCCCATGGCCGCCGGAAATCCAAAACCCATGGTGCCTAAACCGCCTGAAGTCAGAAACGATCTGGGGTGGTTAAATTTGTAATATTGTGCAGCCCACATTTGATGTTGTCCCACATCGGTAACCACGATCGCTTCCCCTTGGGTGACTTCGGCAATCTTTTGTATTAGAAATTGCGGCATGATCAGGTCGTCGTGTTGCTGATACCGCAGCGGATGCTGCTTTTGCCACTGGTGAATCGTCCGCCACCACGCTTTGGTGTTGGGTTTGTGCACTCGGCTGCTCAGCTCGGGCAAGATGTTCTTTACATGGCCTACGATAGGGACTTCCACGACGATATTCTTGTTAATGCAAGTGGGATCGATATCGATATGAATCTTCCTGGAATGGGGAGAAAAACCATCGAGGCGGCCGGTGACCCGGTCGTCGAAGCGAGCGCCAACCGCTACCAGGACGTCGCACTCGCTGATAGCCATGTTGGCGTACCAGGTGCCATGCATGCCCAGCATGCCCAGGGAAAGGTCGTGCGTCTCTGGAAAGGCACCCAGTCCCATTAAAGTCGTGGTCACGGGAATACCTGTTTCCAGGGCCAGAGCGGTTAATTCCGGCGCCGCGCTTCCTTGCACCACACCACCGCCTGCGTAAATTAGCGGGCGTTTGGCCCGATTGATCAGCTCAGCGGCACGGGAGATTTTTTGCCGCTGTTCCTGGTTTAGAGATGCGGTACCATTCCTTTCCGCCGCGCCCCTGCGGTGATAAACGCCGCGGGCAACCAGCATGTCTTTGGGTAAATCCACCAGCACCGGTCCGGGCCTGCCACTTTTAGCAATGTGAAAAGCCTCGTGCATCGCCGCTTCAAGATCGTCGACGTTCTTGACCAAATAACTGTGTTTGGTGATTGGCCGCGTGATGCCGACGATATCGGCTTCCTGAAAGGCATCGTTGCCAATCAGAGCGGCGGGAACCTGACCCGTGAAGACCACCAACGGGATGGAGTCCATGAAAGCGGTGGCGATGCCGGTTACGGTATTGGTGGCGCCCGGTCCGGAAGTTACCAGCACCACGCCCGGCTTGCCGGTGGCGCGGGCGTAGCCGTCGGCGGCGTGCGTGCCGCCTTGTTCGTGTCGTATTAACACATGCCGGAAGGGGAGTTGCGATTTGTAAATCTCATCGTACAGCCCCAACACCACACCGCCGGGATAGCCGAACACGATCTCCACGCCTTCATCCACCAGGGTGCGGATCAAGATCTCAGAACCGCTCAGCTTTGCCTGGCCGTACATTTCGCCGGTAATTTTTGTGCACGGGTTTGCCTGCGCCTGCCTTTCACCCTGCACATCAGCGTTAGCTGTTTCCATCTTTTTCTCCCTCCTTAACTGAGCAACCAAAAGTCAGCAGATGTTTGCTGGTCACACTTCATTATAATGGTCGCCATTGTGAGACTCAGGGGCTGTCCGAAAAGGGATGCTGGCAGCACGTAACTCGACATTTATGTCGAGAAATGAGCCTTGAGCCCCGCGACATGAATGTCGCGTTACGAACTCTCCACGGGTTTTTTGGACAGCCCTGTCACAAAGCGCCCTGGCCTCCGTTTAGCGACAGAATCGCCCCGGTATTTGCTGAAGTCACCATTGCGGCATAGCGGCTCAGCCAGCCGGTTTGGATTCTCGGTTCAGCAGGCTGCCAGCGGCATTTTCGCTCCGCTAATTCTGCTGCGGGCACTTCAACCTCGAGTTTTCTATTGGGTATATCGATACAGATGAGATCGCCAGGTTTTAATAGGGCGATGTTGCCGCCGGCTGCGGCCTCGGGAGAAACGTGCCCAACACAAGCACCGCGAGTACCGCCCGAGAAGCGGCCGTCGGTGATCAGCGCCACCTTGTCGCCCAATCCCATGCCCACGATGTTCGCGGTTGGCGCCAGCATCTCCTGCATCCCGGGCCCGCCTTTGGGGCCCTCGTAACGAATCACCACGACGTCGCCTGGCTTTACCTTGCCACTCAAAATGCCGGCGTTGGCCTCCTCCTGCGATTCAAAAATGACCGCCGGGCCGCGATGTGTCCACATTTCAGGGGCCACAGCCGCCGATTTTACCACGGCGCCATCCGGCGCTAAATTACCGAACAAGATGGCAAGCCCCCCCTGGTCGCTGTAAGGCTCTTCCACGGATCGAATGACCTGGTGGTCTTTGATTTCCGCATCTGCAATATTCTCTCCCAGGCTCTTTAAAGTAACCGTCTTCTGGTGCAAGTCTAATAGGTCCGCTCTTTTGCTTAACTCCTTTAGAATGGCGCTGATGCCGCCAGCGCGGTCCACATCCTCCATGTGCCAGGGCGAAGCTGGAGCGACTCTGCAAAGATTGGGCACACGTTCAGCGATGCCATTGATCCGTTCCAGGGAATAGGATAGCCCGGCTTCTCTGGCAATCGCCAGCGTGTGCAACACGGTGTTGGTGGAGCCGCCCATGGCCAGGTCCAGGGCAAAGGCATTGTCGATGGCGCTCTGTGTGACGATGTCTCTGGGTTTGAGGTCAGCTTCGATTAATTGGAGAATCTGTTGGGCCGCTTGCTTGACTAATTCGCGGCGCTTTTCGGAAATAGCCAGATAGGTGCCGTTGCCTGGTAGCGCCATGCCAAGGGCCTCCAGGAGGCAGTTCATGGAATTGGCGGTGAACAGACCGGAACAAGAGCCGCAGGTGGGACAGCCGTGGTCTTCCAGCTCTTTCAGTTCCGCTGCGTCGATTTTGCCAGCGCGAAAGGCACCCACCCCCTCGAACACCGAGATCAAATCCACGGTCTTGCCGGAGGGCGTCTTGCCCGCCGCCATGGGGCCGCCGCTGACAAAAATCGTCGGAATGTTTATTCGCACAGCCCCCATGAGCATGCCCGGCACGATTTTGTCGCAGTTTGGAATGCAGATCAGGCCGTCCAACTGGTGCGCCATGGCCACGGTTTCCACGGCATCGGCGATGAGCTCCCGGCTTGGCAGCGAATACTTCATGCCGAAATGTCCCATGGCAATGCCGTCATCCACGCCGATGGTGTTGAATTCAAACGGCACGCCGCCAGCTTCGCGCACCGCCTCCTTGACCAACCTACCCAACTCTTGCAAATGAACATGCCCCGGAATGATTTCGATAAAAGAGTTGCAAATGCCGATAAACGGCTTGGCGAAGTCTTCATCTTTTACGCCGCAGGCTTTCAACAGGCTTCTGTGGGGAGACCGCCCGAATCCTTTTTTTATCGCATCGCTGCGCATGTTTGACCCCTTTCAAGCTAAACAGTGCACTTAGCTTAGAAATCAACCCTACCGGCTTTTTGTTTGAGTTTGGGAATCGAGAAGTTTTTGAGAAAGGATTTGGTGATTGTAGGATTGATTTCTAAACTCGATTTACTTTAGAATCAATCCTAACCTAATGGTGAGAATAAAAATCAAGATAAACAACAACGCACTTACAATCTGTACCTCACGGATCAAGCTTGAAGAGGTCGAAATTGTAAATGGATTGTGATTCATCTCGCTTAAATGTAGTAATTAAAAATATTAGCAGCGAATATAAAGAATAAAGAATAAGAAGTCAAGTAAAAAGTTACATTTCTTTAAAATCGCTGGTATTTTTTCAATTTCTCGTCAAAAGTGGAGCGAGCGATTCCCAGGCGGCGAGTGGCTTCGGATTTGTTGCCGCCGACTTGCTCCAGAACCCAGAGAATGTGCCGCCGTTCCATCTCCGCCAGGGTCCAATCAGACGGTAGGGGACGATCTCCAGTGCGGTCGAGCACCAGTTGACTCGGCAGATGCTCAGACGCAATGTGCGTTTCATCGCACAGAATGACCGCGCGTTCGACGATGTTGCGCAGTTCGCGCACGTTGCCAGGCCAGGCGTATTGAACCAAAAGCTTCTCAGCTTCTTTGGTAAACCCTTCGATTTTTTTGCGCAGGTCGGCTGCCGATTTGGCCAGGAAGTGGTTGGCAAACAGCATAATATCTTCCGACCGCTGCCGTAAACTCGGCAGCTCGAGGACAAAAGCGCTCAAGCGGTAGTACAGGTCTTCGCGGAACGTTCCTTCTTTTACCCGCGTTTCCAGGTTCTTGTTGGAGGCTGCAATGATTCTGACGTCGACGTGAAGGTCTCGTGTCCCGCCCAGGCGTTTGAACGGATGGCCTTCGAGAATGCGCAAAAGCTTGGGCTGCATATTGAGCTGCATCTCGGAAATCTCGTCCAGAAAAAGCGTGCCGCCGTTGGCCAGCTCAAACAGGCCGGGTTTGCGCTGCGCCGCACCGGTGAAGGCGCCCTTCTCATAGCCAAACAGTTCGCTCTCCAACAAATGGTCGGGCAAGGCGCTGCAGTTTATCTTGACCAGGGGCTTCTGCCGGCGTTCGCTGGCCAGATGCACAGCATTGGCCGTCAATTCTTTGCCGGTTCCGCTGGCACCGAGGATCAGTACCGGGGTGTTGGTCGCCTGGCCGACTTTAACGATCAGTTTCTTTACTTTTTCGATGGCGGGGCTGTTTCCCAACATTTTCGGAAACCGGTCGTCTGAGCGCTGCCGCCGCAAACGCAGCACCTCGCTCTTGAGCGACCGAATTTGCAGCGCCTTGTTGATGGTCTGGCGCAGCTCTTCCACTTCGAACGGTTTTATGACATAATCGAAAGCTCCGCTTTTAATGGTTGCCACCGCCGACTTAACCTCAGGAAAGGCGGTCATCATGATGACGGCGACTTCATCGTCCAACGTTTTGATCTGCGCAAGTACTTCCATGCCGTTGGCATCGGGCAGGCGCATGTCCAGCAGCACCACATCGATGCTGTGCTTCCGGAAAAGTGCCAACCCGTCTGCGGCGTCTGCTGACGACATCGAGTGGTAAGCGTTACGCTGACAAAAATTGGCCAGCGACTTGCGCATGAGCGGATCGTCTTCGATGATCAAGATGGCAGGATTCATGATTTTTTGTTTAGTTTAAACAGGAAAAGTCAGATCAAACCGAGTGCCCTTGCCAAATTCACTTCTTACGTGAATCTGGCCCCCATGCCCCCGTACAATTTGCCGCACAATGGCCAGCCCTAAACCTGAACCATTGGGTTTGTCAGAGTAGAACGGCTCGAATATCTCTTGCAGTTGTTCCCCATCCATGCCGATTCCCGTATCGCTAATGCTAAGCTGCACACAGGGCTGCGATGTCTGGAGCACCGACCCCACGATGGTCAGGGTGCCGCCGTCGGGCATGGCCTCGAAAGCATTCACGCAAATATTGAGCAGCACTTGCTGCATTTGAATCGAATCCAGCTTGATTTTCGGCAGCGAGCTCAACCCTTGCACAGCAATCTCGATATGGCGCCGTTCTGCGTCTTTTGTGATCAACAAGATGACCTGGTTCACGATGTCTTCCATCTTGCACGCTTGCAGTTGCAGCGGCTTTGGACGGGCGAATTTTGAGAAAGTATTCAAAAAATCGCTGAGGTGGTCGATCTCGTTTTCCACTCCTTCCAAGTAAGAACGCTGTTCCGGATCCGGTATTTCGTCTTCCAACACCTGTACGGTGGTTTTCATGGCGGCCAAAGGCTTGGCCACTTCGTGAATCACACCTGCGGCCAGTTGTACCTGCGAAGCGAGACGCGCTTTCTCGGCGCTCTGTTTTTCCAAAGCGCGCTCTCGCATGACCGAGTCCGTGATGTCCAGGTGCAGCTCCAGCAGATGACTGACCTCGCCCGCCACGTCAACCACAGGCGTGGACACAACCTGAAAGATGCGTTCGTTGCCGTGCGCATCCTTGCGATTGACCACCACTTTACTCCCTTTGCTGGTAGCAAAACTATGCTCGCAGCGGCAATTAGGGCATGGCCCATCACCATTTTGAAATAGTTCGTAACAGGTCTTGCCGAGGGTCAAATCCTCCCCACCGCAACGGTCCGCCAGGGTTTTGTTCACCCACACCACCTTTTGTTGGCGGTCGATTAAGCACAACTCCGCCCCAACTCCGCTGACGATGTCATCCAATTTTTGTTTTTCAATTTTTAATTGCGCCTCCGAGAATGTCAATTCCCTGGTGCGCCGGGCCACTTCATTTTGGAGTTCAACATTCCAGCGTTGTAATTTTGCTTGCGATTTGCCCAACCGCCGCGCCATCGTGTTGAAATGACCGGAAAGGTCTTCCAATTCATCGTTGGTTGCCACGTGGATGCGCTGGTCGAATTCGCCCTGGGCGATCAAATCGGCGCCACGGGTCAATTGGAAGATCGGGCGGGTGAACTGCCGGGCCGCGATCAGGCCAAGAATGCTGGCAACGACTACCAACGCTACCAGGATGCTGAGCAGGCCGGCTTTGAGCTTGTACAACGCAGCAAACACCACCCGTTTCGGCACGGAGAGCAAGAGCACCCAGGAATCGCTGGATTTACCGGACAGTTTGATCTGGGAGTGTGCAAGAATCTGGTCTGCTGTGTGGGTCAAGCCGCTTCCCTGGCTCAGTACCGCTTGCACCACCTCCGCCGGGTAATCGTCGTACAGACTGCGGTTGCGAAAATAGTTGAAATTCGTGCCGCGAACCGATTGGTACAGGTAAAGTCCATCCCGGTCGGTGAGAAACGAAACCGCCTCCCGGGGTACGCCGCCGATAATCTCAAAAATCGCTTCCGCGAAAATATTGATGATCAAGATGCCCTGTTGGTTGTTGTGACCATCCAGAACTGGCGTTGCGTAGCGCACCACGGGTCTAAGAGGGACCTCGACGATGCCTCTTTCGATGTTGAGATCCATGGGAGAGACGTAGATTTCGTCGGCCAAACATTGCAAGGCTTCCTGAACATAGTAGCGGCTGCTCTTGTCTTGTAGTTGGGCTTTCGGCACCACGTAAGCACCGGATTGGTTGCGATTCAGCCGAACCACTTCCCGGCCTGCAGCGTCGAGGTAGCGAATCTGGTAGTAAGCGCGTTTGCCTGCCGAAAAACGCAGGAAGTCTTGTTCGACTTGTTTTCTAAGGTGCTCAACATCGGCCCCGTCTCGTTTGGAGCGATCGGCTGTGTGCCGTGTAGCCAGCTTCTTGAGCGACGACAACGACCGGATATAGACCAGATCGGCTTGCACGTTCAGCAAGAATTCGCTCATTTCCCGACCGGTGGCATCGATTTGAAACTGCAGTTTTCGCAACGATTGCTCTTCCAGCGAGTGGCTCAAGGAGACCACGCTGTATATCCCGTAGGCAACCAGTGGCAGCATTCCAAGAGCGAGAAACGCGATGACCAGCTTGGTGGTGATGCTCAGGCGCGGGAAGAGTTTGTTGAGATTTGGCATCATGGCCTTTGCTTCTGTGATTTTGGCTTCTCGACCCAAAATGGCTCTACATCGACTAAAATGAATATATCAAAAAAAAGCTTTTTTTCAAAGCAAATGTTGCACAGCGGGGATGCTTGCTTCTGGGCGCAGCGATAAAGCGAGCATATTAATGTTAGACTCAGAGACTCACCAGAAAAGGTCTTTGTCCGGTCTCAGGTTTTCCTTTTTTTCTTCTTAGCCGCGGGGAAGAGGATGTTGTTCAGGATCAGGCGGTAGCCAGGGGAGTTTTTGTGCAGGGAAAGCTGAGTAGGCGGGTCGTAGACAAAGTGCTGGTAGTCCTCGGGGTCGTGGCCGCCGTAAAAGGTAAAGGTTCCGCGACCAAAGTTGCCGTGAATGTACTTCACTTCGTTGGTGCCTTCCACCTCGCCCATGATGGTGACCGATTTCTTGACCAGCTTTCTGTTGAAGCCGGTGGTCTGGCCCATGAACCCTTTGATGACCGAAACATGATCCTGGGTGAGCATGGTGGGAACCGGGTCGTACTTGGCCGAAAATTCGAACAGGGTAAAATAATCGGCATCAGGACTGCGCACGCGGGGCATGTTGCTGGGGGGAACATCGATGTCGGAGTGCTCGTAGACCAGCGGATTCAGCTCCACGACGAAGTTTTCGAATGCAAAGGTTTTAGAATAATCGAGCTTGGCCTGACAGTTTGGCTCAGGGGGATCGCCGTCAAAAACGGAGGCTACGATGTCGGTGTTCTCGGCCGCCAGAGCGATGTCGATGGTGTCGGTAGCGGAGCACATGGCGAAGAGAAATCCCCCGCGCCGCACGTAGTCTCGAATCTTGCGCGCCACAGCCTTCTTTTCTTCGGGTACTTTGGTGAAGCCAGCGGCTTTGGCCATGGCTTCATTCTTCATCACCGCTTCGATGTACCAGGGCGCGTTGTGAAAGTTGGCGTAAAACTTGCCGTACTGGCCGGTGAAATCTTCATGGTGCAAGTGCAGCCAGTCGTACTCCTGCAATTTGTCCTGCAGCACGTCTTCGTCCCACAAGGTTTCGTAAGGAATCTCGGCATAGGTAAGGGCCAGGGTCACCGCATCGTCCCAGACTTGCTTGTTGGGCGGCGTGTAGACGGCAATCTTGGGCGCTTTTTCCAAAAGCACCACGTCCATATTGCCTTCCTCGATTTCGGCGTAGATCTGAGTAGCCTGGCCGGCATCCACCACGGAAAACGTTACGCCGCGCAAGCGCAGCTCCCGTTCAATGGCGGGATAGTAGTCCATCATGAAGGAACCGCCGCGATAGTTGAGCAGCCATTCCACGTTGATGTCGCGTTCCAGCGCCCAGTAGGCAACCCCGTAGGCTTTCAAGTGGTCCGTCTGTTTCAGGTCCATGGGGACGAGAATCTTCTGGGCAGCACCTTCTGCGGGCACGCCCAGCAGAAGAATGTTGGAGAGGCACAAAATGAAGAGCACCTTTTTCATGAAAATCTAACCAGCTTGTCCAACGGTTAATGCACTCATGACAGAAATTAGTTGCTCAGTTTTCTCGATTCCAGATTTCTGAGCTTCTGCCGCACCTCTTCGATATACAGGCTGTTGGGGTATTTGATCAGAATGGCCTCGTAGGCCTCCCGGGCTTTTTGCAAGTCGCCCAGACCCTGTTGGTAAATGTCGGCGGTCCTTTTTTGGGCCAGCGCATTGTAAACGCTTTGCGGAAACTCGTTGACTAAGCCCTGATAGTAGTTAATGGCAACGGTGTGATTGCCACGGGTTTCTTCGATGTCACCCAGCTCCAGGAGAGAATCGTCCAGGATGGCGGCGCTGGGGTAATTGTCCAAAATCTCTTGCAGCTCCTTGATGGCTTCTGCATACCTTTTCTGCAGTTTGCTGCCCCGGGCTCTGGCAAACGCCTTCAGGGCTTCGGGAGAAGAGCTTCGGTTTTCCTCAATCAAAAAAATCAGCTCAAGCGCGTCGTTTTTGTAGCTTTCCCGCTCGGCGGTATTTTCATTCAAGTTGGCGGTTATCCTGTTGAGTTTCTCCAGGCAGTCGTCAAATTTCGTTCGAACAAAATCGACATAGGCGCTGAGATAGAGGGCCTTTTCTTTCAGGCTCGGCTTTACAGCGTCTTCGGCTTGCGTTTTTTCATACCACTGCTGCGCCCGGTCGAATGCGCCTCTTTCCGCATAGCAGTCGCCAATTCTGATCTGCGTGATGCCCCTTTTCGTGCTCTTAGGGTATTTTTGCAGGAGATCCTGAAACATTGCCAAAGCCCGGTCGATGTCGTTCATTTGTTCTAAATAAATCTCTCCCTTCTGGAACAACGCTTCCTGAGCCCACGGACTGTTGGGAAAGGATCTGATGAGGGCATCGTAGCTCAGGAGCGCCTTTTCTGCCAGCCCTGATTTCTGACTGGCCAGGGCCAGGCCGTACTCCGCTCTGACCTTGTAGGGCGAACTCTTGTGATCGTTGATGATCAATGAATACGCTTGTCGGGCGTGCTGATAATCTTTCGCTATTCGGGCTAATTCGGCATAATGAAACAACTCCCGGCCGGGCGATTTGTCCCTCCCGGCGAAAGGCTTCTTCATCTTTTCAAGAATCTTGTATTGCTCAAAAGATTTGTCAAAGTCCTTGTAACGCAAGTAGAGATTGGCTAAGAGCTTACGCACGTAAAACTCCTGACGGGTGCTGGAAATGGCCTCGCGCAGAATGCTGGCCACTGCTCGAGCATCTTCAGGCTCTTTGGTGTAGCGCGCAATTCTGGTCTCGATGGTGGTGAACTGTCTGGGGTAGCGCTCCAAATACTTCAAGTACTCCAAAGTCGCCAGCTTATAATTAAGTCTCAGCACGTAAATATCGGCCAGCTCGAAAACAAAAATATCGTCTTGTTTGAGGTTGGTGCGGGCCAACTTGTACACCTCGATCGCCTCCTCATAAAGCCGGTTTTGCAACATGGCTTGAGCGACATAGACGTAGACCGCCTTTTTGTGCGAATGCTCCGCCAACAACTGCGCCCAGATTTTTCTGCCCTCCTCAGGTAAGCCCTTCTTGTAATATACATTCCCTAAATCCGCCCAACTGCGCACATCGTCGTTTTTGTCCAGCCGTGCTTTTATAATAGTAATCAGTTCGTCGAACCGGTTCAAACGGAGCAGGTTCCTCTTGACGCCTTCGTAGTACAATTGATTGCCAGGGACGAGATCGTAGAGGTTTTTGAAAATGCGCAACGCACTCTCGTAATTTCCGCGTCTCTCGTAATTCTGAGCAATGCGCAGTTGGCTACTCAACTGTTGTCGGGTTTGGGAGTAGAGCGGCGCTGGATCGAAGCGCCAGCAGATGGGCACCAGGAGTAGCCCAAGTGTAAGGACCGTTGCCATACGGACGAAGAAAAATCTTTTCATAGGTCGCAACTCAATAGTTTCTTCTCTTTTAAGAAACGCTCCGTTGTACGTAACGCAATCGTCGCGATTGCACAGCGTTTTTTGACACAGCCAATTCTCCCTTTGAAGGGAGATTCTTTGCAACGGGTTGTCAAACGGTGACCTTCTCAAAGAAGGTCACCGTTTGGTCCCGACTGCTTTTTGGTC
>JBHHYI010000032.1:0-30111 GCA_046757525.1 bacterium | reverse complement strand
GCAGGACCAATCTATTGTACTTTTTCACTAAGGAAGGCATGCCGCCGGCGCCGAGTTTTTCTATGATACGATAATGTGAGATTTCTTTGCCTATCATTCCCTTAGCCTTCGCCTCAGCCTGAGACTTTCTTCAACGCCCATGCCGCCGAAGCCGGGCTTTGCGAGGATTTTGTAATGAGAAATAGCTTTGCCGATCATCGCGATTACTTGGACGCTTCAAATTCAAATCTTTGTTTTTGGATAAAGATTTTTTCAACTCATTTAATTACAATACCTTGACACAGACAAGAATAGGGGTTCAACTTACCAAAAACTTTGGATTAAGCAATGAGTGTTCCAAATGAATTCCCTGTTTGGTTCTGGCTTGCTGGGTTAAGATTTGTATTGGATCAAGAGGAGAAATAACCATGGGATTAGAAAAACTCGGAGCAAGAAGGAACCAGATTTAAGTTAGCCAGAATCACTTGAATTGCGAAGAGCAAGTCTGCCCACAAAGTAAATAAATCTCAGGGTAAAGTCAAGCTCTGCCATAGAGCGACATTCCCTTTGGGCAAAAGTCTGGTATAATCCTATTTCATACTCGTTTGCTCCCCTAACAGGTACTTCTCCAGGAAAAGAGCTACGACATTGTTGTAGTAGTCGCGATTGCTCTTTTTGCGAAAGCCGTGCCCTTCGTCTTTAGCCAACAGGAACCAGACCTCACCGCCGTTTTTGCGAATCACCTCCACCATTTGCTCGCTTTCGCTGGCCGGTACGCGCGGATCGTTCAGACCCTGGGCAATAAACATGGGCCTGGTGATCTTGTTGGCGTTGGTGGTCGGAGAAATTTTCTGCAAGAATTGCCTCATTTTCGGATCGCGTTCGTCCCCGTATTCCGCGCGCCGCAAATCCCGACGGTAGGCTTTGGTGTTTTCCAAGAAGGTCACAAAATTGCTGATGCCGACGATGTCGACCGCGGCCCGAATTCGATCGTTGAAGTGCGTCATGGAGGCCAGCACCATGTAGCCACCATAGGAACCGCCAATGACCGCCACGCGTTTGGCGTCCAATTCCGGCTGTTGGGCAATCCAGTCAAGCAGCTTGCCGATGTCCTTGACCGACTCTTCCCGCTTGAACCCGTTGTCCAATTTGAGATAACTCTTGCCGTAGCCGGCTGAACCGCGCACATTTGGAGCCAGGACCGCTACGCCCAACTCGTTGACGTAGTACTGAGTCGTGGAACTAAAACCGGGTCGATATTGACCTTCGGGACCGCCGTGAATTGAAATGAGCACTGGAAAAGGTGCATGGCCCCGGTTCTTGGGCTTGTAGTAAAACGCCGGAATCAGACGCGGCTTGCCGTTCACCTGGTCGAAGGTTGGGTAGTGTATGAGTTCGGGTGCGACGAAGTTGTCGGATTGCAGCCCGCCCACTTCGCTGTACGTCCACCGGACTAACTTCCGGTCGGGAATGTCGAACACAAAAACATCACCCGGGGTTTGCGGGGTGTTCAACACCAGACCCAATTTGCTGGCGTCCGGACTGAACTTCAGAGCGTAGATTTGTCCAACAGGGAGTTGGGGCAACGCCAACTCCTTTTGAGTTTCTAAATTCAACAGATGAAGAGTACCGATGCCGTCCGCATTGACAACGAACGCCAGGTACTGACCGTTTTCGGACAGGTCAAAGCTGTTGACATCCCAGGGGATGTCCTGGGTCAGGACCGATTTTTCTCTGGTCTTCAGATCGTAATATTGCAAGCGCTGGAATTCGCTGCCCTGGTCTGAAGTAAAATAGATGCCTTCGCCGTTTTTGGCCCATTGGGCATCGCCGTAGGAAATCTTTTCTTTGGCAGGATTGATCTGGGTCAGCTCTTGGCTGTTCAAATCCAACGTGTACAGGTAGGACTCGTTGACAGACACGTAGTGACCCACCAACAATTGGGAGTCGTCCGGCGACCATTCAAAGACAAACCAGAGGCCTTTCCTTTCCAGTACCGGAGCGGCCTTTTCAGGCTCCTTCACATCCGCGACGTACAGGCCCCAATCGCGGCCATTTCTTTTGGTGGAATAAAAGGCGAAGCGATCGCCCTTGTGGGCCCAGCGGCTGCCACCATTTCTGGATTTGCCATCGGTCAGCATGCGATATTTACCCGAAGTTAAATCGAAGAAAAAAATCTGGTAAAACTCCGAACCGCCAACATCCTTGGTGAACAGGAATCCGGGGTTAGAAAGCTTCGGGTTCATGGTCGCCCCACTCACGGGTTCCTTGAAAAAGGTGATTTGCTGCCGAGTTCCCCCTGGCCTCTTGACCCAATGGATTTGGGTGGTTTCGCCGAAGCGCGTGGAGATGAGTAGGCCGTCGCCCGCAGGAAGCCAATCCTGCAAAAAAGCGGATCGGGTATTTTGGTATTGCAGCATCCGGTCGACGATTCTCTGCGGAATAGCCGGAATGTTTTCGACGATCAGGTTGCCTCTCTCGACGCGATCCTTTTTTGGCTGGGCCCAACCAACCGCTGCCGCAAACAGGACAGCCAACACTAAAATTGGGAATATCCTTTTTTTCATTTTGAGCCTCCTTAATGAATGACCGGTTGTGTCAAGAATCCCTCTCTTCACAAAACCCTAATCGACCACCAAATTTCCTTTCGATGTCTATTTTCCCAACACGAGCACCGATTTTCTGCCGGGCGGGGCGTCTCCCAATTGGGGAGCATTCTCGTTGATTGTAATCATTTTACTCATTTTCTGTCTCATTTGCATGACAGACGAAGAATCTCCTTTGTTGGATACCCAACAATTGTTCTTATCTGGCCTGACTTTTTACAAACAATAAAAGCATTCCCTTTAATGTGATAACTTGCTTCCCATTCGATACTAAAATTCTCCAGTGTTTCATTTATTACATACTCTTGCTCTTCAAAATCTTGCATCAAACAAAGAGCAAGATTGTCATCGGTATCGAGGAGCCAGGCATCGCCTGTGTGAGTAGAGAAAAATAATAAACTCTCAAGCTGAACTAAACGAGCATCACTCTGAAGGGCACAATTAATGATGTATTTTGCTTCTTGTTGCATGTTGATTTCTTCTTGAGTCCGGATTTCCGACTCATGCGACGCCATGCAGCATTTCTTATATTTTTTCCCACTGCCACAAGGGCAAGGATCATTTCTGCCAATTTTAGAAGTCATAAGGGTTTGAAAATGCCATCAAATATCTCACGCGTTAACATAAGCTTAAAAGGCCCAAAAACAATCGACAAACAGGCTACGCTCGCAGGGGATTCCCTGGCGGGACGAGCACGGATGTTTAAATCCACTGCGAGCAAAATGCACCACAGAAGCATGCCTTCGTAGGGTACTGATAACAAAGCAGCGGGTTTTGTTAAAAAGCATTGACTCTCAGTAAAACAATCATATACAAGACTTCATGTCGCGATATAACAAACCAGCACTGAAGCCCTGCTTCAGCTTTGAACGGGTCAAAGGCGCAAGCAGGACTTGCGCACGCCAAAGCCGACGCTCCCCTGAAACAAAAACCGTGTCAACCAATTGAGTTGGTCCAGCTTCGGTCAAAGGCCCGACCCTTGACGGGCAGGTCAACGGCCCAGCCCTTGCGGTTTATGACTTATTCAGGTCAGTGTATTCAGTTGCGGCTGTAAGACGTCGCGTACTTAGCAGTTGTAGGATTGCCTGAAAAAAGGTACTCAATTCGGTTCAGCAAATCAAGTTTTTTCGCCACCGGCTGTTGATTAAGTCATTGACTTTTACACCGAATTTTCGTATAATTTTGTTTGACAGACGTTGAGCTTTTTGTTCTTTCACAGAGGCTAAGAATATGGGGACGACATGGCTTCGACGGGGGTCGAGGAGCTGAGAATAGCATGCCGAGGTTTTTTCAGAGCCGCGTCAAAAAACTGGAAACAACAATTAAACGCAGACAATTATGCGTATGCTTTGGCTGCCTAATTAATGCGCAGCCCGTTCGTTTAGACCTGGCCACAAAGTCTAAACAGAGCGTCGATGCTTGTGGCTATACCGTCAGTTCTGCCTGAGGGTTGACGGTGAAGCTCTTCAGGCTGGCTTTTGCAAGCTTTGTTTGCTGAGCTTGCAGAAGCGAGACCCGATCAACAAACTAAGCATGTAGAAGTTCTTGGTGACTGCCCCTCGGACGTGGGTTCGATTCCCACCGTCTCCACCAAGGTCAATCCTGACACTATCCCAAAGCTGACAGTGCCTCATCTTCCCCGCCATCAGGCGTACCTCACCAAACGCAAAACAAATTATTGAATTTCAAAAAAAATAATGGCATGTCTTCATTATTTTACTTATTATTAAAAAAATTTTACAAATTCTTAATCGCGTTCAGGGAAAGGGGTGTGCAGTTTGGAGCTGAGTACTTTGGAGAATCTCAGCAAGAGCCGACTGAAGGTCAAAATTTCACGTCGGGACAAATCGGTGGAGTCCTTTGCCGATGATATCGTTAACGGTTTGACCGCAAATCCAAAAACACTACCACCAAAATATTTTTACGACGCCGAAGGTTCACAGCTTTTCGAGCAAATTTGTGCGCTGCCTGAGTACTACGTCACGCGCACGGAAAGCAAAATTCTCAAGAAATATGCGGATGCCATCGTGGACCACACGGTACGGCATCAGGCTCTCATAGAATTGGGCAGTGGCAGCTCTGTAAAAACAAGGCTTCTGATTGAAGCCTTGTTGAGAAGATCCAGCAGTCTCCACTACTTTCCCATCGATATTTCCGAAAGCATCCTGATCGACAGCGCCAGTGCCCTTATAAGAAAGTATTCGAACTTGAGAATCACAGCCATCGTTTCCGAGTACTACACGGCCTTAGAAGCCATCAAGCATAAGAGGCTTGGCAACAAGCTGATCGTTTTTCTCGGTTCCAACATCGGAAATTTTGAACTTTCAGAAGCCGAGCGTCTGCTGGAGAAAATAAGAGAGGCGATGAACGAGGGGGACCATCTGCTGCTGGGCATCGACCTCATCAAAGACAGAAGCATTCTTGAGCCAGCTTACGCTGACCGTCAGGGCGTCACCGCCCGATTTAACTTGAATATTTTAGCAAGAATCAATCGCGAGTTAGACGGCAATTTCGACCTGGCAAGATTTCGCCATCAGGCCATTTTTAATGAATCCTTGAGTCGCGTGGAGTTGCATTTAAGAAGCACGGAGCAACAAACGGTGCTGTTAAAAAAGCTCAATCGCTGCTTCAGTTTTTGCAGGGGCGAAACCATTCACACCGAAAACTCTTACAAGTTTTCGATGGAACAGATTGAAACCCTATCTGCCAAATGTGGATTTAGCTTAGAGAAGTGGTGGTGCGATGCCAACCGATGGTTTAGTGTGAATTTATTAAGCCCGGCGTGAAAATCCTCTTACCCACGGTTCTGCAAGTAGAAGCGTATGTCGCAAATCGTTTTCGAAAACGTCTCCAAACTCTACGACCAGAAAATAGCCCTTAAAAACATCAGCCTTGCTTTTCCACCGGATTCAACCACGGCGGTCATCGGCCCCAGCGGCAGTGGCAAGTCAACATTGATTCAGCTCATCAACGGTCTTCTGCGCCCGGAGAAAGGGCGAATACGGGTTTTTGGCCAGGCCATCGATTACGACCATCTGCCCAAATTGCGCAAGCACATTGGCTACGCGGTTCAGGGCACGGGCCTGTTTCCCCATCTCACGGTAGAAAAAAATATTACTCTGCTGGCTATCCTGGAAAAATGGTCTCGAGAGCGCATTCGCCACCGGGCCACTGAATTGATGCAGTTGGTAGATCTTCCTCTATCTTATTTCTCCAAATATCCGCACGAATTGAGCGGAGGTGAACAGCAGCGCGTGGGCTTATGCCGCGCTATGATGCTCGACCCAAAGGTATTTATTTTAGACGAGCCCTTTGGCGCCCTGGACCCAATTACGCGCAGTGAACTTCATACCGAATTCACCAAGCTACAAAAATTGCAGGCCAGAACCATGGTGTTGGTGACGCACGATCTCAGGGAAGCGTTGAAGTTGGCCAAACACATCGTGGTGCTCAACCACGGAGAGATCGAGCAACTCGGCACCCGCAAGGAGATACTGGACAGTCCGGCATCCAGGTTCGTCAGAGAGTTCGTCCATTCCCAATTGGCAGATGAAACCTTTAAATTGTAGATGAAACCTTTTTTTTGTGTGAAAGTTTTTGCGAGCCTGCTGCTGTGCATGTTGGCTCTAAGTGCGAAAGCGGCGCCAGGCCAGTCGATCAAGATTGGTTCCAAGCTGTTCCCCGAAAGCAACATTTTGGGTGAAATCATGGCGCAGCTTCTGGAAGACCGCGGTTTCACGGTTGAGCGCAAATTCGGCCTGGGCGGTACGATCATTTGTTTCCAGGCCCTGGTCAACGGCGAAATCGATGTTTATCCGGAGTACACCGGCACCATTGAACAGGCCATCCTCAAACTAAGTCGGCACCCCTCTGACGCAGAGCTACAGGCGCTGCTGTCCGAAAAACACGGCCTGGAGCTTTTAGACTCGTTTGGATTCAACAACACCTACGCGCTAACCGTGCGGGCGCCTCTGGCCAGGCAAAAGAACTTGAAAAGCATTTCCGATCTGCGTCAGCATGCCGAACTGCGCATCGGCCTGAGCTACGAATTCCTGCAACGGGGCGACGGCTGGCAAGCCCTGGCCAAAGCCTACGGACTCGCCGCCGTTCCCCTCGGCATGGAGCACACCCTCTCCTATCAAGCCCTGGACCAACAGCAAATAGATGTGATGGACGTCTACTCCACAGATGCGGAGATTCAAAAATACGACCTGGTCCTGCTGCACGACGACAGGCATTTCTTTCCCCAATATTTAGCAGCGCCGCTGATTCGCCGGGACGTGGCTCCAGAGGTCAAAACAGTCCTGTCGGAGCTCGCCGGAGTTCTGGACGAGGAGGCCATGCAAAAACTGAACGCCGCCGTGGCTATTGACGGAAAGAGCTTTGCCGAAACCGCGCACAGTTTTCTGTTTCAGAATGGTCTGGTTCAGCATTCCAATCAAGACTTTTCCGCCAACAAATGGCAAACGCTGGGCCAGCTCACCGTCATACATTTGGAACTCACTGTTGTTGCCCTGCTGGCGGCCATGGCCTTCGCCATTCCGCTTGGGGTCGTCATTTACCGCTTGCCCAAGGTGTCCAGGCCGGTTATTTATTTGACCGGACTTCTGCAAACCATCCCTTCGCTGGCGCTGTTGGCCTTCATGATTCCGCTTTTTGGCATCGGCACCAAACCGGCTCTGGTTGCGCTGTTTCTCTACGCCCTCCTGCCCATTCTGCGCAGCACTTTTGCGGCTTTGGTGGCGATTGACCCGATCTTGAAAAAAATCTCGGTGGGCATGGGGCTGACCGCGTGGCAGAGGTTGCGCTACATCGAGATTCCTTTGGCCATGCCAAACTTGTTGGCAGGCATTCGCACCGCCGCGGTCATCAGTGTGGGCACGGCAACGCTGGCGGCTTTCGTCGGCGCCAGGGGGCTTGGGGAGTACATTTTCACCGGTGTCACCCTCAACGATCCTTACATCATCATGTGGGGCGCCATTCCCGCAGCTATTTTGGCCATCCTGGTTGAACTGGCCTTTGAGGCACTGGAACGGTGGCTGGTGCCGAAGCATTTGCTGCGCAGACAGGTCCAGTAAATCTACGCCCGGCATGGCTACTCGTGAAAGCCTGAGGCTTCCCGGGAAAACGGGAAAGCAGTGAGAAAGCAGCACAATGACTGAAGAGGATGCTCTTGAATTAGGGAAAAAAGTTAATCATGAAGTTGCCAAGAAATATAAAGAATTCATGTAAATGGAATTTGTCCTGGACGCTATTGACTGACCAACGTTTGCAAACGCTTGCGCCTCATTAATAGATTCAGCAAGAAACCTTTCCAGCCCTACTTCCCCCCTTTGAGCGACTGCAGATAACTGAGCAAATCTGCCAACTGTTGAAAAGTCAGAATCTCAGAATAGTTGGTAGGCATCTTGGACAATTTGCTGCTGTCCACCTTCTTCACCCGCTTGCCCGGAAAAGTTTGGATGCGATTTTGCGGGTTTAGAATTTTTACCTCTTCCTCGGAATTTTCCCTGAGAAAGCCCTGCACAACCTCTTCAGACTTAAAGCTGGGTTTCTTCGAACTCAACTTCGGTTTCAGGTGGATCGTAGTATATTTCCAATTGGACCCGATTTCGGCATTTGGGTCGATTACCGACTCTGCCAGCCAGGTCCAATTGCGGTAGGCGCCGATCTCGGTCAGGTCCGGCCCCGGAGAGACCGATTTTTGCGCACCCACGGTATGACAACTGGGACAACCCGCGTCGGTAAACACCGAACGCCCGCGCTCCGCATTGCCGGCGAGAAATGGATTCATGGTGGGGACGGTATCGAGTCTGTCTCGGTCGATGTCAATGGCCCAGGTGTCGACCTCCCCCCCTTGACTTTGGAGATAGGCCACCACGGCTTTTATCTGCTCTTCATTTAAGTCGATGGGCGGCTGATATACCGTAGCCATGTCATTGGTGTAGCCTTCCACCAGGTAAGCAGGCGGCTCCAGGATCGATTGAATCAGGTATTCCGTGCCGGATCCCAGGCCTAATTTTTTGGCCCGAATGTTTGAACGGAAGCCGATGTCG
Organism: bacterium; assembly: GCA_046757525.1. Taxonomy (GTDB): domain Bacteria; phylum Zhuqueibacterota; class Zhuqueibacteria; order Oceanimicrobiales; family Oceanimicrobiaceae; genus JBHHYI01. The sequence continues at coordinate 21,470 of JBHHYI010000032.1, read as the reverse complement.
CTCAGATTGGGACCGCGGATGCCTTCTCCACGCTCACCCATCTTGTGACATTGGTGGCACTGGGCGTCGCCCCAGAACAGCTCCTCACCGGTTTTGACAATGGGCGGGAACACCTTTTTGGCGGCGGCCCGTTTTTTCTCGTCTTCGGTGAGTTCAAAGGAGCCGGTCGAGGAGATTTTGCCGCGCATGCCGCCGTGAATGGTGCAGTAAACCGATAGCAGCGCTTTTTCCTCGATGCCCACGGTGATCGATTGTCCAGGCTGAAGAGTGGTGGCAGGAAACAACACGTCGTTGCGATTTGCCGTTCGAACGATGTAGACGTCGTGCTTGAATTTGTCCTGGTTGATGAACGTGACGCTATCTCCCACTTCTACCTTGAGCTGATTAGGTCTGAACTCAATGTTGGTGAGTCTAACGGTGTGGTGGGTTTTCAATGCCGCAAACGGGTTTTTAAGCCCCTCAGCGCCGAAAAGCAAGAAGACTAATACAAGAATTATGAAGTTTCGCCGCATGTGAAAATCAGCCTTTCCTCTTCTATTACAATAAGGAAGAAGCCCCCGCTTACAAACGAGGGCTTTCCATTTCTTCTTTACCGGTTGGCTTTTATTTCAATATTACCGAACATCACGTGTAGAAACGGTTGTCCATCCATCTTGCCAGCTTTCATCGCTTGCATCACATGTTCCTTGGTGTGGTCCATCATGCCTTTCACTTCTTTGAGCACCGCCAGACGCCCCTCCCGTTTTCCTGCTGGAAGCTGCTTAGCTGCCTTCATGGCCGCCATCATGTGCTTTTTGATGAATGGAAAGGGAACGAACCCTGTCTTGAGCGGCACGTTTTGTAACCCATTCGGACCAGGCTTGAAGGGCGGAATCATCAGGTGCAGCGTTATGCCGGTGGGAGGGTCTCCTACACCGCCATCGAACTGAAGGGCATAATTGTCGCCTCGAACAACTTCCGTGACCATCACATGCACCAGTTGATTCTCATTGACGAGTTCCCCATTGCGGTAAAGATTGCCCATGGCCCAGAATGCGACGTAGGTAAACTCGGTCGGCATCAAGCGGGTCCCGATACCGGTGCCACCGTGCAGCAAGTGGTTGGTCACCACGCCACCAAAAAACGGGTACGCCATGCCATGTGGGATGGCTTTGTCGGCGGTCACCTTGTAGTCGAACTTGCCACCCGGGCTCTTGAAGGTCGCCACGAAATGTACTTTGTCCTTGCTCCGAGCCCCGTCGATAGCAGTCGCATCGGTCACTTCCATCTCAATGCTGCCGACGCCCACTTCGCGCCAGTTGCTAAAAGGTGTTGCTTTGGTGGCAAACGTAAATTTGCCATCGTGGGTGTTGCGCATGTCCAGGGGTACGCCAAGCAATGGAAAGGGCGCAGGATCGAAGCCCACCGGATGGTCGGGTGAGCCAAAGGCGGACGGATCCAGGAAGCGTGGCCCGGGCAGAACCCAACGCGTGCTGCCATTTTTCTGTGTGACCTTCACCGTTAGCGGGCCGCCAATCAAATCGGGCGGTGATTGAAACTTCGCATGCCCCTTGGTATAAGCGTGCAGCCCTGGCGCCGGCGGATCACTTTGGGCAAAGAGCATCCCACTGGTCAAAAACAGCAAAGCAAAAGTAACCGTCAGATACTTTCTCCATGTCTGTATCTTATTTCTTGGTAGAGATTCCATTTTGAATCCTCCTTAGTTAATACTAAATTTAAATGAGTTTGAAAAAGGCAAGAATTCCAAAGCTTTTATGCGCTTAGCACAAAAGGTTAATTTCGATCAAGGAGGGCGAGGTGCAAGACATATCTGGTAGAACGGTTTCATAATGTTTGAGTAGGAGATTCGTGACCCCATTGAAAGAACAACATTCAAAGACCCTGGATTATTCCGTGGCAAGCTCCCTTTGTTCAGAAGCTCCGTGCATGCTTTGCACCAAAGAAACGACTGAAGCGTCCAGCGGAAAAACCAGGGGATTTTAAGAGGCGTTCTGGGAGCATAAGTCATGGTCCTGGCCTCCAGACATCCCTCTGATTTTTGCTCTGCACGAGCGAAAATCTGTCTCTCTTTGAAGGGAGAATGGGCGAGACGATTGCGTTACGTACAACAAAGCGGTTCCTAAAGGATTCGGGCGCTGCAGTTTTGTGCGGTTTACATCCGCTTAAATAATGCGTTCAGAACTGAACTTTTCTAAGGCTTACATCATTAAATTGAAGGATGATTTGCCGATGATGGTAAATAAAGCAAACGACTAAACCTGTGCACCGAATCCTCCTAAAATATTTCATCCTTCTCTATATTTTTTCAACTGTTACAAATGTTATTGCCCAGGAAATTCGCGTCGAAGACCTCAAGTTCAAGGGCAACAAGGCCATTTCTTCGCGGAAGCTAAAGAAGGCCATCCAAACTCAGGCCAACCCGTGGACCCGCTTCTTCCTGTTCTGGAAAAGATCCAAACTCTTTGACGAGGAAACTTTTCTCAACGATCTGCTTCGCATCGAAAAGCTGTATCACAAAGAGGGCTATCTGGAGGCCATCGTCTCGAATTACGATCTCAAGTACAACAAAAAACACGACGAAGTCAACATCGTGGTCTACATCCAGGAAGGCCAACCGACCACGGTGGGGCGCGTGGAATTCCTCGACAGCAACCATTCAGAACTCTCGCGAATCACTAAAGATTTCCATAAAAAGGTCAAACTCAAAACCGGCAAGCGTTTTCGTGAGGCCGATCTAATAGCGGACTACAACACGATCATCGACAGATTCAGCAACCTGGGCTATCCTTACATTGAAGCTAAAGTAAAAACCGTTCTCGACCCAAAGAGCCACACCGTGGTGCTGAATTGGTATCTGGATCCCGGCCCTTACTGCGTCGTCGGCCCGATTACCATCACGGGCAACAAAAACGTTTCGGACAAAGTCATCAAACGCGGCCTGGGATTCAAAGAGGGGCAGCAATTTCAGCAGCGCAAATTACAAAACGCCCAGAGTCAAATCTATCGCTTAGAACTTTTCAGATTTGTCGGCCTTAGCGCGAGCAATCTGGACCAGCGTCCCAAAGAGATCCCGATCGAGGTACGGGTGAAGGAAACCGTACTCAGGACGCTCAAAATTGGGGCTGGCTATGGCTCCGAAGAATCAGTACGCGCCACGGCGCAATGGCGTCACCGTAATTTTCTCGGCGGCGCTCGCATTCTGAGGGCCCAGGCCAAACATTCGACGAAGCTGCTACCATTGCAATTGGAGTTAGAACTCAGCCAGCCCTATTTCCTGGGCAATCGCAATGATTTGGTGGTAAAGCCATTTTTCATCTGGCAGGACGAAAAAAGCTTCGAAGCTAAAAGAGTTGGGCTTGAAACCACCTTCAACCGGCAATTGACCAGACGCACCAACTTTTTTGTTACCACCAGAGTGGAGCGCGACACCATCAGGGTGAAAGGAGAGGGCGCGCCGGCCGAGTTAGCCAACCTGTACAACAAGTCCGTTTTGCAGGCCGGCTTGCGTCGCAACTCGGCAGATCAGTTGTTTACGCCAACCAAAGGCTCGGTTTCGAGCCTGGTATTGGAACAGGCCGGCGTACCGCTGAACTCGCGCTTCAAGTATATTAAGCTCTACGGAGAATTCCGCAAGTACCTGCAGATTAAGACGGGCTACGTCTTTGCTTACCGCATTTTTTTAGGAACCATGAATCCGGTGCGGGGCAGCCGGGAGACCCCGGTGGAAGAACGGTACTTTTCCGGAGGCAGCTACTCGGTGCGAGGCTGGCGCCGGCAGCTTTTGGGCCCCACCATTGACGGCATTCCAGTTGGCGGCAACAGCGTTCTGGAAGGCAGCTTTGAATTGCGAAATCCAATTTACAAAGGTCTCTCCGGCGCCCTGTTTTTGGATTACGGCAACGTGTGGCAAGAATGGGACGGCTATGACCTTCTCGGTCTCAAGTACGCCCTTGGCGCCGGACTGCGCTACCGTACCCCTATCGGACCCTTTAGATTCGATTTCGCCTGGAAATTGAACAAACAAGAATTTGACGACAAAAACTACGAAATTCACATCAGCATAGGTCAGGCGTTTTAAATGAAGAAACTCCTCAAAGTTGTTACGCTTTCGGTGCTCGGCGTGCTCATTCTAAGCGCAATATTCGCTGGCATGACCCAAACCCGGTTGTTTAAGAATTGGTTAAAAAACAAACTCATTTCGTACGCCCACGCCAATCTGAATGGCACCCTCTCCATCGGCGCCTTGAAGGGCAATCTGTTCACAAAGATTGAGCTGCAGGATATTTCCGTGCAACTGGACGGCGATTCTGTCATCAGTATTCGAAATGCGGTTTTGCGCTACCATCCGCTCTCGATTCTTGGACGCAAAATTTCCGTTGGACAGATTCGCCTGGAAGGCCCAGCGGTCAAACTGGTGCGGAATCCGGACCACACCTGGAATCTTTCCAATCTCCTCAAGTCTAAAGAGGGAGAGCAAGAATCGCAAAGCCCGGACCTAATCCTGAACAACCTGCACTGGAAATTCGAACTGCCCAGGATTCAGATCGCCGCGGGAGAGGCGACCTTCGAAGCCAAAAACGCAGCAGAATTGTCCGCGCCCAGAAAAATTTCCGATCTCCAATTAGAGGTGGGATTATGGCTTGCTCAGGGACACCTGAAAGTTTCTTTGCGGCAACTCAGCTTTGCAACGCAAAAGCCCGATTTAAAAATTCAAACCGTGCAGAGCGACTTCACGCTTAATCCGGACAGTCTGGAAGCTCCGAACTTCGAACTGGAAACGGAATCCTCCAAAATATCTTCCGCCTTGGGGGTCAAGGATTTTGACAACCCTATCCTCAACATTATGGTCAAAGGGTATCCCATTTCCCTGGCCGAGTTGCGCAAAGCCCTACCGACGTTGAAAGTTCACGGCAACAGCCGTTTCGACCTGGAAGCTAAAGGTCGATTAGATGCCCTTTGGGTAAAAAGCAAGCTCTGGCTGAACAATAGCAGCGTTGCGGTGGCCGGGCGGCTTCAAACAAAGCACAAGCCGTACGAGTACGACCTGCAGGGCCAGGTTAGCAATTTGGATTTGTCGGCCATCACCAATGACCCGGATTTGAGCAGCCTGCTGACTTTTGAGTTTGGCGTTAAAGGGCAGGGCACCGAATGGGGCCACATCAAGGCAGAGTATTACGTAGAGGTGGATTCCAGCCGGGCTAAAGGCGTGGCCCTGGGGAAGTCTGTCCTCAAAGGAAGCCTGGTCGGCGATACCCTGAGCTATTCGGCCGACCTGCTGGTGCAGGGAGCGTCCCTAACCGGTCGAGGCAAGCTGCTCCTGGCCGAAGCTAATCCTGCCTATTCAATAAACGGTCGGCTGGAGAATTTCGACTTGAGCCAGTTTCCCGGTGCAGCCGGCTTGACCAGCCAGGTCAATTTGAACTATCGCTTAAAGGGTCAGGGCCTGTCCGCCGGCAATCTTGCTGCCGATCTTGTGGTCCACGTTCTCCCTTCAAGCCTCAGCCAGGTGCCCATTGACTCGGCCGTTCTTGCACTTAAAATGAGCGGTCAAAAGGTTCGAATACGAGATTTTGCAATCCATTCACCCTTGTGCAAGGTGGCAGCCCAAGGAGTCCTCTCAATTAAAACGGACACCCATCTCAAATTCGAGGTCGAATTTAAAGACTTTTCCGTACTTTCCAATACCACCCCTGCGGATTCTCTCTGGGGCAAGGGGGTGATTCGGGGTCGAGTAGAGGGGTTAATGGATTCTCTGACGCTCCACTCAGATTTCGATTTCGCCAACGTGGGCACCGAAAATCTCGACATAGCCCGCCTAAGCGGCAGTCTCACAGGACTGCTTGCCCGGGCTGGAAATACCTTTGCGATCCAGGGCAAAGTGGCAGGTGCGGAGGCTTACGGAATGGCTGGCCTGAATTCAAAAATCTCGCTGCAATACGCTGGCGGACGCACCCAATTCCAGATCGCCGTCAACCAAAAGGACGGAGTCAAGGCCGCGGCCAGGGGTAATTTTACGCACCTGGAGGACACCTACGCCTTAGATTTGGAGGACCTGAGTTGTGACTATGCCGGACAAAATTGGCGGCAACTCAACGAAGTAGCAAAGATACGCTATCGAAATTCTGAGCTCAGCGTTTCGCAATTGTTGCTTGGTTTTGAAGACCAAAGCCTTGCCCTGTTCGGCCGTCTCGATGCCAAAGAGTTAAATGCGCTTACCCTGCAACTGACCAACATCGATGTTTCAAAATTAAGCGCCTTGTTTGGCTATGACAATGACTACGCAGGACGTCTGAATTTTTCGGCTAAGCTTAGCGGCATCCTGAAGAGACCTACTTTGGAGGGCAATTTTAACCTCGAAAACGGCCAATATTTTTCTGTGCCTTTCAAAGCTTTCAAGGGCAAATTGGGGTACGAGAACAATAAACTGTTCTGGAAATTTTTACTCTCCAAAGCCGAGGGCGATAGTCTCTTAGAAACCAGCGGCCATTTGCCCGCAACCCTTGCTTTCGAGCCTTTTGGTTATAAGGTATTTAAGGACGCTCCTTTTGAATTCAAAATCAGCACCCGTGGGGTTGACATTTCATTCTTGCAGGCTTTTTCCAAACATGCGCAAAACATCTCAGGCACCCTGGTAGCAGATGTGGTGTTGAGCCATACTCTGAACGACATCCGCGGCGTAGGTCCTGTTCGATTGATCAATGGCAGTTTTGCAGTTAGAGAATTGGGCACTCACTACAAGCGCGTAAATCTGGTTCTGGTGTTGAAGGGCAAGCAAGTGCTCATCAATGATTTTCGCATGCGCTCCGGAGACGGTGAGTTAAGAATTGTTGAAGGCAGTCTCGCGCTGTCGCAAGAAAATATTGAGAATTTCAAGGCCCGCCTCACGGCCAGGAATTTTCAATTAATGCACAACAAGAAAATGCAAGCGTCGGTAGATGGCTACGTCGATCTTCACGGCAGCATCAGGGCGCCCCGGTTTACCGGGGCGCTCACGGTCAATCAGGCACGCATTTACTATCCAGCCTGGTTGCAAGAAGAAACCGCCGTGAAATTGACCGAGAGCCCTTTTTTTGTGATTCCACCGGATTCGATGGCAACAGACACTTCTGGAGCCATACGATTCCAAAAATCGTCTGCTGGTGCTGAGAGGCAGTTAAGCGATACGGAGTTTTACAAGAACCTCAGGGGGGAGCTGTCTATCTCCTTCCCAAGAAACACCTGGTTTCGCGGCGAGGAAGCAAATATTGAAATCGAAGGGGACCTGGAGCTATTGAAGGAAGGACCTGATTTTGTCTTGTACGGCTCATTTTCTGCGGTGCGGGGCTTTTACGAGTTGCTGGGAAACCGCTTTAAGATCACCGACGGTGAGTTGGTGTTCAACGGTGACCCGGAACCCAATCCCGAATTATCCATCGAAGCCGTACATGAATTCAGAGAGCAATCAGGAGAAGGGGCCGAGCTGCATCGAATAAAAGTCGAGGTGACCGGCACGCAGCGTTATCCGAAATTCAAATTTACGTTGGATGACCAGGAGTCGGAGCAAAAAGACATCTTGTCCTACTTGTTGTTTGGTCGTAGTTTTGACAACTTGACCCTGGGGCAGCGCAACAGCGTGTCCAACCAAACCGGGATCGAACAGAGAGCCACCGGATACCTGACCGGCCAGATCGTAAGGAGATTAACTCGGGCATTAGGTCAGGAGCTAAGCCTCGATATGATTCAAATCGAACGTGGCAAGAGTTTCGCTGATGCGAAAGTTCGCATCGGTAAATACGTCACTCCGGATGTGTTTGTCATTGTGAGCCAGGACTTCGGAGCAGAGGGAAGTCAAAAAGTTGAAATAGAGTATGAGATTCCTAAGAAGATCCTGTTTTTTAATCTGTTCCTGCAAGGTTCCAAAGAAAGAAAGGGCGCAACTGGCCTCGATGTCTTTTGGAAAATAGAATGGTAAACAGGCATGTAGATTTTACACTTTTTTAACAAAGAAAAATTAAGCCACCTAATTCATTTGAAAATAAAGAGGTTTCACGGCCTTTTATCATAAATGATCAAATTCCCACCGTTTATCCGTGTAGAATTTACACAAATCGATTTCGTTTTTGCAAAATAAATCAGCCACCATAACAAAGTAACACAGATCGCAACTTCATATAACACAGCATCTTGAACCTACTGAACCCATCCTTTGTCGTTGTCTGGCACAGCCTTTGCGTCTACCAAAGGCGGAAAGGAAGATGGGTGTATTATGTGTACAATTGCGTGTGCGAGAGTCTGCGGGGGGACAATCTCGTCCCTCAAGAACAATGCCCCAAAAAGCTTGGTCGCTGGCATTAGGGAATTAATCGTCACCGGCCTTGCCGCCGTAGTAGTCCTGTTGCCCACCGAGATCTTGCCTCAGACAAACACAGAGATAGCTCTTGTCGTAAAATCTGCAGGCACCTTCATGTTAATCCGCGGTGATAAAGTTTGGAGGAACACGATTCCAAACGAGACTCTCTACCAAAGCGATAGGATCGTGACGCTGGACGACGGCTTTGTTGCGTTCATCTTAAGGGACACCAAAGAGATGATGGCTGTGCGACCCTTTTCTGAGATGGTCATCGTTGGTGGAAAACAAACTGGAATCAATTTCCACGAAATCATCCCAATACTTAAGCTGAAAATCGCTCGCAATCCTTTTGAGCAAATCAGTACGTCTGTGGCCGGCGTGAAGGGATAATTAATAACAAAATTTATCTTGACATTCTGATTCCTATATATTATTTTAGGAATTATAAGCTTAATGAAATTAGGCTAATAACTTGTTTGTCTGAATCCGTTGGTCCGTTAGAAATCATCCCAAACAAGCCATGGCTTTAGCGGTGTCAATGAGCAGGGGGAGAGTGGAGTAGTTGGGGGAATCGCTTGCCTACGCTATTTTATCGCTAAGTCTTGTGCAGAAAAGCTGGGAATTTCTGCACGAGGCTGGTCCTCAACTTTCGCCTTCCTGCATCCAAATAGGTAGCAAGAGAATATCCAAACAACTTAGAAATAAAGCTGAGCCTTATTTCGTTATGCATTATGACTTCGCAAACAATAGACAAATTTGATGTTGATTTCGCTTGAAAATGACGATACTAATTCATAGGCAATGATATTTGGATGATGGAGAAGCGTCAATGCAGAAGGACGAAAAACTAAAGTTTAACGAGAAGAGGCTCGAAACCCTCATTCAAGAATTATACAAAATCGACTGTTGGATAGATTATGAAAAGCTAAGGGAATTGATTTCTTGTGGGCGTGAGGCCATTCCCTACCTGGAAAGCATTCTGCGCAGCACGCTGGAAAACCGATCTAAGATCGATTATACCACACCCCCATCAGACAAAGAGTGGTTCCTGGTCATCCACGCGCTTTACTTGCTGGCCCACCTGCGCGCCCACGAGTCTCTGGATTTGGTTCTGGAGATTCTGTCTCAAAAACAAGAATTCCTGGACTATTGGCTGCACGACCTGTTGAACGACGATATTTGGGAGGTGGTCTATTATTTGGGGCAGCCGCATCTAAAAAAGCTCGAAGCCTTTGTTTTAAACCAGGAAATAAATTTATTTTCGAGACTAACTGTCTGTACTGCTCTGATTCAAATCAGCGCCCACAATCAAGCCAAGAGAGCAGCTATTGCTGCAATTTTTACAAAAGTGTTAGACCTGGAAAATGAGGATCCGGACTTCATAGGCTTGTTGGCCAGTGAGTTATTGGACATCAAAGACGAATCGTTGCGTCCGCAAATCCTGCAAGCCCTCGAACGTCATGGTGTGTGGCCCGGCATCGTCAGCACTGAAGAAGTCCAGATTTCCTACAAGAACAAGAAAATCCGCAAATTAAAACCCCTGGACATTTTTCAAAGATACGATTTTTTCCGCCAATACGCCTACTTTGCACAAACCTCCCCATTCAAACCGCTCAAACAAGAGAAGAGACGTAAGCTCGAGAATCATTCCTGAGACGGCAAATGACGCTTAATCTTCCGTACGAGCCGCTTATTGTTGCTATATTAAATCAAACACGGCCTTGCCGAGTACGCAGAAAGACGATAATCCGATTCACCGTCCCGCTGAACACGACAACTCACGCAGGTAAAATATGACCCTTAATGAATTGTTAGAACGCAGCCACGCGACCAGCGAATTCAAACAAGCCGTTGCTGGTTTTGCCAACGGGGAAGACTCCCCCCTAATCGAGTACGCCGCAGGTTCTCCTTCGATTAAGATCATGCGAGTTTTGATCAAGCTCTTGGAGGAATACCCGGAGAAGCCAATCGATTATGTGAATATTCAGGGTTCCTCTTCCTGTTCTGCCTTCACAGGGGTTCTGACTTTTGGGCCAGACAACATGCAAATCCAGTTTGATTGGGACTGTCATTGGAAAGCTGAGCAAGAAAACCTGAGGACCTGGTATGGTGGGATCGATCAATCAAAAGCGGCCCAGCGGTTTGGGTATCAGTGCTTCCGCCTTTTTCAAGAAATAGAGCAAGTTGACTCGTGACCTTTGTTCTCCATGTTTGGTCTGGTAAGTTTTCAGGACAAGAAAACAAACCAGAAGAATAATGAACTTGCTTTTTAGCTTAATATTTTATATACTTGGTGTTTTAGAGCATGATTTCATCTTGGACCGAATATGTTGTTAGAGAGAACTATTACACAAGCTGGGAAAAGACACCACAAACACAAGCTCATATCGAAACCGTTCGACCTCAAACGTGCTTTCCGGTTAATTGACTACCTTACCTTCGCCTATCTCGGCATTTTGGCCGTTGTATTAGTCTTCTTTCATCGTGGCGTACAGCATTGGCCTTTGATCGTTGTTGGTCATTTTTTTTTCATAGCAGCCCTGACCTTCGTCATCAAGTTTTCTGCAACCAGTTCCTCAAGAATCCTAAGATTGTTCAGGGATGGCTACCCATTTTTGTTGTACACTTTTCTTTTTGAAGAAGTCAACGCCCTCATCAATATATTTTTCCCTTTTTGGTTAGAAGGCTGGCTCATCAAATGGGACTACTTTCTATTCGGCAACCACCCGACGGTGTGGCTGCAAAAAATCTATCGCCCCTGGTTAACGGAAGTCATGGCCTTTTCCTACTGGTCCTATTACATTTTGATCCCATTCGGGGGGATTTTGTTATACCTGAGAAGACGCAAACAACTCTTTCACTCTTTCGTTTTTAACTTATCCTTTACATTATATACTTGTTACTTGTCGTTCTTGTTCTTAACGGCGCGCGGCCCACATGAAACACTGGCGCAATTCCATGTACAACGCGCTCCAGCCGGCTTCTTCGACCATCTGGTGCGGACGATTCAGGAATATGCTTCCATTTCAGGGGCGGCCTTTCCGAGCTCCCATGTTACCGCAGTTTGGATCGTTTTGATTTTCATGTTTAAATACAAGCGTGCTTTAGGCCTTGCTTTGTTGCCTCTGATCCTAACTTTGAGCGTCGCTGTTGTTTATATGCAATATCATTATGCAGTTGATTCAATTGCTGGTATAATCTTAGTATGTCTAACTTATCCTTTAGGCCGCTTTCTCGAAAAAAGGTACGACCGGAGAACCATTGTCAGTGTTTCGAAGTGAGTCGCTGTCGGCAAAAGATACATTTTGCTTCGAGCTTGTTACAATCCTGTAGGATAACTTTTAATCGTTGAGGATTTCTGTTTCACTCTGGCACGTAACTTGATACGATAGAATTTTCAGGGCAATTCTGTATTATTAAGATTTGTCGGTATAATTGATAGAAATCACTTGCATTATTAGACAAGATGCTTTAAATTTTACCTTATTTGTACAAAAGTCGCAATTTATTAATTCATTTGAAACATTGAATCTTAGAAATTAGAGCCATGAAAAGGAATTCTTTGTTGATCGGGTTGCTCCTAATCTTTGCATCTGTAAGCTACGGGCAAACGACGATTTATGGCGGCCGGGGTATGTTACGAGTCTTTTCCGCCAAGACCGTGCAGCCAGGCTCTTTTTACCTTAACTCGTTTTTTATGACCTTCCTCAACAATACCGCTACCGCAGGTCTTGAGAAAGACTACACTTTGAATTTTGGCCTGACGTATGGGTTGTCGTCCCGTTTGGAATTAACAGCACAAATCATTGCCTATCAAGATGATCAACGACACGTCTTTGGTCCCCCGGGAAACACGCAGTTAGGGCTTAAGTGGCAATCGCCTCTGTCATCAAGTGCGTTCAGTACCGGGCTCAGAGGTTTCATCATCATCCCGACGGCTCAGAATCAGAACGTCCCGTTCGAACCTTTTTCCTCCGACAAGCTCGCCTGGGGCATCACTGGACTGATTACTTTAGACATGACCCATACCTTTCCGCTGTTCCCTCTGAAACTCTATACCAACATTGGCTATCTGGATCATGACATCAGTACATTTTTTTCAAACGAAGTCACAGATCAGTTACAATTGGGCTTTGGCTTTAAGATGCCTGTGCGTTCAGTCATATTGTATTCAGAGTACACCGGTGAAATATTCTTGAATGCTTCGAATGTTGATTTTAGCAACAACTCCATGCGTGTCACTCAAGGCCTGAAATTTGTCGGCCCGCTCAATGTCATTGTTGACTTAGCCGTTGATGTCGGACTGAGCAAAGACTTGAATAGTTTTCCGGTCCATGATTATGCTGACTGGAAATTCATAGCCGGTCTGAGTTATCAATTCTTCTCCAGCAAATCGAGACACAGGAGCAACCGTATTTCTCGGAAAAGACAGATGCAAGACGCAGGAAAAACCAATGCGGTCAAAAGCAAGCGTGACAAGGTTGAGGAGGACTTAGACAAATTACGCAAAAAATTAGAGGATGACTCCGACGAGAAGCCATAGGCGCCACTCGTCCTCTAATATTCAGTATTTGTTCACATGATATCAAGAAATAGATTGAAAAACGCATTGCTTTGGGGGTGGGTTTTAGGCATAGCTTTTACTAATACTCAGTACTTACTCGCAGAACCGGTCTCGGTTGTACAAGACAGAGCCAAGTTAGTTGTTAACCGGGCAGCACTGAATTTGTACAAGAAGGCGCTCGACAATTATGAGGAAGAAGTTTATTGGAAAAGCGCCCTCGACCTGATTGTCTTGTTAGATTATTACCCAAAGTTTTCGAAAATGGACGGTGTAGTCTATCATCTGGGGAGCTGTTTATATGAAATGGATATGTTTGCCGCGGCCGACCGCCTCTTCAGGTATCTCTTGAAGGCCACACCCAGGACTCCATTACTGCCAAAGGCTCTGTTGGGTTTGCAAAAAATTTATTATAAGAGGAAAAACTACCGGCAAAGTCTAAAATTCTACAAAGCGCTGGAAGCCCATTATTCTCACAGCAATATCATTGGAGAATCGCGGTACTATGCCGGTCAATCCTATTACTATCTAAAGAATTATAATCTAGTTCCCGAGATTTTAGGCCATGTTGGCAGCAAGAGCGAATTCTACCCATTCGCCTTGTACACCACAGGTCTTGCACAATTAAAAAAAAAAATGTCAGAGGTGCCTTACGTACCTTAGAGAAAGTGGCCCGACTGCCGGTGGTCAGCACCGAAAGAAGGGAAATCGTCGACTCGGCCCGCTTAACCCTGGGATATATTCATTTTGAATTGTCGAGTTTTGATACGGCTATCAAGTTTCTAAAACGCATTTCAACCACTTTCTACGATTATCCTGATGTTTTGCTAGCGATTGGCTGGTCGGCCTTAAAGTCTGAAAATTATCAGCAGGCACTAATCGCCCTAAGCAAGCTGGTTAAGAACTATCCCAACGACTTAAATGCAAAAGAAGCGCATTTTGTTTTAGGCCAATGCTATCTACGTCTCGGTTATTACAAGTTTGCTATCAATGAATATTATCAAATAATTAATACATCGCCAGTTTCAAACAATTTTGCCCGTTTCATTGCCAAAGTCAAAAGCAGATTAGCCAAAGAGGAACTTCGAGTCGAAGCACTAAAAACCGATCTTCTACTGTTAGAATCGAACCTGCTCGATACGATTCCAATAAACACGGGTGATGGCCTTCCCAAATACATCAAGCAGGAACGCAAGAGGATGGAGAAAGAAAGGGAGCAATTAGTTGAGAAACTTATTGTCGAAAAGGAGCTTTTTGACAGCGTCTCAGAAAGTATCAACTCCCTAAAAAGACAAATCGGAAAACGAGAGATGCAGAAGGATTGGCGGGCTTACGCGGAGTACGGCAAGGCCAGAGCGACATTTCTCCGCGGATTAGAAGAAAAATAGACATGAATTCTTTACATGGATAGTACGTCATGGACTCGACTGTGGTTAAATCAAAGATCTGCCTCCGCTTAAGAACCCTGTTTCAGCGAACTGTCTTAATTGCATTCGCAATTGCCAGCCTACCAGTTACGCTGCAAGGTCAAGTAGATCCGGCAAGCGATATTAGATTAATACGAAGCCTGACTCAGGCCATCACCGATCAAGAGGCCATTTTGGCCAAATATCCAAACAATGAGTTTGCGCCAACTGTGATGTTCCAGTTGTCCGAACTTTATGTCAAACGGGCAGCTCTCAGATACCAGCAAGAGATGACCCTTTACGAGAACAATCTAAAACAATATGACGCGGGATTGCTGAAAAGCGAGCCCATAATCCCACGCATCAATCTGAGTGACGCCATCGCCATCAGCTACAAGATTCTGGAAAAATACCCCAGAGTTCCGTTTCGCGACAAAGTTCTCTACAGAATTGCCTTGTGTCATTTAGAAGAAGGCAACAAAGAGAAAGTCAAAGACTATTTTTCACAACTGATCGCTGAATCAAAAAACAGCCAATTTATTGACGAAGCCTATTTTAGACTTGGTGAATACTACTTCGACCAGAAACAATACCAACAGGCCATCGAGAATTACAGCCAGCTCCTAAATAGCTGGGACAACCCTTACTTCGATATGGCCTTGTACAAATTAGGGTGGAGCTACTATAATATAGAAAAATATCCCGACGCGATTGGGACCTTCATTTATCTGATCGAGGATGTCAATCTGGTAGAGCAGGCCGACACCGAAGTACTGGGCAAGACCAAGGCCGATCTGCGCAAAGAAGCCCTGCAATATGCCGCAATCTGTTTTGCGGAATTTGGCGGACCTGCCAAGGCCAAGGAGTTTCTGAAAAGCAAAAAAGAGAAGGAGTACACCAAAGAAATCCTGCTGAGTTTGGCAGACGTGTACCAGAAGCGAAACTTTTACAACCAGGCCATTGAGAGCCTCAACGTTTTGCTGAATTTCTATCCCGACAGCCCTAACGCCCCCAAATATCAGCAAGAGATCATTAAGAATTACGAATTGGCCGGCGACCGGGAAAAAGCCAACCAGGCCAGGGCGCTGCTGGTATCGAAATACGGCCCGGGCAGTCAATGGTTGAGTCATATCCTGAAAGCCGATTTGCGACAAGAAGTTTTGGACGTTGTGGAAGAATTCTTGTTCACGCTGGGCACCGATGCCCAGGCTGAGGCCCAACAGACCAAATCGAAAATTCATTATCAGTTGGCCATCGACCGCTATCGTTCATTATTGACCAAATTCCCGAACTCCAAAATAAGAAGCAAGGTGCTGTTCTATTTAGCCGAATGTTTTTACGATGTGGAGGATTTTAAGGCCGCAGCGGAGACTTACAACGACATTTTGGCGAACCATCCTGAGTCAGAATTCCGCGAGTTAGCGGCCTACAATCGAATATTGTCTTACGATCAGTTGTTGAAAAGCAAGCCCAGACCCGCTCAGGAACAACTCACAATCAGCGACTTCCTGGGCAATCCTCAGGCCGTCACCGACACGTTTAGAGTCGACAATGCTGTTCAAGCGCAATTTCTCTTAGCCTCTAATGATTTTTGTCGCCTCTACCCCGGTAGCACCAAATTGCCCGAGGTCCTGATGAAATATGCTGAAATGTTCTTCGACTTAGGCCACTACACCCTGGCCCAGGCCTGCTATCAGAAGGTTATTAACCTTGACAGTTCGGTGCCAAACCGTTTCCTGCCACAGGCCTACACCATGACCGCTCAAAGCGCATTTAAGGCGGGCCATTACAAGGAAGCCGAGGATTGGTTTGCCAGGTTAGCACAACTCTACCCGGACTCGGCCCGCTACGTAGAACGCGCCAACAAAATGATCGCTTCGTCAAGATTTAAGGTGGCCGAGTCTTTTAAGGAATCGGGCGCTACCGCGCAGGCCGCGTTGGAGTTTGAAAAGGTCTCGCGCATTGCTCCTGATTCTGCCGTAGCCGAACGTGCGCAATTTGAGGCAGCACTCCAGTATGAAAACATTGGCCAGCAAGAAAAAGCCATTTCACTCTATGAGTTGCTGTTTCAGAAATACCCCAAATCAGCCCTGGTTGAAGAAGCACTATTTAAAGCAGGTATTTTATGTGAAGAGCTACAAGACTGGAATCGAGCGGCTGCAAACTATTTGAATGTCTACCGCAGCAACAATGCTTCCAAGTTTGCGGCTAAGGCACTGTTTAACGCCGCAAAATCTTATGAGAACCTGGGGGACTCCGACAACGCCCGAACTTACTACGGGGAATACCTCAAGGTCTACAAACAAGCGCCCGACCGCTATCTGGAAGCCGCATTCAGAAAAGCTGAGATTGCCTACAACCTGGGCAATTACAACATGGCGTTAGCCGATTTGAAGTTTGTAGTCAGTGCTTATCGCCAGCTTGGTAATCAAGGCGAAATGGTTGAAAAGTACTTTCCTGCCAATGCCCAATTCTTGGTCGGCGAAATATTGTTCAGAAATTACGTGCAGATTAAGCTGGTGCCGCCCCTGGAACGTAACCTCAAGAGAAAAAAGAAACTGTTTGAAGCAGTCATCAAAGCTTACACCGCGGCTGCCCGCTTCAAGGTGGCAGAATGGGCTACCGCCTCATCCCACCAAATAGGCGCGACTTTTGAAGAGTTTGCAAATTTCTTCTTGAACGCCACGCCTCCGGATAATTTAACCGGCGAGGCGCTGCAACAATACAATCAGAAAGTCAACGAAAAGGTACTGCCATTTAGAAAGAAGGCATTGGCAGCTTATCAGTCGACGGTCGAAAAAGCCTACAAAAACAATATCCACAACACCTGGGTCCAACAAAGCAGACATCGAGTGGAAGTCCTGACGGCTGAGTTGGGGCTCAGTGCCAGGGAGATCGACCCCAGTACCGGTTCTTAGATCGCGCGTGGAGGTAATGATTATGTGCAACTACCCTAAAAATATATTGACTCTCTTGGTCTTCAGCGGTCTGATGGCAGGCACCCTGTTAGCAGCTACCACATCCGCCTGGGCCCAGGAAGGCGCAAAAAAGGTTCAAGAAAACAAAGAGGTGACAAAAGATATCGATTTGGCGAAAAAGAAAAAGGACCTGAACATTTTTTTAGACAAAATCGAAATCCTGGGACGCATTGAAAAGCCGCAAACCGTCTTCATCATCCCGGGCACGGATCCAAGCGTCGACGACATCCAAATTGACCGATCCTTTTTTAAGGAAATATTTCGTAAGATTGAAAGAGATGATTTTCCCAGGTTGGCTGACAAGACCAAAAATGAACCCATCCTCTGGTAGCTTTTTGGGCGGTTTTGTCCAGACTGATCTCCCCTTAACCTGCCTTACCGCTTCTAAACTTTGCTCACGGTTTGAGAATCAGGGTACAGCTTTTCAAAAGGGGAAGGAAATCCTATGGTTTGGTAAATGATTTAATTTATGATGTCTTAAAATAAAACTGGAGGATTAACGTTGGACTACATCTATATCGCCTTTCAAAGCGGGGGGCCATTCATGTACGTAATCTTGTCGGCTTTGGTTTTTGGAGTGGCTGTCATCGTCGAGCGATTTGTATTTGTTGCTGTAAAGAATAGAATCGATACCACCGGATTCGTCAACAAGGTCATTGAACTCATTCAGCGCGGCAACATCTCAAGTGCCATCGAATTGTGCAATCGGTCCAAGGCGGCTCTTCCCAGAATCACCAAAGCCGGGCTGCAGGAAATAGGCAAAAATCCAAAAGAAATTCAGAACGCTTTCGAATTGGCAGCCATGTCGGAGATTCCTAAGCTGGAAAAACGCACCCACTATTTGTCCACGATCGCGAACGTGGCCACTCTGTTGGGACTGTTGGGTACCATTGTGGGTCTAATTCAATCTTTCCAGGCTGTGTCCGCCGCGGATTCGTCCCAAAAGGCCGCACTGTTGTCGGCCGGTATTTCTGTGGCCATGAACACGACGGCCTTTGGGCTTGTGGTAGCCATCCCATGCCTGGTATTCCACTCCTACATTCAAGAAAAGACCAATACCATTGTGGATGAAATCAACGAAAACATCGCTCGCGTTTACAGTCGAATCATTGCACAAAAGGAACGGTCCAAATGAATCTGAAAAAAGCCCTCAAGCGACACGGCCGGCACGCAGAGGACGACGTAAACATCACGCCGGTCATGAACATATTTTTGATTTTGGTCCCTTTTATGCTGTTGACAGCGGTCTTTGTGAAAATCGCGGTTCTTGAATTTTCGCTGCCCAGCACGGAACAACAGTCGCGACCCATGCCGGCCGACCCGAAGAAGGTCGTCGTGACCTTCATTGGCATCACCGAAAAGGGCTTCGAACTAAAAACGCAAGGGATGAAGATTCCCATCATCCGCAAAAATAAGGACAACTTCGACTTTCGGACGTTGGTGGCCAAGCTCAAAGAGGTGAAGACTCTGCACAAAGACTCTGAAGATATCATCATCGCACCTCAGGCTTCAATCAAATACGATGTGATCATCAAGGTCATGGACCGCTGTCGGGAAAACGGTTTTCCAAACATTTCAATCTCGGGTTAGAGCATGTATTTCAACTTTGATGACGAAGAGAAGTTCGTGGTAGCGCCGCGCCGAAAAAAACGCACCAGCACTTTCACGCTGCGTCTGACTTCCATGATCGATATGTTTACCATCCTCCTGGTTTTCCTTCTCAAAAGCTACTCTGTTGAAGGGGAAATCATTAGCGTCTCCAAGGACCTACAACTGCCGGAATCGACCGCTCAAAAAACCCCGGAAGCCACACCTATCCTGGTGGTCACCAACGAGTGGGTCATCCTCGATGGCAATCCCATCGAAAGGATTCCAACCATTTCGCGCAGCAAACAAATTGTTATTCGCAAGTTATTGGATCAGTTGGAGCGGCAACGCATATTTTCCGAGAATCTGGGCAGATTGGACGCAAATATCGGATTTAAAGGAAAAATCACCATTCAAGGGGACAAGGAAATCCCCTTTGAAGTGCTCAAGAAAGTCATGTTTACTTGTGGCAAAGTAGGCTACAACAACATGCTCTTAGCAGTAAATCAGGAAGATCAGAACTAAGACTCTATGGCCAAGGTAAAGAAACAACTTGTTCTAAAAATCGAACAGTCTGGCAATGTCTTTTATCGCAGACTTGCCAAGCGCGATTTCATAACCATTGGGAGAAGTCAAGATAATGACATTACGCTTTACGGCGAAAGTTTTCCGAAAAAGCATGTGCTGTTTGCAAGAAAAAACAATCACATCCAGCTTCGTCTGAAAAAATTCATGACTGGCGAAGTCAAGGCGGGTGATTCCCGTTTGGCTTTCAAGGATATGATTCTCCACAACTTGTTGCCCCGAAAACGCGACGATTACTTCTACCCGCTGACCCAGGACAAAATAGGTTACTTGCAAGTTGGCGATGCCAAGATTACCTTCAAGTTTGATGCGGTGCCAGCCAAATCCAAAAAGGAAGTGGTTCCAATTCACTTCAAGGGGTATTCCTGGCTTTACGCGATGGTTAAGGATTTAGGCAGAGACATTCCGTTTAAGCTGATTTTGCTCTTTTTTATTCTGTTTCATGCCTTCATGTTGAGGTACATGAAAGAACATGCCCAAGGATTTTCACCTTACACCAAAGCCACAAAAGTGCCTGAACGATTGACCAAATTCGTGATAAAAAAACAACCGGTGGCCGAGCTCAACACCAGCAAACCGGCTGCCGCTGGAAATGCTAAAGAAGAGACTTCCTCTGAGCCAAAAGCCAAAAAATCCGAAGCCAGCAAAAGGAAAGCAAACATCGAGAGTCAAGGCGTTTTGGGATTGTTGAGCGGAACGGGGGTCAGCGACCAGTCCAATGCGTTAGCGGACGTCCTGTTGGATAAGGGGTTGGCTACTTCCTTGGATGAGGTGATGTCCAATTCAAAGCTCACCGTTGGCAAAGGCACCGGTGTAAACGACGATCTGGACAAGCTGCTCAATTTGGCCGACCTGGACAACGGCATCGATGACATCATCGGCGATGTGGACGAAGTCGAGTCGGTGTCGTTCGCCAAGAAAGGGGAGATTCAACTGGAACGGGTCGGAGAGATCAAGGGGACGCCTGGTGCTGTTGGGCAGCGCTCAGAGGAATCCGTGCGCTCCGTGCTGGCTGCCTACATGGGCAGGATGAAATACATCTATGAAAAATACTTGAAACACGACGAAACTTTTGGTGGCAAAATGGTGGTGGAGGTGGTTATTGCTGCCAGCGGCAAAGTTGAAAACGCCAAGATCATTACTTCCAACATGAACAATCCCGAATTTGAACGGGAAATCCTGGATGTCATCAGAAGATGGAAATACGCACCCATCGATCAAGGCACGGTGACGGTGACCTATCCCATGGTGTTCAACAAGATAGGGTGAAACACACCAGCATAGAATTGCTTTATTCTACCTTCAGTTTGATTTCCTCTAAAATACCTTCCAACCAATCCTCGTCTTCGACCATATCGTAGTCATCCGTGTCAACGATCAGCACGCTCCAATCTGCAGAGATACGCCTGATCCATCTGTCGTAACTAATGTTTAGCTGAGCCAGGTACTCGCGATCCAGGTTACGCTCATAATCCCGGCCTCTCTTCCGAATGCGGCTCAGCAGAGTCCAGGTTGAGGCTCTCAAATAGACCAACAAGCCAGGCTTCTCGAGCGTTTGCACCATGGACTCGTACAACTTGCAGTAAGTCTGGTAATCGCGCGGCTGCATGAGGTTTCGCTCATAAAGATTCCTGGCAAAGATTTCTGCGTCTTCAAATATGGTCCGGTCCTGCACCAGCACCTCTTTGGAGTTTTGGATTTTCAAATGATCCTTGAAGCGCTGGGTCAGAAAGACAATCTGTGAATGGAAAGCCCATCTTTGCATATCCTCATAAAAATCTTCCAGATAAGGATTTTTCTGCTCCGGTTCGTAGAAGACTTTCCAACCAAATCTCTTGTTCAACTGTTTCGACAAACTGGTCTTACCAACCCCGATGTTGCCAGAAATAGCGATAAAATTGGATTTAAACAAATTATTTCCTTAAATTGACTTGGCCGTTGCAAATAAAATTGTCAGTAACAGTTCAGGCCGTGGATGAATCGTTCAGTATATCTATGCTGAACGCACATTAAGTCGGGATATT